>JAYWDX010000076.1:0-3809 GCA_043779675.1 Tenderia sp. (SeqCode)
TGGCAGAGCAGTTGCAGCAGCGGGTTGTCGGGGTGGTGGGTCTGGATCAGCACCAGTCCTGGTTTTTCGGCGCGGCCTGCGCGTCCGGCGACCTGGACGATGAGTTGGGCCATGCGTTCGCTGGCGCGGAAGTCGATGCCGAAGAGTCCTTGGTCGCCGTCGAGGATGCCGACGAGGGTGACGTTGGGGAAGTGGTGCCCTTTGGCGAGCATCTGGGTGCCGATGAGCAGGCGGCTGCTGCCGTCGTGGATCTCGTCGAGCTTGGCTTCGAGGCTCCCTTTGCGGCGGGTGGAGTCGCGGTCGATGCGGGTGATGGGGGTGCCGGGCAGGCGCTGTTGCAGGGTCTCTTCGATCCGTTCAGTGCCGCTGCCGATGGGGCGCAGGTCGGCGCTGCCGCAGGCGGGGCACTGGCGCGCGACGGGGCGCTGGCTGCCGCAGTGGTGGCAGCAGAGCTGGCGCTTCTGCTGGTGCAGGGTCATGTGGCTGTCGCAGCGTTTGCACTCGGCGATCCAGCCGCATTCGTGGCAGATCATGGTCGGCGCAAAGCCACGACGGTTGAGGAACAGCAGCACCTGGTTGCCGGCGTCGAGGTGGCGGCGTATCTGGCCGAGCAGCTGGGCGGAGAGTTGATCCTCCATCGGCTGGCCACGCACGTCGAGCAGCTCGACGCGCGGCGGTTTGGCGCTGCCTGCGCGCTGTGGCAGCAGTAGGTGGTGGTAGCGTCCCTGGCGCAGGTTGAGCAGGCTTTCGAAGGAGGGGGTGGCCGAGCCGAGCAGTACCGGGATGTTTTGCTGTTGCCCCCGCACCACGGCCAGGTCGCGGGCTGAATAACGGAAGCCGGTCTGCTGTTTGAAAGAAGCGTCGTGCTCCTCGTCGACGATGATGATGCCGGGGGTTTTCATGGGGGTGAAGATGGCGGAGCGGGTGCCGATGATGATGCGCGCCGCGCCATTGGCGGCGTAGAGCCAGGCGTTGAGGCGGTCGCGGTCGTTGAGACCAGAGTGAAGCACGGCGATGGGGAGGCTGAAGCGGCGCTGGAAGCGTTCGATCAGCTGCGGCGTCAAGGTGATCTCGGGGACCAATACCAGCGCCTGTTTGCCTGCCGCCAGCACCTCGCTGATGATGCGCAGGTAGACCTCGGTCTTGCCGCTGCCGGTGACGCCATCGAGCAGGAAGGCGGCAAATTCGTGCTGGTGGTGCAGCACTTGGTTGATCGCCTGTTGTTGCTGGTCGTTGAGGGATGGCCCCTGTTCCGGCGCGGTACCGTCCTGATTACGGGACTGGCTGAGGCTGGGGATCTGCTCCAGCGTCGCCCACCCCTTTTTCACCAGCGCCGCCATGGCGTCGATCCAGTTACGCGGCAGTTCTGCAAGTTGATCGGCGGTGAGGCCGGCGGGGGCGGCGCGCAGCCGCAGCAGCAGCTCGGACTGGCGCTTGGCCCGTTTTTCGAGCGGTGTGATGTCTGCCTCAAGGCCAGACTCTGTGATCCGCCAGAGGGAACGGTGGCGCGCCTCGGCCGCCTCCCCCCGGCGCAGCAGCGTCGGCAGGCCGGTGGCCAGCACCTCCCCCAGCGGATGGTGGTAGTAGTGGCTGGCCCAGCGCAGTAGCCGCATCTGCTCGGCGGCGAGCAGCGGTGCAGCGTCGAGGATCTCAAGGACGGGGCGTAGTTTTGCTTCATCAATCTGCGAGGTATTGGCAACCTCCAGCAGGATGCCGACCACCTGGCTGCGGCCAAAGGGGAGGCGCAGGCGGATGCCCGGTTGCAGCTGGTTGGGGTTGCACTCTGGCGGCGGCAGGTAGTCGAAACTGCCGTGCAACGGCGAGGGGATGGCGACCCGTAAAATGAGTTTGGAGATGGTCATGAGCTGCTCTGCCAGTGGCTATCCTCCGGGTTGAGCAGTTTGCCCGACACCTTCTCCAGAACCTCGACTTTGAGGTCGGTGCGTTTGGGCGCGCCCGCGCCAGCCGATAACGGATAATCCATTACGGCCCCTGTTTTTTGATACCCGCGCCTTAGATAAAAGGAGATCAATTCACTTCTGGCGGAGATGACAAGCATGGTGAATTTCTTGGAGTTGAATTTCATGTTTGCGTAGCATTCGGCCTGTGAAAGCATCTCTTTTCCAACACCTCTCCCTTGACCACCTGGACTAACCGCAAGCATTCCAATGAGGCAATTGTCGCCATCTTTTTCAATGTGAACAGAGGCTATGGCTTCGGAACCGCTGAAACCCAGGAGAATAATTGAACCATCGCTAGCGATTGCCTCCGCGATTTGAGCGGCATTAATCCGCTCTCCCGATATCAGGTCAGCTTCGTGAGTCCAGCCTTGGCCTCGATATTTCGGGCGATAAGATTCGTTGACGAGTTGAGCGATAGCCTTGGCGTCAGCTTTGTTGGCGATACGGAACGAATCAATGTTCATGGTTTTTGAGATTTAATTCACTGTTGGGTGTTTGCCATTCAAATACCCACTCTTTTACCCGGTTTTGTGGCGATGGCAGCTAACTTATTCATTAACCAGCCATATTGTTGTTCATACACAAAAGCTGTGGATAACTTTGTGGATGGAATGGGGTTAATGCTGCCAACTGCTTGTCGCTGTTGCAGATTTGTTAAACTGGCGTGATCGTGCCCATTTCTTAAAGTTAAATAAAAACATTGACTTAAGAGAATGCTGATAAAGCCAGCTGAAATCAGGGGCGGTGGATAAAAAGGTTGCCGGGCGGCTGTTTCATTGTGTATAAGCAGCCGCCCTAGACGCTCGTTTTGTAAGCTCGTCCGCACCAAAGTTGTGTTTTTGCCCTAAAAGGGCTGAACTACGACCAGAATCACCGCAACGATAAGAATCAGCACCGGGAATTCGTTAAACCAGCGGTAAAAAACGTGGCCACGGCGGTTACGGTCATTCTTGAAGTCCTTCAGCAGTTTGCCACACCAGACATGGTAGGCGATCAGTAATACCACCAGCGCCATCTTGGCGTGGAACCAGCCGCCAGTACCAATCCCCAATCCGTAAGCGATCACCAGCCAGAGTCCAAAGAGCACGGTCAGCGCCGCACCAGGCGTCATGATGCCGTGGAAGAGCTTGCGCTCCATCACTTTGAAACGCTCGTTGCTGACGCCGTCGTCGCTCATGGCGTGGTAGACAAACAGGCGTGGCAGGTAGAAGAGTCCGGCAAACCAGGTGACCATGAAGATTATGTGCAGTGACTTGATCCACAACATCGTAAATTCCTTTATTCAGTAGACAAAGAGTGGGCATGTGTACCACAGTCGGGTAAGGGGTGGCTACTTTAAGGCGGCCCCTGGCTGGCGATAGTACTCCCCAAAGATTATCTTTGGGTCCCGGCGCGGGTGAGCAGACCAAAGAGTTGCGGTGGGGCGGTGCGGTTGTTGATGACGCAGAGGCTTTCCATGTCGTTGCTCCGCATCAAGTCGAACGCCTCCTGGAGTGAGCTGTGAGGTGTCATGCAATCCTGGCTGTTTGCTGAAATGTCAAAATTCAAAACATGATCCCATCAATTTTCGAGACGGCTTGATTTGCGCGGACGATGAATGGCCAAAAAATCAGAAGCGAAAACGAAGTTTCATGCTGACGGCGTTGTTGTATGTATCAAATGCGTACCCCGGGCCACCGGGCCGTTGAAGCGTACTATGCGAAGCGGTGGCTACTATGTCCCAGCTCTGCTTCAAGTTGTAATACAGGGCAATCGCTGGCGGCCATGGATAGCGAAGCGAGGGCCGCTAGTCCCGGATAGGCTACGCCGTCTGCCCTTTCGTAGTTAGGAGCGCTAGCGAGTGACGGA
>JAYWDX010000077.1:0-15004 GCA_043779675.1 Tenderia sp. (SeqCode)
AAAAATCCAGCTAAGATCAGGTCGTTTATTCATCTTCACGACCCTATTATTTGACTAAAAGACGCAAAATATCATTATAAAACGCCACTACCATCATCCCTAATAGCATTGCGACACCAATTTTCTGTCCAAATATCTGCGTTCTTTCCGACACTGGCGACCCCTTCACCATCTCGACCAGATAGTACATCAGGTGGCCGCCATCCAACATTGGGATCGGTAACAGATTAAGCACACCAAGACTGATACTGACGATAGCAAGAAACGTCAGGAATGAGATAAAACCGATGCTGGCCGAATAACCAGCATATTTTGCGATACTGATGGGACCGCTGAGATTAGAGAGTGATACATCACCAACTACCATCTTACCCAACATATTCAGGGTCAGAAACGACATGTCCCAAGTTTTGGTCATTGCATTTGCCAGCGCATCCAACGGACCATACTGAACCAGAGCCACCAATTCCTCAGGCATCTGCTGCAATTCAACACCCGCGCCAATCTTACCAATATTGCCCTCCTTACTGGAAAGTGAGGTAGGTGTCAGCGACAGTGTCACCTGCGCACCGTCACGCATCACAACAACGGTCATCGGCTTGTCCGGATGGGCGCGCACGTAATCGACCCACGTTTCCCAACCTGCTACTGCTTCACCATCAGTTGAGATGACACGGTCACCCACCTCAATGCCCGCCTCGGCGGCAGCGCCACCAGGCGCAAGCTCGCCGATAATAGGAGGCATCACAGGGCGATAGGGACGTATCCCGATGTAATCAAGAAAACCACCACGGTTAAGATCATCAGGAATCGTGGCAAAATCAAAACGACGTTCAACTTCGTTATGACTGATTGACTCTCTCACCTTAAGCACAATCTCACCAGAGTCGAGGGATGCTTCAAGCATACCAACCACAGCAGTCTCCCATGTCGGGGTACGTTTACCCGCCACTGCAATAATTTCATCTCCCTGCGACAACCCAGCCTGGGCGGCAATCGACTCAGCCGTCACCGTCCCGATAATCGGCTTCATACCAATTGTACCAATCACAAAAATGAGCCAATAGGCAGCAATGGCAAGCATGAAATTAAAAACGGGGCCCGCCACAACGATAGCAAACCGTTTGGCCAACGACTGACGATTAAAAGTGCGGTGAAGCTCTTCCGGCGCGACATCGCCTTCGCGCTCATCCAACATACGCACATATCCACCCAAAGGGATGGCAGCCACGACATATTCCGTATTGTCAGAACCAAAGCGTTTACTCCACAGCGGCTTGCCAAAGCCAATGGAAAAACGCAATACCTTGACACCAAGCCTACGCGCCACCCAATAGTGACCAAACTCATGCACGGTGATGAGAATAGCCAGCGCCACAATAAAGAAAAAAACTGATGATAAGACCGTCGTCATACTGCCTAACCAATCTGATGAATCAAATGCCTAGTGTATAGGCGGGTTTCACGATCAGTATCCAGAACTGCATCGAGGCTATCTACTGTTACCGAACCAATATTTTTCAGAGCCTGTTCTACCACACTGGCGATTGCTGTAAAACGCAACTGACCATTAAGAAACGCCTCTACCGCCACCTCATTGGCCGCGTTAAGAATCGCCGTGGCGGTACCACCTTCTGCCAACGCCTCATAGGCAAGACGTAGGCAAGGAAAGCGATTGAAATCAGGCTCTTCAAAATCGAGACGCGCTACCTTGAAGAGGTTAAGCCGCTGCACTCCGGCATCGATCCGCTTTGGCCACGCCAGTGCATTAGCAATCGGCGTGCGCATATCGGGACTACCGAGCTGTGCCAGTACCGAACCATCAACATACTCCACCATCGAGTGGATCACACTCTGAGGATGTATGACCACCTGGATCTGCTGCGGTTCAAGATTAAAAAGCCAACGCGCCTCGATCACTTCCAGCCCTTTGTTCATCATAGTAGCGGAATCAACCGAGATCTTGCGCCCCATATCCCAATTGGGGTGGGCACACGCCTCTGCTGGGGTGACGTTATCAAGCAGCTCAATGGCGCAGGTTCGGAATGGCCCGCCCGAAGCGGTCAAGAGAATCTGACGGATCCCAGCCAGTGCCAGATCGCCCTCATAATCAGGGGGCAGACACTGAAAAATGGCATTGTGTTCGCTGTCGACAGGCAGTAATACAGCTCTGTTTTTCTGGACCTCTTTCATGAAGAGGCCGCCAGACAATACCAACGCTTCTTTATTGGCCAGCAGGATGCGTTTACCCGCACTCGCTGCTGCCAATGTCGGCAACAGACCCGCTGCACCAACAATAGCCGCCATGACACAATCGGCCTCCAGCAGGGTTGCCACGGTAATCAAGCCAGCCACACCGGCTAGCACCTGAGTTTCGCTGCCACAGGCACGCAACTGCTTCTCCAACGCCTCGGCGGATTGCTCATCCGCCATTACCGCATAACGCGGCCTGAAACTCTGGCACTGCTCAACCATCTTGGCGACATCACGGTTGGCCGTCAACGCCACCACCCTGTATGCGTCAGGGTGACGTGCTATCACATCCAGTGTACTGGTGCCAATGGAGCCGGTCGCACCCAGTATCGTTACGCCAATCATTTCATGCCATCGAGCAGAATCAGGCCGAGAGTAAAGAAAGGAGCTGCCGTGGTCAGGCTGTCGATACGGTCCAGTACACCACCATGCCCCGGCAATATCTGACCACTATCCTTCACGCCGACACGACGTTTGAAGAGACTCTCGAATAGATCTCCAATCACAGAGAAAGCCACTACTACAAAACAGAGCGGAATAAACCAGAGGGCGTTTGTTAGCGGCATATCAAAAAGTACGAGTCCGATCACTGCGATAACAATAGAGGCCATCATCCCACCTAACACCCCTTCGACCGTTTTACCGGGACTAACATGAGGTGCCAGCTTGCGCCGCCCCCATTTACGACCCACAAAGTAGGCACCACTATCAGCACCCCAAATCAGCACCATCAAAAACAGCACCAGTGCAGGCCCTCGCTGAGTACTGCCATGAAGATGGACCAGCGCTAACCAAGTGGGCACCAGTACTAGTAGACCAATCACCGCACCTACAATTCGATCGCTATTACTTAATCCCGTTGCGCCACGGTAACGAAACACCATAGTTGTCCCCACCAGCCACCAGAGCACCGCCAACAGCAAAATGATAGTGATAGCCGAGTCAACGGTTGTCACAAATTGCTGCGCCACCCAGAGCACGGCCGCAACCAGCAGAGCATAGACGACACGTGCACCAGGGGAGGTCAAGCCAATCAGACGAGCCCACTCCCAGCCACCTATTAATACAAACAGGGCTAAAATCGCACCAATCACAGCGGTAGAGAGAGACAGAAGCCCCCAGACCACCAAAGGAACAAGAATGGCAGCAGTCAGAAGACGTTGTTTAAGCACGCTTGTTTTGCTCCACCTGATCTCCGGTGCGGCCAAAGCGGCGCTGTCTACTGACAAATGATTGAAGTGCCAAATCAAACGCCTCCTGCTTAAAGTCGGGCCAGAGGGTATCGGTGAAATAGAGTTCCGTATAAGCAAGCTGCCAGAGCAAAAAATTGCTGATGCGCTGTTCGCCACCGGTGCGGATAAAAAGATCGGGTTCCGGCAGATCGGCCATCGCCATGTGCCGGCCCAACAGCTCCTCATTGATTGCATCAGGATTAATCAGACCGCTCCGTACTTGCTCTGCAACCTCACGAGCCGCCTGAGTAATATCCCAGCGACCACCGTAGTTAGCTGCCACCGATAGCACTAAACCGGTATTACTTGCGGTCAACGTCTCAGCGTTGACAATCTCCTGCTGCAATTTTTCGGAAAAACGGCTGCGCTCACCAATTACACGCAAACGCACATTGTTCTGGTTTAGTTTTTTGGTTTCGCGCTGAAGTGCCGCCAAAAACAGCTCCATCAACAATCCGACCTCACTCTCAGGGCGACGCCAATTTTCACTACTGAAGGCAAATAGAGTTAGTGCGTCAACGCCCACCTCGCCACAGCGCTGAACGATGGCGCGCACCGAATCAACACCTGCACGATGACCAGCGATACGCGGCATAAGACGCTTCTTAGCCCAGCGGCCATTGCCATCCATGATGATGGCCACATGCCGCGGGACACTTCCATGATATTCGTCTTTACGCTTCTCTTCGGCCATCTTTTTTATTTTGTGTGGACATGGCGATCAAGCCAAAACTTGCAAAAAATGGGGGCATCCCCTCTCAGCAATTTTTAGATCTCCATTAGATCTTTCTCTTTTGCTGCCAGAATTTGATCAACATCAGCAATGTATTTATCGGTCAATTTTTGAATGGCATCCTCAGCCCCACGACAATCATCCTCAGTGATATCTTTATCCTTCAACAGCGTCTTGAGATCACCGTTAACGTCACGACGGATATTACGGATCGCCACGCGCGCACCCTCTGCTTCACCACGCACAACCTTAATCATCTCCTTACGACGCTCTTCTGTCAGAGACGGTAGGGGTACACGGATCACAGGACCGGAGGACGAAGGATTCAATCCCAAGCCTGAAGACATGATTGCCTTTTCAATTGCGACCATCATGCCCTTCTCCCAAGGCTGCACCGAAAGAGTTCTGGCATCTGAGACGGAGATGGTTGCCGCCTGAGCTAGTGGCACTTCGTTGCCGTAATAATCAACCTTAACCTGATCCAGCAGACTGGTATGGGCACGTCCAGTCCTGACTTTAGACATTTCGTCCTTCAGAGTATCGATACTCTTGCCCATGCGGGCGACAGCATCCTTTTTAAGATCTTCGATCATGCTTCAACTCCCTTGCTAACAAATGTTCCTTCCTTTCCACCCATGATGGCACTCATGAGGGCACCCGGTTTATTGATATCAAGGACACACAGTGGCATGTCGTGATCACGACACAATACAATCGCCGTTGCGTCCATCACCATCAGGCGCTGATCCAATACAGAATCATAGGTCAGAAAATCATAACGTGTGGCGTTAGGATCTTTTTTGGGATCAGCGGTATAGACGCCATCAACCTTGGTCGCCTTGATTAACATATCGGCACCAATCTCAATAGCACGCAAGCTGGCGGCGGAATCAGTTGTAAAAAACGGATTGCCAGTACCAGCAGCAAAAATAACTACACGCCCCTTTTCAAGATGACGCACCGCTCGGCGACGAATGTAATCCTCACAGATCTGATTGATCTTAATGGCCGACATGACGCGGGCGAACATGCCATGATGCTCCAGAGCGTCTTGCATAGCCAGTGAGTTCATCACTGTTGCCAGCATACCCATATGGTCACCAGTGACACGCTCCATGCCCGCCTCTGCGAGACCAGCACCGCGAAACAGATTGCCGCCACCAATCACCATACCGATCTCGATACCGGCATCAATCAGCTCTTTAACTTCGCCCGCAATGCGGTCGATGGTATAAGGGTCAATACCAAATTGACCCTCACCCATCAGAGCTTCGCCACTTAGCTTAAGCAATACACGCTTATATTCAGGTTTAGCGTCGCTACTATTCACTATTAGGCTCCTTTCGCTTGAGCCATTACTTCGGCAACAAAGTCGTCCGCTTTCTTCTCGATACCCTCACCGGCCTCAATACGCTCGAAGCTGATCACCTTGGCACCCTTAGAGGCCAGCAGTTTCTCAATGGTCTGATCTGGATTTTTCACAAATGGCTGCCCAAGCAGAGTGATCTCCTTCAGGAATTTGGCGATACGACCATCCACCATCTTCTCGATGATCTCAGCAGGCTTACCACTCTCAGCCGCCTGGGCGGTGAAAATATCTCTCTCTTTAGCAATCTCTTCAGCCGGAACTTGCTCAGAGCTGATGCAGATTGGCTTGCTGGCAGCAATGTGCATGGCAATATCACGCGCCAGCTCTTCGTCACCACCTGCCAAACCCACCAATACACCAATACGAGTACCGTGCAGATAGGCACCGACAACGTCTGACTCAACCCGGCACATGCGGCGGACGGAAATCTTCTCACCAACCTTGGCGATCAACTCCTTAGTACGATCCGACACTGTCAGGTCAGAACCCTTACTCACCGGAGTGGTCAGTAGAGCCTCGCCAGTGCTGACGCCACTATCAAGGGCGCATTGGACGACCTCATCTGCAAATATTTTAAAGGCATCGCCCTTGGCCACGAAATCAGTTTCAGAGTTGATTTCAACCAGCACAGCCTGCTTACCATCCGCACTACGCGCAACAACAATGGCACCTTCAGCGGCAATACGACCCGCCTTTTTGTCGGCCTTGGCCAAACCTGCCTTGCGCATCAGTTCGATAGCAGACTCAATATCACCACTGGTTTCAACCAGTGCTCTTTTACATTCCATCATGCCGGAGCCAGTACGCTCACGCAGTTCTTTTACCTGGGCTGCTGTAATTTCCATCGCCTCAACCTCACTTAAAATTCGTTTATAAATTCATTGATATAACAGACTGCACCCGGCTATTTACAGTAGGGTGCAGCCCATGCACGCAGTGCATAAAGAAACCAGCTTAGGCCGGTGTATCACCAGCCACTTCTTCAGTGACCTTCTTTGGCTTTTTAACGCTGGTCTTAACCTTGCTATCATCATCCGCACCAACAAAATCATCTTGATTGTCGGCAGCAAAATCGACGCCGCGCGCGGCGATGACCGCATCAGCAACACCACGGGCATACAGGGAAATGGCACGTGCGGAGTCATCATTACCAGGGATAACGTAGTCAACTACGCGCGGGTCGTTGTTGGTATCAACCACGCCCACAACACGGATACCCAGTGTCCTGGACTCTTGTACGGCTATCTTTTCGTGACCAACATCAACCATGAAAATTGCATCCGGCAAGGTCTCCATGTTCTTGATGCCGCCGATACTGCGCTCCAGCTTCACCATCTCGCGACTCAGGGTCAACTGCTCTTTTTTGTTGAAACGGTTAAAGCTGCCATCCAACTGCATCGCTTCCAGCTCTTTCAAGCGTCTGATAGATTGTTTGATGGTTTTGAAGTTAGTGAGCATGCCACCCAACCAGCGATGATTGATGTAGGGCATGTCACAACGGATCGCCTCTTCACGAATGATATCCTGGGCGGAACGCTTGGTACCGACAAACAGAACCTTGCCTTTCTTCGCTGCAATGCTGCCGAGAAAATTCATGGCGTCATTGAACATCGGCAAGGTTTTTTCAAGATTGATGATATGGATACGGTTACGATCACCGAAGATGTACTGCCCCATCTTGGGATTCCAGTAACGGGTCTGGTGGCCAAAGTGTACACCCGCTTCCAACATTTGACGCATAGTTACAGTAGACATTAAAAAACTCCAAATGGTATGGGTTAATCCTCCACACATCCCAGCTGCCAACCCACCGATAGTATCGGGGGCACCCAGGCAACTGTGCCGATGTGTGTGCGAATTGCCGACAACTGTCGGCGCCTGAAACACCAGCAATAACCGCTGGTTGGCGCGCTTTATACCATAAATCAGCGGTCGACTCAATCTCTTGAATCGACCGGCAACCTTGGTTTTTCAGAAAAAAGTGAGGGCTGACAATGAGATGCAAACAAGCTAATATTCCTATCCATCATTCCGGCCTACTGGTCCGGCTGCCGTGGCGACCGCGCCCGTAACCCCCATTATCAAGAATCAACACCATCCATGACCACCATGATAAAAAGCCCCGATGAGATAGAGAAGATGCGTGTTGCCGGTCGCTTGGCCGCCGAAGTGCTGACCATGATCGAGCCCTACGTCAAGGCAGGCGTCACCACCGACGAGCTTGACCGCATCTGCCACGACCACATCATTAACGTCCAGCAAGCGATCCCAGCGCCGCTCAACTACCATGGCTTCCCCAAGTCCATCTGCACCTCCGTCAATCACCAGGTCTGTCACGGCATCCCCAGTGACAAAATACTTAAAAATGGCGACATTATTAACGTTGATATCACCGTCATTAAGGCGGGTTACCATGGTGATACCAGCAAGATGTTCTACATCGGCGAACCTTCCATCTTGGCGCGTCGAGTCACCGAAGCCAGTTATGAGTGCCTCAGGCTTGGCATCGGGATGGTCAAACCCGGCAATCGGCTAGGGGATATCGGCCATGCCATCCAGACTTATGCTGAGGGGCTTGCGTTGTCAGTGGTGCGCGAATACTGTGGTCACGGCATTGGCAGCAAGTTCCATGAGGAGCCCCAGGTGGTGCACTACGGCACGCCTAACACCGGGATAGAGCTGCTTGCCGGCATGATCTTCACCATTGAGCCGATGATCAACGCTGGCAAACGTCACGTCAAACTACTGCCTGATAACTGGACGGTTGTCACCAAAGACCGCAGCCTTTCGGCACAATGGGAACATACCATCCTGGTGACGGAGACAGGCCACGAGATACTCACCCTGCGCCCTGAAGAGTCACTGACCTGAATTATGGCCGACCTAAGCACCATCTTTGATGAGCAACGATTTGAGGCGCAACTGAAGTCGGACCAACCAACGGTACATCTGTTTCGCGAGACATTGCGCAACAGCAAAGAAGAGATCAAAAAACTATTTTTATGCGATGAAAAGGCTGGCCGCTTAGTAGCACTTCAGGCCCAGCTGATCGACCACCTGCTGTACCACGCTTGGCGCGACTACTTTAGCGCCAACGACATCAACATCTCCCTCATCGCCGTTGGTGGTTATGGCCGCAGCGAACTCCACCCAGGCTCAGACATTGATATTCTCATCCTGCTACGCGACAACGAACATGACCACTATCGCGCCGCCATAGAATTATTTGTCATGTTCCTCTGGGACATCGGCCTCGAAGTCGGCCATAGTGTTCGTTCGCTACAGGAATGTGTTGAGCAGGCAAGCCTGGATATCACAATCGCCACCAACCTGATGGAATCACGGCTAGTTGCCGGCCCCACCGATCTCTTTACCACCATGCGCCAGCTAACCGGCCCCGACCAGATCTGGCCTAGCCGTGATTTTTTTGAGGCCAAATGGCAAGAGCAGATCCTGCGCCACCGCAAGTTTGATGACACCGCCTACAACCTCGAACCCAACATCAAAGAGGGGCCGGGGGGCATGCGCGATATACAGATGATCGGCTGGGTAGCCAAGCGCCACTTCAATGCCACCACACTGCACGATCTGGTCACACAGGGTTTCCTCACCGAAGCCGAACATACAGAATTAATAGAGGGGCAAAATTTTCTTTGGAAGATCCGCTTTGCCCTCCACATACTGACCAAGCGCCGCGAAGACCGACTACTGTTCGATTATCAGCGCACCCTAGCCGAACAGTTTGGCTACCAGACCCAGGAATCAGTACTGGCCGTAGAACAGTTCATGAAACAGTACTACCGCACCATCATGGAGCTGAGCCGTCTCAATGAGATGCTGCTGCAGCTGTTCCAGGAGGCGATTTTACTGAGTGAGGACGTCGGCGCCCCGACCCCCATCAATAAACGATTTCAGATCAGCAAGGGCTTTATCGAGGTCAGCCACGACAAAGTTTTTCAACGCTACCCCTTTGCCCTGCTCGAGATCTTTCTGTTAATCCAGCAGAACCCCAGCATCAAAGGGGTGCGCGCCGCCACCATCCGCCTGATCAGAAAACACCGCGATCTGGTCGACGACCAGTTCCGCCAGGATCTACGCAACCGCAGCCTCTTCATGGAGATCTTCCGTCAACCCCGAGGACTAACCCACGAACTGCGACGCATGAACCGTTATGGCATCCTGGCCCGCTATCTGCCACCATTTGGCAAGATTGTCGGCCTGATGCAGTACGACCTCTTCCATATATATACCGTCGACGAACATACCCTGATGGTGATACGCAACCTGCGCCGCATGACCATCAGCGATCACGACCATGAGCTGTCATTCTGCAGCAAACTAATACGGGTGATCCCCAAGCTCGAAATCCTCTACCTCGGCGGACTATTTCACGACATTGCCAAAGGGCGCGGTGGCGACCATTCCAAGCTTGGCGCCAGTGATGCGACGGAGTTTTGTCAACAGCACGGCCTCAGCCAACACGATGCCCGTCTGGTGGCATGGCTGGTAAACAACCACCTCCTAATGTCGAGCACAGCACAGCGCAAGGACATCAGCGACCCTGAGGTCATCGCCACCTTCGCCGCCCTGATGGGAGACAAAAACCGCCTCGACTATCTTTACCTGCTGACCGTGGCCGACATCCGCGCCACCAACAAAACCCTCTGGAACAGCTGGAAAGACGCGCTGCTCTTTGATCTATACCAATCCACCCAACGAGTGCTGAGACGCGGCCTAGAGAACCCCATCGACCACAGCGAACTGATTGGTGAGACCAAGGGCATTGCGCGCCGCCGCCTCAATAGCCTGAACATCAATGACGAAGCGATCGACAAACTCTGGGGCAGTCTGCCCGAAGACTATTTTTTGCGCCACAACGCCGACCAGATCGCCTGGCACAGCGAGTCCATTATTCTAAACGGTGGGCGCGAATTCCCGCTGATATTGGTGCAACAAGAAGCTGAGCGCGGCGGCACCGAAATATTCATCCACATGCCCCACGCCAATCACCTCTTTGCCGTCACCACCCGTAGCCTCGACCAACTTGGACTGACCGTCGTTGATGCACGCATCATCACCTCCGCCAAAGACTACACCTTCGATACCTATGTAGTGCTCGAAGAGAACGGCGCCACCATCTGCAGCAGCCACCGCATTATGGATATCCTCGTCCAACTCAAACGCGAGCTGAGCCAATCTCAATTCACCGATAAAGAGATACAACGTCGCAGTGCCCGGCAACTCAAACACTTTCACACCCCGACGCAGATCAGCTTCGATCTGGATCAACGCAACCAGCGCACCATCATGGAATTGATCACCGCTGATCGCCCCGGCATACTCTCCGCCGTTGGTCGAGCACTGATGGAATGTGACATCTACCTGCAAAACGCCAAGATATGCACCATCGGTGAACGGGTTGAAGATGTGTTTTTCATTGTCGACAGCGAAGAGAGTCCAGTCACCGACAAAGAGCAATTAGCTGCGCTGCAACAAAAATTGAGCAGCTACCTGGCAAGGTAAACATGAATCACGCCACACCACACCTAACCCCCATCACACTAATATTACTCACCACCCTCTTTGCCCTGATCGGCAACAGCGCCACCGAACTCCTACGTTACCAGTCCGACGTTTTTATTAGCGGCGAACTATGGCGCCTGCTCAGTGGCAACCTCGTCCACCTCGGCTGGTCACACATGATCCTCAACACACTAGGGCTGGGGCTGATATGGGGACTGTTCTGGAGCACCTTTGAAGCGCGCACCTGGCCACTGATCACACTCATCAGCGCCCTCACCGTCACTCTGGGGCTCTACTGGCTCACCCCGCAAGTCACCTGGTATGTGGGCCTCTCTGGCCTGCTGCACGGCCTATTTGTGGCAGGCACCATCGGCGGCATCCGTCGCGGCGACCACCGCGAAGCGATTCTACTCATCGCCATCATCGGCAAACTATCCTGGGAGCAGATCTACGGCCCCCTGCCCGGCACCTCCGACATGGCCGGTGGCCCGGTAATTGTAGAATCACATCTTTTTGGCGCAATCGGCGGTGCGCTGGCGGCGCTGACATTTAAACCACGCAAACAGGCTAACAATCCCGCCACCCTCTCCTGAAAACAGATACCAAAATTTTTAGTGTGTCCTTAACCAACCAGAATAGATTGACTCACCCACCTGGAACAGCAACTATTAGATAGATATTTTTTAGCAGGAGAACACCGTGAATTACCAAACTGGCATCCTTGACCCCATACCCAACCACGCACGCTATATGATGTTCACTCTTGAAGCTGAGAGCGACGATCTGAGCACCGTTTTAGAGCCACTATTAGATCTGGTGGATGGTGACTCCACCGTGGTAGGGCTGGGGCCATCACTACTGGCGGCGCTAGGGAAAGACATTCCAGGACTACGCTCTTTTCCTAGCATAAGCGGCCCCGGTTTTGATATTCCCGCCACCCAATATTCCCTCTGGCTCTGGCTGCGTGGTCACGATCGCGGCGAACTACATCTGCGCTCGCGCCAATTCGAACATACACTCGCCATGGACTTTAAACTAGTAGAAGTGCTGGACGGCTTTATGCACGGCAGCGGGCTGGACCTGACCGGTTATGAGGATGGCACAGAAAACCCGCTAAATAATGAAGCTGTCACTGCCTCTATCATCCAAGGTCTAGGGACCGGCCTGGACGGCTCCAGCTTTGTCGCAGTGCAACAGTGGCAGCACAATTTCGACCGTTTCGAGGAGATGACAGACGATGAACAAAACACCGCCATCGGTCGCCGCAAAAGTGACAACAAAGAGTTAGAAGATGCGCCCGAATCAGCCCATGTCAAACGCACCGCACAAGAGAGTTTCAGCCCAGAGGCATTTATGGTGCGTCGTTCCATGCCATGGAGCGAAGGCAATGAGGCAGGACTCAATTTTGTTGCATTCATCAAATCACTGGATAGTTTTGAGACCATGCTGGAACGCATGGTTGGCTACGAAGATGGCATCACTGATGCCTTGTTTAAATTTTCACGCCCCACCTCCGGTGGCTACTACTGGTGCCCACCTATAAAAAACAACAGGCTCGATTTAAGCTTGCTCGATGCCTAATTTAATCATTCACTCATACACCCTGTTGCCGCACAGCGACAGGGTACACGCCTTTAATAATTTCAAAATATAAACTACCCTTCCATCCCGCCAAAAATACCAATCTTTCTGTTAAATTTGCACACAATTTTTTATGTACAAGAAAAAATAACTATGACAATATGATTTCATCACGGATGTGTTTTTTCGGCGCATATAAAAAAATCAAGCGTCGAAATGCAGGCTCCATCAAACGTGCAGCTTAATAGGACAACACAATTGACAGGGAGATCAATGTGGCCGGGTATCGTGCAACTATGGGGGTTTTGCAAGCGCTCAAGGAACGCCTCTCTCTGCGCATGGCAGCGCTGCTGGGCGGAAATCCTACCGTCAAACTGCTTGGCTCACAGGAACTGAACGGCGCACCCACATCTGAAGCGCTCGGCATCTATCTCTACCGCATTGCAGTAGACCCCTACGCCCGCAACCGTCACCTCGCCGCCGTCGAAGGACGCAAAACTCCGCGCCCTGAACTGCCCGTCAATCTGCACATTTTATTAGTCGGCTGGAGCGACAAAAGCGAATCTGAAGTTACCTATCTCTCCACCGCCATGCAGGTCATCGGCAGCGCCATGAATATAGGCATTGCACACGTTGGCGTGGCCGATCCCAGCTGGGGTGAAACAGATTCGGTACAGGTCATTCCCGAAGAGATGAGCACCGAAGACCTGACCCGTTTATGGGACAGTTTTCCGGGTGGTTATCGTCTCTCCGTCCCCTACATCATCAAGACCTTGCGCCTCTCCCCCGACGAGGAGCGCAGCGAAGGGCCTTTGGTAAAAACACTCGTCTATCCCGTCGGCACTGAAGTAGAGGATGAGGCATGATTGCCGAGACCCTTATTATTCATGGTGGTGACCTGATCGAGTGGCGAGAGAGCAGCGGCTTCATAAACAAACAACCACAACGTGTTGCGCCTACCGCATTGACCATCAAGTTCAGTAAAGCGCCACAAGGACTGCACATCTATCACAAGGCCAACGGCACACTGTTGTGGCACAAAAACAGCGCCGGTCCATCAACAGTCGTGGCTGGTACTGCGACTGAAGCGGATAAAACCGCACTACCGACCGCCACCTATGCAATTAAAGGCAGCGTCTCCGATCCTGCCGGTCGCTATCTACCACGCACCTTTGTCTTCACCCTTGGCAATACCAGCGAACACAAAATTGCACTCTACCACTCACCACTGGGAGCACGCTTCAGCAAAGCGGGCGGCATCTACGGTCAACTCGGTTTTGATGATGGCATTATTGCAGCATGGGCCCTCATTCAGTTGACGGTGACGCCGTCACTGGGGGCGCCACTCAAATTCATAGCACAGGCAGATATTCATGGTGAGTTCTCTCTGCCGCTGGATCGTTTGCCAGCACTGACCAAAGATGCACCTTCACCCACTTATGCCGCAAAGATGGAGATAAAGGCGCTGCATTCAGCATCACCGGAGAGTCCACTTGATCCTGACACTCTGGCGCTCGTCGATGTAGCAAAAGGAAAGACCGGCAACGGCAAGAGTCAGTTTGTAAAAACACTCGATCTGGCCATAGCACCGGGAACAGTTGCCAAGGTTGTGAGTCCCGACCACACCTTAATCGTTCTTAAATCAACGTAACCGTTAGCTCAACGGAAGGAGAATAGCGACATGCCTGAATACCTAGCCCCCGGAGTATTTATAGAGGAGACCAGTTTTCGTCATAAATCCATTGAAGGGGTCGGCACCAGCGTCTCTTCACTAATAGGACCAACCCGTACCGGGCCGTTACGCGGCGCGCCCGAGGTCGTCACCAGTTATGCCGAATTCGAGCGCATCTTTGGTGATGCCAGTGATCTTACCTTTTCCGATCATTCAACCCCCGTGCCCAACTACACCGCCCACGCCGCCCGCGCCTTTTTCGACAATGGTGGCAAGCAGCTCTATGTGGCGCGTGTCATTCAGGGGGTGAATGCTGTAAGTGGTGATGGCAGCGGTGCCAGCGCCACGCTGGCAAAAAGCGAGGCCGCCGTTACCGATGTCAGCTTTCAGTCACGCTTCCCCGGCGCCATGGGCAGCTACACATTGGAGCTGCACTGGAAGGAGAGTGAACACCTGCTCACCAGCACCCAGCTGGGCACGGCTGATCAGGATGAAGTTGTCTATATCGATGTGCAAAACGTGCCTGCCAGCGCCAAGACCACCGGCCCGGACGATGATACATTTCCGGTCAACGTCAAGGCCGTGGTCAAACGTAACGGCGCAAACTACGAAGTGGTCGGCACGGCGATCACCACCGATTC
>JAYWDX010000078.1:0-3483 GCA_043779675.1 Tenderia sp. (SeqCode)
GACATGGATAATCATTGCGACAGCTGCGCACATCCAAAAAGATATTCATAGGATTTATACATTTATAAACAAAATCCATTATGTATAGCGATACAGGAACGATTTTTGCTCCACTCCATTTTCATGACTATCGTGGGGAGATCAAGATGGTGAACAGAGACATTACCGATGGAAAAATTACCTGGGGTGCACTGCTTGAGGCCGCCAAGGCTGCCGGCATCAAGCAGGATGACCCTATCGACACCATTGACATCGCCTGGGGCGACGCCAATGGCCTGCGCTGCATCAAGGATGAGGATTTTGGCTGGCAGATTTTACTGTGTGAGGAGTGTGACGATGAGCGTTACGCTGAAACAGATTAATTAACCGCTGATTAGTAGATCGCTTTTGAATATCATGAACAGACTCTGCGCAGCTGTATTTCGCATCATCCAATCCAGCTATTTTGGCGCCAGTCTCTCCTTCACCACCGCCACCACATCAGCCTCCTGATCATCCACAAGCCGCTGCAACAGATCCTGAGAACATCTATCCGCAACGATCAGGCGAACGGTCCAGTCCGGATCAGAGACAAGAATATGCAGCATCTCCTGCGGCAATCGTGAAGCCGCCAGACGACGTATCTCCGCTTCATTATCAACAGCCATCAGCGCCAGACTCTCAGGAGGCAGGCGGTCGGCAACAATCTTTCTGACATAGAGATCAACATCGCCGATCATCTGAAAGAGACGCCCAGGCGGCAGACGCCTGGCAACGTAACTGCGGACCAGATAGTCCTCGTCATGAACCATCCTGATCAGCTGCTCCGGTGGTAGACGATCGGCGACGGTGATGCGCACCTCACGATCGCTGTCGCTGACAAACGGTTCAAGCGCTTCAACCGGAATGCGGTAAGAGACGGCACGGCGCACCACCTCGTCTGCATCTGCCATCAACGGATAGAGCAGCTCTTGAGGTGAGTAGCGCACGGCGATGGCGCGGCGCTCCCAGAAGGGGTCGGCGAGATACTCCTGGGCAAGATCAGGATTGAATTTGAAAAAACGGTCGATCTGACGGCCGCTCTCGACGCGAACGCAGGCATCACCGGGCTTGCAGCACCCGGCGGCCAGGCGTGTGGTCTGGTAGGGGCAATAATTGCAATCGGCTGTTGGGGTCTGGTCATCCTGCATCGTGTAACCGCTCCGGCTCAGAAACTATTCATCCTCAATCACCTCGGCAAGAATGATGCCGCTGGCCGATTCACACGCCGATGTCAGTCCGAGACAGTGACCGCCACTCCCGACCAGATAGAGGTTGAAGCCGGGCTTCTGCAATGCTGGTCTGGCGGCGTGGACATCATCATCCATACACCAGGTGAAATAGACGCCGGGAAACAGGCTACGCAGCTGGCTGAGTGTTGTTTCGCTCAGACCGAGTTTATCAACCTCACTGCTGACAGCCTCCAGCATCTCCGTGGTGATCTTTGTCTTGACGAGCGCCTCCATGTTAACTACTCCTCGTCAGTGCCAAAACGTCTGCGCTCTTCAGCTGGCAGACCGATCGCCTTGGCCAACCATGGCGGTGGTGAACCTGCTAGGATCTGTTGCAGCTTGGCGATAATCTCAATGGCATTGCCACCATCAGGGATCTTCATGGGATGAAGACCCGCGCGCACCACCTTGGCAGCAGCGGGACCACCAATAGACTGTATGTAGAGCACCTGACAATCTTTAACCAGCGCGGCGCGGAAGGCGTTTTTATCTTCGGCATCGTCGGCGGCTGCGGCGCCACGTTTATCGATCAGGCGAATCTCATCACAGGAGACCTGATAGATGAGGTAGTGTGGACAGGAGCCGAAGTGGCCGTCGATCTGTTCATTGTCGGTCGAGGCGCAGGCGACGCGCACTGAGCCTGGCATGTCGCCTTCGGTATAGGGTTTGATGTCGGGGCGATCAGTCTCTTCCGCCTCTTCGCCCCACAGATAACGCACAGCCTGTTTCAGGTATGACTTGTCGACGGCAGTATCTTCCGTATCCTCTTCACCATCGACGCTGTTGAGCGCCGAACGCAGATCAGTGACGGTGATACCGCCAAGTTTTTTCTCTGTAATCGGCAGACCCAGCCGCTCCACCAGAACAGTGAGTAGCTCCGCCGCATTGACACCGGGTAGAACACGGGCGGCCATGCCAACACGCAAGGCAACATCCCGAGACAGACTGTGATTATCCATGACGCCCCCTACGAAGCGAGTGGCAGAATGCAGCCATCAATCGGGCAGACCTTGACGCACTGTGGCTTATCAAAATCACCTTCGCACTCGGTACATGTCTCCTTGGTTATCTGGTAGGTCACCTTGCCTTCGAAGATCGAAGAGGTTGGGCAGACCGATTCACAATCACCACAGGAGGTGCACTCTTCAGTTACGATATACAATGCCATGGTTATTTCTCCTTCAAGCTTTTAATAAGTTTTAACGAGAGATCCCCTCCCCTTTTAAGGGGGAGGGTTAGGGTGGGGGTAATATCTTTAAGAGTGGCATCAGCGTTAAGCTTCTACCCCCATCCCAACCTTCCCACTGCAAGGAGGAAGGAGTTGTTCTCAAACCTTCTTCGCCTTAAGTGTGATGGGCAATTTTGGTTCGCCATCCAACACCTCAAGATAGAATTTGCTGCCATCCCCAAGCTCCACTTCACCACCCCACTTCTCAGGGGTGTCGAACTCAAGCGAGACGACGGTCTCTTCCAGATCCTTTTTCGGCACATAAAAACTCAATGCACCTGATTCACTGCGGCGGATCATCACACTTGGCATGACTACTTCCTCACATTGGAAAAACGGCGGGGCATTTCGCCCCGCCAAAAACCACGACTTAACGTATCAGGTCATAGTTGTAGTCAGTGGTGCCCATGCCGCGCGTCTCTTCATCAAGACGTTCAAGTATGGCGTTGACAAGAGTGGTGAGGATGTACATGGCACCCTCGTAACCCAGGGTGGTCATGCGATGCAGGTGGTGACGATCGAAGATCGGGAAGCCCAGCCGGATCAAGGGGACTTCAAACTCTTTTCCCTTGTGCAGGGTATCGCGCTGAATGAACTTGCCGTAGGAGTTTCCGATCATGAAGTCGGGCTTGTTGGTGAAGACCAGTGAACGCATGTGCCACAGATCCTTACCAATGTGAACTTCGCAGTTCTTGCCGTATGGCGACTCTTCGAGCAGCTTGTTCACAGCCTTCATCCAGCGCTTGTTGGCGTTGTTGCAGAGGATGTGGGTCGGCTCCGCGCCCAGCTCCAGCAGAAACTTGACCATGCCGATGACGAAGTCAGGATCACCCCACAGGGCAAACTTCTTGCCATGCAGCCAGGTGTGAGAGTCGGTCATCATGTCGACCAGACGGCCACGCTCTTTGGCCAGTGACTCAGGGATCTCCTGGCCGGTGATCGCAGAGACCTTCATCAGGAACTCATCGGTCCAGTCGATGCCCATCGGGATATTGATCTTCTCAG
>JAYWDX010000079.1:0-3575 GCA_043779675.1 Tenderia sp. (SeqCode)
AACTGGCCCCAGCTTTCGCTTTGCCTGACCGCCGTGAACGTGTTTATCCAAGAGCTGTGAAACGCCGACCTCAGAAATATCCCATAAAAAATGCCAGTCAGGCTTAACTGACTGGCATTACCCCTTACCACCCGTAGGACGGAAAAGCGCAGCACCTTCCGCCCTACGCATTAATCCCACCGCTGGGGCCAAACATTACGGTTTTATGACCCGATAGGGTAAAATCGTCCCACTTTCGAATCAGAAGTTCATCCAGAAGAGGTGTTTTAAGTGTTAGAAGCCTACCGTCAACACGTTGCCGAACGCGCCGCCCAAGGGCTGCCACCACTGCCACTAAACCCCGAACAGATCGTCGCTCTGGTAGAGCTAGTCAAAAATCCGCCTGCCGGTGAGGGCGACTTCCTGCTCAACCTGCTGGTAGAGCGTGTGCCCGCCGGGGTTGACCAAGCCGCTTATATTAAGGCGGGCTTCCTCACCGCGCTGGCCAAGGGCGAGGCCAAATCCCCGCTGCTCGACGCCGCCCGCGCCACCGAACTGCTCGGCACCATGCTCGGCGGTTACAACATTCACCCGCTCATCGACCAGCTCGACAACCCTGCCCTGGCCGCCATCGCCGCCAAGGCGCTGGCCAAAACCCTGCTGATGTTTGATGCCTACCACGACGTCATCGCCAAGGCCAATGCTGGCAATGCCAACGCCAAAACAGTGGTGGACGCCTGGGCCAACGCCAGCTGGTTTACCGACCGCCCCGAGCTGGCCAAAGAGATCACCGTCACCGTCTTCAAGGTGCCGGGCGAGACCAATACCGATGACCTCTCCCCCGCCTCTGAGGCGTGGAGCCGTCCTGACATCCCGCTGCACGCCAAGGCGATGCTGGTGGCCAAGATGCCTGATGCGATGGAGAAGATGGCCGAGCTGAAGCAGAAGGGCTACCCGCTGGCCTATGTCGGCGACGTGGTGGGGACGGGTTCATCGCGCAAATCCGCCATCAACTCGGTGCTCTGGCACATGGGCCACACCATCCCGTTTGTGCCCAACAAACATCAGGGCGGCGTCATCCTCGGCAGCAAGATCGCGCCGATTTTTTTCAACACGGCGGAAGATTCCGGCGCGCTGCCGATTGAATGTGACGTCTCAAAACTCAATATGGGCGATGTCATCACCATCCACCCCTATGACGGCAAAATCACCAACGCGGCGGGCGACGTGCTCTCGACCTTTAATCTTAAACCCACCACCATGCCGGACGAGATCCGCGCGGGCGGCCGCATCCCGCTGATCATCGGCCGTTCACTCACCGACCGTACCCGCGATGTGATGGGGCTTAAACCCTCCACCCTCTTCCGCCGTCCCGAGGCCGCCGTTGAAAGCAACAAGGGTTACACCCTGGCGCAAAAGATGGTAGGCAAGGCCTGCGGCGTGGCGGGTGTGCGCCCCGGCAGCTACTGCGAACCACGCATGACCACGGTGGGTTCGCAGGACACCACCGGCGCCATGACCCGCGACGAACTCAAAGAGCTGGCCTGCCTTGGCTTCTCGGCTGACCTGGTGATGCAGTCCTTCTGTCACACCGCCGCCTATCCCAAGCCGGTTGATGTAACACTGCAACACGAGTTGCCCTCCTTCATCCAGACCCGTGGCGGCGTCAGCCTACGTCCCGGCGACGGTGTCATCCACTCCTGGCTGAATCGCATGGTGTTGCCCGATACCGTCGGCACCGGCGGTGACTCCCATACCCGTTTCCCGATTGGTATCAGCTTCCCCGCCGGTTCCGGCCTGGTGGCCTTTGCCGCCGCGCTGGGGGTGATGCCACTTGATATGCCCGAATCGGTACTGGTCCGTTTTAAGGGCCAGATGCAGCCCGGCGTCACCCTGCGTGATCTGGTCAACGCCATTCCCTACGCCGCGATTCAGCAGGGGCTGATGACCGTCGAAAAGCAGGGTAAAAAGAACATCTTCTCCGGCCGTGTGCTGGAGATCGAAGGGCTGGAACAGCTCAAGGTCGAACAGGCGTTTGAACTCTCAGATGCCTCGGCCGAACGCTCCGCCAACGGCTGCACCGTCAAACTGGCCAAAGAGCCGATCATTGAGTTCATCACCTCCAACATCACCCTGTTGAAATGGATGATCGGCAACGGCTACGAAGACAAACGCAGCCTCAGCCGCCGCATCGAGGCGATGGAGGCGTGGCTCGCCAATCCAGAACTGCTGGAGGCGGACCAGGATGCCGAATACGCCGCCATCATCGAGATCGATCTTAACGAGATCAAAGAACCGATCGTCGCCTGCCCCAACGACCCGGACGACGTCAAATTGCTCTCAGCAGTTGCCGGCACCAAGATCGACGAGGTCTTTATCGGCAGCTGCATGACCAACATCGGTCACTACCGCGCCGCCGGTAAAGTGCTCGAAGCCTTTGGCAAAGCGGTGCCAACCCGCCTCTGGATCGCACCACCGACCAAGATGGATGCCCACCAGCTCACCGAAGAGGGGTACTACTCCATCTACGGCAAGGCCGGCGCCCGCACCGAGATGCCCGGCTGCTCACTCTGCATGGGCAATCAGGCGCGCGTGGCGGATGGCGCGACGGTGATGTCCACCTCCACCCGCAACTTTCCCAACCGCCTGGGCAAGGATGCTGATGTCTACCTCGGTTCAGCGGAGCTGGCAGCCGTCTGCGCCCAGCTGGGCAAGATCCCCAGCGTCGCCGAATACCTGGCGGCGGTGAAACTACTCGATACCATGGCCAATGACGTCTACCGCTACCTCAACTTCCATGAGATCGCGGAGTACCAATCAGTGGCGGATAAGGTGATTCTGATCCCTATCGCCGCCGCCTGATCACCAGGCACCCACCCAAAGCCCCGCCCTGTCGCAACAGGGCTGGGCTTTTTTACGGACCAAAATTCAAAACAGGCTTTTAAGCAGTGATAATGAAAAACAGCCCACTGGCTATCGTCGCCCTGATCGGCGGCTACGCCCTGCCCGCCAATGCCATCGTCAACGTCGAAAACATCCGCGTTGGCCTGGCCGAACCCGGCATCAGCGGCAATCTCGATCTCAAACTCAGCGGCGATCGTGGCAATACCAACAAGGATGAGTACGGCATCAATGGCCGCATCCAGAACAACAGAGACAAGGTAACCAACTTTGTTGTCGCCTCCTATGACTACGGCGAAGTCCGCAACGTGGCCAATACCAACAAGAGTTTTATTCACGGCCGTCACGTGATTCAGTTCCTGCCGGACCGTGCCTGGGAGGCCTTTACCCAGTTAGAAAAAAACGAGTTTGCCCGGCTCTCTTTTCGCGGCCTGATCGGTGGTGGCTTACGCTTCACCCTGGCCGATACGCCTGAAGAGCTGGGACTCTATCTCGGCGTTGGCACCTACTGGTCACGCGAGACGCTGAATCAACGCACCGGCCTGACCGATCACGGCACGGAAGAGTTCAGCCGCGCCAACCTCTATCTGGTCTACAAACACCAGCTCAACAGCCAGCTAAGCCTGATCAGCACCACCTATTATCAACCGCAGCTGAGCGAGGCCAGCGATTACCGAGCCTTGGAACAGGCCGGG
>JAYWDX010000080.1:0-9309 GCA_043779675.1 Tenderia sp. (SeqCode)
AAACATCGCCATACCGTTGCGCCTCGCCGAGCCAGCGGGCGATCAGCAGTGGCACCCGTTCCGGCCAGCGCTGCAACAGCTGCTGAGCCACCTCTGCCACCTGCGGCAACAGCGCCTGGTCACGCGCCAGATCGGCAACCCGCAATACCAGCACACCGCTCTGGCGAGTACCCAGCACCTCGCCGGGACCACGCAACTCAAGGTCACGGCGGGCGATTTCAAAACCATCATTGGTCTCGCGCAGTGCCGCCAGGCGGGCGCGTCCCTGTCCGGAAAGCGGCTTATGATACATCAAAACACAGCTGCTACTGACGCTGCCGCGACCGACCCGGCCACGCAGCTGATGCAGCTGCGCCAGTCCTAAACGTTCAGCATTTTCGATGATCATGAGACTGGCGTTAGGCACATCAACACCCACCTCGATCACCGTGGTTGCCACCAGCAGTTGCAGCTCGCCCGTTTTGAAGGCAGCCATCACCGACTCCTTCTCCGCCGACTTCATGCGACCGTGGATCAGGCCAATCTTCAGATCCGGCAGCGCTGCGGCCAGCTCGACAACCGTCTCCTCTGCCGCCTGACATTGCAGCAGCTCAGACTCTTCGATCAGGGTGCATACCCAATAGGCCTGTCGCCCCTCGTTGGCACAGGCACTATGAACCCGCTGCACCACCTCGGCGCGACGACTATCCGAGAGCACCACTGTCTCTACCGGGGTGCGCCCCGGCGGTAGCTCATCAATCACCGAGCTATCTAGATCAGCGTAGGCGGTCATCGCCAAAGTCCGCGGGATCGGCGTCGCCGTCATGATCAACTGGTGTGGCATGCGACCATCTACGCCGCGCCCCTTTTCGCGCAGTGCCAGCCGCTGATGCACACCAAAGCGATGCTGCTCATCCACAATCACCAGCCCCAGCATGTTAAATATCACCTCATCCTGAAACAGGGCGTGGGTACCCACCGCCAGGGCCGCCGCGCCACTGGCCAGCAGCGCCAGATTATCGCGCCGCTCGCGCGCCCCCTGTTTGCCACTGAACCAGGCCACCTGTAGCCCCAGCGGTTCACACCAGCTGCGGAAGTTGCGCAGATGCTGCTCCGCCAGCAGCTCGGTTGGTGCCATCACCGCCACCTGATAACCGGCCTCCACCGCCTGCACGGCCGCCGCCGCTGCGACCAGCGTTTTGCCACAACCGACATCCCCCTGCACCAGTCGCTGCATCGGGTGGGGTCTGGCCATATCGGCAAATAGCTCCGCAATCACCCGCTGCTGCGCCCCGGTCAAGGTAAAGGGCAGCCCGGCATAGAGCCGTTGCAAGAGTCGTCCCGGCGCCACCATCACCGGGGCGCTATGGCGCTCCATGCGCTGGCGCAACTGCCGCAGACTCAGGTGATGGGCAAGCAACTCCTCAAAGGCGAGCCGCTGCTGGGCCGGATGTTCACCCGCCAGCAGCGCCGCGACCGGCGCCTCCGGCGGTGGCCGATGGACATAGCGCAGCGCCTCGGCAAGCCCCGGCAGCGCCAACGTTGCCACCAGTTCAGGCGGCAGGTAGTCCACCACCTCGGCCTGGGCCAGCCGCTCCAGGGCGCGCTCGGTAAGCTGGCGCAGACTCTTCTGCGCCAGGCCATCGGTCGCGTGATAGAGCGGTGTCAGATGCGGCTCCGTCTCCGGCAGCCCCGTCTGATCGGCGTCGATCAACTCATACTCGGGGTGGACCATCTCCAGCAGCGCGGCGCCACGCCGCACCTCGCCAAAACAGCGCAACCGCGCCCCACGTACCAACACCGCCTGCTGCCGGGCATTGAAGTGAAAAAAACGCAGTATCATGGAGCCAGTGCCATCGTTAATACGGCAGAGCAGGGAGCGGCGTTTGCCAAATTTGATGTCGCAGTCCTGAATCTCCCCCTCCACCACCAGCTCGGCACCAGGACACAGGGCACCAATCACCGCCACACGGGTGCGGTCCTGATAACGATAAGGTAGATGGAACAGCAGATCCTCAACACCACGCAGGCCAAGACGTTCGAGGCGTTCGGCCATACGTGGTCCGACACCTTTGAGGCTGGTGAGGGGGGCAGAGAGTAAGCCTCCCTCTTTGAAAAAGGGGGAGAGCCCGCCCCCACGAAGTGGCTTTGGGCGTTGAGGGGGATTTATTGGGGGCACATGCACAGCCAAATCCCCCCTCGCCCCCCTTTGTTAAAGGGGGGAATGGCTGAATACTCAGATTTAATCAACCGCCCAACTCCATCACCCCATCCATCTCCACCACTGCGCCACGTGGCAGGGTGGCGACGCCGATGGCGGCGCGGGCTGGATAGGGCTGCTGAAAGTAGTCGGCCATCACCTGATTCACCAGGGCAAAGTGGCCAAGGTCGATAAGAAAAACATTGAGTTTGGCGATATCCTGCAGCGAACCGCCCGCCGCCTCGGCCACCGCCTTGAGGTTGTCAAAGACACGGCGGATATTGGCCTCCATGTCACCCTCAACCATCTGCATGGTCTCCGGCACCAGCGGGATCTGGCCCGATAGATAGACGGTATTTCCCACCTTTACCGCCTGGGAGTAGGTGCCAATCGCCTTGGGAGCCTTATCGGTATGGATAATTTCACGCGCCATCAAAATTCCCTCTCTGAAACTGGTTGCTGCTAGTTAAAAACGCGGATCAACCGCGGGTGCGGACTATCCGCAACACCGGCTCAATGGCGCGAATGCGACGCATAATGTTGGCAAGATGCTGGCGCCCCTGCACCTCCAGCACCACGGTCATGCTGCTGTTGCGGCTGTCGCGCTCCTCGACGTTGACGTTGTCGATGTTGGCGCCGAGCTCGGAGATGGCGGCAGCCACCGTGGCCAATACACCACGCTGATTGACAACATCGATGCGTACCTCAACCGGGAAGTCCCCACGGACCCCCTCCTCCCACTGCACATCGATCCACTTATCGGGCAGCTTGCGGTACTCGGCAACATTTTTGCAAGACTCGGTATGAATGACAATGCCGCGACCCGCGGTGACAAAACCGAGAATCGGGTCACCGGGAATGGGGCGGCAACACTTGGCAAAGTTGAGCACCATGCCCTCGGTACCCCGTATCAACAACGGCTTGGCCGAGGACTCTTTCTCTCCCTTGAGCCAGCGTGGCACATAACGGATGAGCGCCTCTTTGATGCCAACACCACGCGACTCTGACTTTTTCTCGGGCATGAAGCGGCGCGCCACCAGCACCGCCATGCGGTTGCCGAGGCCGATCTCTTCAAACAGCCGCTCCAGAGATTCCAGCTTCAACTCCTTAAGCAGGGCCTCAAGTTGGGCGGGCGACAGGCTCTCCACCGACAACGAGACAGCCATCAGCTCATTTTCCAACAACCGCTTGCCGAGGCTTACCGCCTCATCCTCACGCAGGTTTTTGAGGTAGTGACGGATATTGGAGCGCGCCTTGCCCGTGACCACAAAATTGAGCCAGGCGGGATTCGGGTAAGCGGTATTGGCGGTGACGATCTCCACCGTCTGACCATTCATCAACTCAGTGCGCAACGGCGCCAGGCGCCGGTTGATTTTGGCAGCGACACAGTGGTTACCAACATCGGTGTGCACCCCGTAAGCGAAATCCACCGGCGTCGAACCACGCTTAAGCACCATGATTTTACCCTTGGGGGTAAAGACGTAGACCTCGCGCGGAAAGAGGTCAATCTTGACATTTTCCAGAAATTCCAGGGAGTTGCCAGCGCTCTGCTGCATCTCCAGCACACTGCGCATCCACTCACGCACCCGAAAATGGGCACCAAAGTTATTGGATGAATCATCACCACCCTTGTAGAGCCAGTGAGCCGCCACCCCAGCATCAGCGACACGATCCATATCCTCGGTACGAATCTGCACCTCGATCGGCACGCCGTAGGGGCCAAACAAAACCGTGTGTAACGACTGATAACCGTTGGCCTTGGGGATGGCGATATAATCTTTGAACTTACCGGGAACCGGTTTATAGAGGTTATGTACCGCACCCAGGACGCGGTAACACATATCTACCGTCTCAACGACTATACGAAAGGCGTAGACGTCGTGAACCTCGGCAAAGGGCAACCCTTTCTGCCGCATCTTTTGATAGATACTATATATATGCTTTTCGCGTCCCTGAACCCTTGCGTCCAACCCCTCCTGTTGCAACCGTTCGGTAATGGCTGATTCCATCTTGGCGACAATCTCACTACGGTTGCCACGCGCCTTTTTAATCGCCTCGGAGAGCACACGATGACGATCGGGGTAGAGGGCGGCGAAGCCGAGATCTTCCAGTTCCAAACGCAGGGCATTCAGGCCGAGACGGCTGGCGATCGGCACATAGATATCCAGCGTCTCACGGGCGATACGGCGGCGCTTATCGGGACGCATGAAACCGAGGGTGCGCATGTTGTGGAGACGGTCAGCAAGCTTAATCAGCATGATGCGGATATCGCGCACCATCGCCAGCAGCATCTTGCGGAAATTTTCGGCCTCCGCCTGGGCGCGGCTCTCGAAACTGATCTGGGTCAGCTTGGTGACCCCGTCCACCAGCTCCATCACCTCATCGCCAAACTCAGCCGCGAGCATCTCTTTGGTGACGAGGGTGTCTTCGACAACATCGTGGAGAATGGCTGCCGCCAGCGTAGTGGCATCAAAGCGCATCTCCGCCATAATCTTGGCCACTGCCAGGGGGTGGGTAATATAGGGTTCGCCGGAGCGGCGCTTCTGCTCCTTGTGAGCTTCGGCGCCAAAGACAAAAGCCCGATGCACCACGGCGACATGGTCGGGCTCAAGATATTTTTCGATCTCCGTCCGCAACCCTTCAAACAGGGGTTCAAAGCTCTCTGTGGTTACGGCTGGAGTGGGTAATACGATATGAGGCGTGCTCATGAGCAACCTCTAAAATCAGAAGTCGTCGCCATCCTCGTCTGCAACCGACCGCACTTGGCTGGTCTCGGCCCGCACCTCTTCTTCAGAAATTCGGGATGCCTGTTCGGCATCACGACGCGCATCTTCGACCAATGAGGTTTTGGTCACTTTGTCTTCCGCGATCTCACGCAACGCCACCACAGTGGGTTTGTCATTTTCCCAGGGCACCAGCGGCTCTTTGCCATTTGCCAGCTGACGGGCACGTTTGCTGGCGACCAGTACCAGTTCAAAGCGGTTATCTACCTTACTCAGACAATCTTCAACGGTGACGCGTGCCATGACAATTCACTCCAGATAAATGTAAGACAAAGTTTTCAGGAACCGGTGATTGTACACCAGCCATTACAAAATTCCCTCATTGATCGAGCAGTTTCTCGATCAGCTGCGCCTGACGGCCACGCTGTACCTCGGTGCGCTGGCGACGGGCACGGATGATGGCGCTAAGATCGGTCAACGCCTCGGCAAAGTCATCATTGATCACCACATAGTCATACTCAGTGTAGTGGCCCATGTCGGTCACCGCATCACGGAAACGGCGCTGGATCACCTCCTCGCTATCCTGGCCACGCCCGCGCAGACGCAGCTCCAGCGCCTGCCGCGAGGGTGGCAGGATGAAGACGCCGACACTGCCCGGCATCCTCGGCCGCACCTGACGCGCGCCCTGCCAGTCGATCTCCAGGATCACATCCACCCCCTCGCGCAGCTGCTGCTCAACCCAGTGGCGGGAGGTGCCATAAAAGTTATCAAAGACCTGGGCATGTTCGAGAAAGACGTCGTCGCCGACCATGCGCTGGAACTCCGCCATGTCGACAAAATTGTAGTTTACGCCATCCACCTCGCCAGGGCGCATGGCGCGGGTAGTAAACGAAACCGAAACCCGAATCTCGTCCATGGTATCCACCAGCGCCTTGACCAGACTGGTTTTACCGGCGCCGGAGGGGGCAGAGATGATGTAGAGGGAGCCAGAGTAAGGGGCCTGACCATCGGTGATTTTGCGTTGTTTCATCTGTTTTCCAACTCGTTTCAAAACGGCCTGCGAGGGCGGTGGGGGGGCTATTCTAGCCTATCGGCACGACTCTACCTCGCCAACACCCGCCAACAGCCAGGACAATCCCCGTCAACTCCTTGGATGGTATGGGATATTACTGTACATTGCAGAACACCCCCAGCCCCTAGCTGTGGAAAAATAATGGCCTCTGCCACGCCCGGCACAATAGCCTCCAACCCCGAACACCGTTTGATCACTAAACAGCAGTGACCAAAGAACTGATGACGGACTCAGAATCACCTATGGCCGACCAAAACAAGAGCATCGCCGAATCACCCAACCCCGCCGATGAACGCCGCGCCCAACTCGCCGCGTTGATCCCCGAGGCGTTTTCCGAAGGCAAGCTCGACCTGGCCGCCCTTAAACGGGCGCTGGGCGAGGCCGCCATCATCGAAGGGGGCGAACGCTACGCCCTCAACTGGGCAGGCAAGGCCAATGCCTACAAGGTACTACAAACCCCCTCCACCGCCACCCTGCGTCCCGAGCGCGACAAGTCGGTGAACTTTGACGAGGCGCAGCACGTCTTCATCGAGGGCGAGAATCTGGAAGTGCTCAAGGTGTTGCAGAAGGCCTACTTCGGCAAGGTCAAGCTCATCTACATCGACCCGCCCTACAACACCGGCTCCGACAGCTTCATCTACCCCGACCGCTTTCAGGAGAGCAAGGAGGAGTATCTGCGCCGCATCAATGAACTCTCCGACGACGGATCGCTGATGCGCGAAGGGTTCTTCTGCAAAAACAGCAAGGAGAACGGCCACTACCACAGCAACTGGTTGTCGATGATGCTGCCGCGCCTCTACATCGCGCGGAATCTACTGCGCGAGGATGGGGTGATCTTGGTATCCATTGATGACAACGAAGCAGCTAATTTGAAGCTATTGTTGGACGAGGTGTTTGGCCCGGAAAATCTCATTGCCCAGATGGTGTGGGAAAAGGGGAGAAAGAACGACGCAAAACTCGTTTCCGTAGGTCATGAATACATGCTGATCTACGCCCGTAGCATGACCAAGCTAAAGGAAAACAGAACTGTTTGGCGAGAACCAAAACCGGGCGCTAAAGAGATTGTCGAGAAGTGGCGCGAGCTAAAGACCAAACACGGCGAGACTAACTACGAAGCACAACAGGAAGGTCTTCGTGAGTGGTTCAAGCTTCTGTCAGACTCGCATCCATCAAAAAAACTGAGCCGCCATAAATGGGTGGACAAATGGGGACCTTGGCGTGATCGTGATATTTCTTGGCCTGGCGGTGGCGGCCCACGTTATGACGTGCTTCACCCGGTAACGAAGAAGCCCTGCAGGGTTCCAGAAGCCGGGTGGCGTTATTCAACCTCAGAGGAGATGCAGCGGCAGATCAAGCTGGGACTGGTGGAGTTTCGTGATGATCATACAGAGCCACCCTTTCGTAAGGCGCATCTGCTGCCTGTCCCCGATGAACTTCCCGATGAGCAGGAATCAGACTTCGATGATGAAGAGGTTGCCGATGACGAGATTGGGCTTCAGGTCATTGGCAGCGTGCTTTACAAACAATCACAGGTCTCTGTGAAGTATCTGCGAAAGCTGATGGGGGGCAAACTATTCAACAATCCCAAAGACCATGAGGTGCTTGCCCGATTGATTCGCTACTGCATGGGTGATGACGACAAAGGTCTGGTGGTGGACTTTTTCGCCGGTTCCGCAAGCACTGTGGAGGCCGTGCTCACCCTCAATGCGAAAGAAGGTGGAGACCGGCGTGTGCTGGCGGTGCAACTTCCAGAGCCATGCGATGAAAAGAGCGCCGCTTTCAAAGCAGGCTACCCGACTATCGCGGCGTTAAGCCGTGAGCGCATTCGCCGCGTTATTGAACAAATAAGGGCGGAAGCCGATCTTCTTTCTCCCACCGCATCTAACCTTGGGATTAAATCCTTCCTCCTCACCCCCTCCAACTTCAAGCAATGGCGCGGGGACGGCATCGACTCTGCCGAGCAACTGGCCGAACAGATGCATATGTTCGCTAACTCCGAGAAGGAAGGCGCGCAGGTCGAGGACATGCTCTTTGAACTGCTGCTGAAGTTCGGGCAGGAACTGACCACGCCCATCGAAACGCTGGCGATTGAAGGCGGCAAGGTGTTCGCCATTCACGAGCGCAAGATGCTGTTCGTGCTGGACTCCTTCACCGAATCGATGATCCTGCCGCTGGTGGGGATGAAGCCGCGCGAGATCATCGCCATCGACGGGGTGTTCCATGACTCGGACACCCTGAAGACCAACCTGGACCTGCAATGCCGCGACGCAGGCATCAAGTTCACTTGTTTGTGAAGGAGAAACGAATGAAGCCCTCTGTTGCGCTTGAGCTCAAACGCGCCGCCGTACGCGAAGCCACAAGCCGTTTTCATACCACGAACCCGCGCGTTTTCGGCTCGGTGCTGCACGGCGCCGATGAGGACGGCAGCGATCTTGATCTGCTGGTGGATGCACTCCCCGGCACGACGCTATTCGACCTGGGCGGCCTGCAAGTCGAACTCGAAGAGCTGCTGGGTGTCCCGGTTGATGTGCTGACGCCAGGCGACCTGCCGCCGAAGTTTCGCCAGCAGGTGCTCTCCGAGGCACGCCCGATATGAACGAAAACCGCCTGGCCGATTACCTTGACCACATGCGACAGGCTGCGACCGATGCGCGCAGCTTTGTCGATGGATTGAGCAAGGAGGAGTTCCTGGCCGACAAACGCACTCAGCAAGCGGTCATCATGAGCCTCGTCGTTATCGGAGAAGCCGCTACCAAGGTGATGGAGGCCTATCCGGACTATGCGCAGCGACACGCGCAAGTGCCATGGCGAAGCATGCGGGGCATGCGCAACCGCATCGCGCACGGATATTTCGACATTAACCTCGATGTGGTGTGGGATACGGTACAGTTGGCTCTGCCCGAATTGCTGACGCAACTGGGCGAACCATGAAGCTGCAATTCGACGCCCACCAGGAGTACCAGCTTGAAGCGATCCGCGCCGTGGTGGAGCTGTTCGACGGCCAGCCGGACGCTTCGCAGACCGCCGTGATGCGGGATGATGAACTCTCCAGTCTGAAGCTGACCCAGACCGGCGTCGCCAACCAGCGGGTGATCGACGACGCGCAGTGGCTGAAGAATCTCCATGCGGTTCAAGCCGCCCATGGCATCGCGCCGTCGGCAGCGCTGGAGACGATGACGCTGGACGACGGCACGGTGGCGGGCGCATTCCCCAATTTTACGGTGGAGATGGAGACCGGCGCTGGCGGCCATGGATAGCGAAGCGAGGGCCGCTAGTCCCGGATAGGCTACGCCGTCTGCCCTTTCGTAGTTAGGAGCGCTAGCGAGTGACGGAGA
>JAYWDX010000081.1:0-22502 GCA_043779675.1 Tenderia sp. (SeqCode)
CATGGTTCGACAAGCTCACCACGAACGGATGAATTAGCACGATCAATAGGTTACATCACCAGCCCGGCGATGGGGCCGGGGCCACATCTGAATCAGCCCTGTAGTTTCTGCATGAGCAGCTGATTAACCTGGGCGGGATTGGCCTTGCCTTGGCTCGCCTTCATGATCTGCCCCACCAGGTAACCCAGCATTTTCTCCTTGCCGGCCTTGTAATCGGCGACCTGGGTCGGGCTGTTGGCCAGCACCTCATCGATGATCTTCTCGATAAAGCCGCTGTCGGTCACCTGCTTTAACCCCTTGGCGGCGATGATGGCGTCGGCATCACCCTCGCCCGCCCACATGGCGGCAAACACCTGCTTGGCGATCTTGCCGGAGATGGTGTTGTCGACGATTCGGTTGATCATGGTCGCCAGCATCGCGGCTGAAACCGGGCTATCGCGCAACTCTTTGCCATCACGATTAAGGGCACCGAGCAGTTCGCTGATCACCCAGTTGGCGGCCAGTTTGGCCTCGCCATTCGCGGCCTGTACTGCGGCTTCGAAGTAGTCGGCCAGCTCACGGCTACTGGTGAGGATCGCCGCCTCGTCGCCCTTAAGTCCGTAGTCCTGTTCGAAGCGCTGGCGCTTGGCAGCGGGCAACTCGGGTAGCGTGGCGCGCACTGCTTCGATGAAGGAGTCTTCGATCACTACCGGCAACAGATCAGGATCGGGGAAATAGCGGTAATCAAACGCCTCCTCCTTCGAACGCATGGAGCGGGTTTCATGTTTATCGGCGTCGTAGAGACGGGTCTCCTGAACGATGGAACCACCACCTTCAATGACATCGATCTGACGCTCCACCTCAAAGTTGATGGCGCGCTCGATGAAGCGGAAGGAGTTGAGGTTCTTGATCTCGGCGCGGGTGCCAAGTTCGTGCTGCCCCTTGGGCCGGACGGAGACGTTGGCGTCGCAGCGGAACGAGCCTTCCTGCATGTTGCCGTCGCAGATCTCTAGGTACTGCACCAGCGCGTGGATCTTTTTCATGTAGGCGACGGCCTCTTTGGCCGAACGCATGTCCGGCTCGGAGACGATCTCCAGCAGCGGCGTGCCGGCGCGATTCAGGTCGATGCCGGTGAACCCGGCAAAATCCTCATGCAGTGACTTGCCCGCGTCCTCTTCAAGGTGGGCGCGGGTGATGCCGATGGTTTTGACCACGCCATCGTCAAGCTCGATGTCGATCTCGCCACGGGCGACGATTGGCAACTCATACTGGCTGATCTGGTACCCCTTGGGCAGATCGGGGTAGAAGTAGTTTTTGCGGGCAAAGATCGAGCGTCGGCCGATCTCGCAGCCGGTCGCCAGACCAAACTTCACCGCCATACGTACCGCCTCGGCATTCAGCACCGGCAGCACGCCGGGCAGCCCCAGATCGACGGCACAGGCCTGGCTGTTGGGCGCTGCACCGTAGGCGGTGGCGGCGCCGGAAAAGATCTTGCTCTTGGTGGCCAGCTGGGCATGGATCTCCAGGCCGATGACAACTTCCCATTGCATGTTTAAATCCTCTTATAAATCTTTGCACGTGGGTTCGAATTCATTCGAACGGCACGGGTGCATTCGTGCGAATGAATTCGCACCTACGCTACTTTACGGTTGAAGGCATTCACTCAAACGCCTTCGGCATACGGCTGTGCCAGTCGCTGACCTGTTGATATTTATGGGCCACGTTGAGCAGCCGCGCCTCATCGAAGTAGTTGCCGATCAGTTGCAGGCCAACGGGACGATTACCCACAAAACCGGCCGGGATCGACATGCCGGGCAGGCCGGCAAGGTTGGCGGCGATGGTGTAGATGTCAGAGAGGTACATGGTGACGGGATCGTCACTCTTCTCGCCGAGATTGAAGGCAACGGTGGGTGCAGTTGGCCCCATGATCACATCCACCTGCTCAAAGGCACGTTTGAAGTCATCGCTGATGAGCTGGCGCGCCTTCTGCGCCTTGAGGTAGTAGGCGTCGTAGTAACCGGCAGAGAGCACGTAGGTGCCAATCATGATGCGGCGTTTGACCTCTGGACCAAACCCTTCACCACGCGAACGTTTGTAAAGATCCATCAGATCTTTGGGATCTTCGCAGCGGTAACCAAAACGCACCCCGTCAAAACGTGACAGATTTGATGAACACTCGGCCGGGGCCACAACGTAGTAGACCGGCACCGCCAGACTGGTATTGGGCAGGCTGATTTCGATCACCTCGGCGCCCATTTTTTTGTACTCGGCAATCGCCGCCTCAACCACGCACGCAACACTCACATCCAGCCCTTCGCCAAAATACTCCTTGGGCAGTCCGATCTTCAGCCCGGCGAGGGAGTTGTTAAGACCCACACGATAATCAGTCGCAGGCCGCTCAACACTGGTGGAGTCGCGTTCATCAAAACCCGCCATGGCACCTAGCATGATGGCGCAATCCTCGGCGCTCTGCGCCATCGGTCCGGCCTGATCAAGACTGGAGGCAAAGGCGATCATGCCGTAGCGCGATACCAGACCATAAGTGGGTTTGAGGCCGGTGATGCCGCACAACGCGGCGGGCTGGCGGATTGAACCGCCGGTGTCGGTGCCGGTCGAGGCGGCGGCGAGACGTGCTGCAACAACAGCCGCCGAACCACCGGATGAACCACCGGGCACGGCGTTGAGATCCCAGGGGTTACGCACCGGGCCGTAGTAGCTGGTCTCATTGGAGGAGCCCATGGCGAACTCATCCATGTTGGTCTTGCCGAGCATGACCACACCGGCATCCTTAAAGCGGCTCACCACGGTGGCGTCGTAGGGGGCGACGAAGTTATCAAGCATCTTCGAACCACAGCTGGTGCGCACCCCCTCGGTACAGAAGATATCCTTGTGGGCGATGGGGATGCCGGTCAGCGGTCCGGCACTGCCTGCCTTGATGCGCGCATCCGCCGCCCTGGCCATTGCCAGCGCCTGCTCCGCCGTCACTGTGACATAGGCATTCAGCTGACCATCGAGCTTTGCGATGCGATCAAGGTAGGCACGGGTCAGCTCCTCGCTGGAAAACTCACCTTTTTGCAGGCTCTCCGCCAACTGCGCAATTGTTTTTGTATACATAGCGACTCTTTAATTATTCGTTAAACGGCGTATTCATTAAACGGTGTTAATAGAGATTGGGGACAGGTTGGCCTGCGCTCACTCCAGGACCTTGGGCACCAGATAGAGTCCCTCGGCCACCATTGGCGCAATCTGCTGAAACTGTTCATGCTGGTCGGTTTCGGTCACCACATCGGCACGTAACCGCTGCACCGCATCCAGTGGGTGGGCCATCGGCTTGACGCCGTGGGTATCCACCGCCTCCAGCTGCACCATCAGACCGAGAATATTGGAAAGGTTGCGGGCGTACTCGGCGATGTCGCTCTCCTCCACCTCCAGCCGCGCCAGGTGGGCGACACGTTCCACATCACTGCGCTTCAGGCTCATATGTTCAAACTCCGAATAATCAAACCGATCAAAGGCGGCAAAGTTACCATAATTAGCCCCTCTTTCTCATCACTGATCTACCACAATGCCGGGCGGCCGCTGTTTTTGGTGGCGACAAAAACACCCATTCAAAGCGACTGCACAGGCTTGTGCGGCAACGGCTGCCACAAATATTTCATACAATACCCGTCCATCCCATAGGGTAGAATGGGTCCAGATGCTGACAATATACGTGGCAATCCCATAGTAAACCTTCACCGAATAACCACTCCCCCGAGATCACCACCATGAACCAGCGCTTCACCCTGCACTTCTCCCACCTGCCCACGATCCAGCGGCTGCTCTACACCGGTGCAATTGGTGTACTCAGCTTTGGTTATCTGTTTGCGATGATCTACGTCTTCGAATCGCACCACAATCGCGATGGTAAACCGGGCCTTTCAGTGCAGGATATCGTCATCGCCTACAGTGGCAGCAAGACCGGCACCAAGCTGGAGAGTGCGCTCAAGGGACCGATGTCGGGCATGCTGCCCGCCGAGGAGAACGGCCAGATCATCGCCTGGCTGCACGACGGCGCAAAGCAGGCGCCGTACGACGCCGGCCTTAAAAACATCTTCGATGACCGCTGCATCGCCTGCCATAACGACCGCAATCCGCACCTGCCGTCATTCGAGAGTTATGAGGGGATAAAAAAAATGGCTGACGAAGATCATGGCGCCGACATCTTCACCCTGGTGCGGGTCTCGCACATCCACCTGTTTGGCCTGACCTTTATCTTTTTTGTGGTCAGCAGCGTCTTTGTACACGCCTATCTGCGTCATGAGTGGCTCAAGATGACCATCATTATCATCCCCTTCATCTCCATCGCCCTCGACATCTTCTCCTGGTATCTGACCAAGGTTTATCAGCCCTTTGCCTGGGTGGTGATCGGCAGCGGCGCGTTGATGGGCATGAGTTTTGCCATCCAGGTTGTCATCTCGCTCTACCAGATGTGGCTCTACAAACTGCCGGAGAATGTGCAGCAGCAGTTCTACTGCTCGATTGTGCCCAGCGACAAATAGATGACCACGGCGATGCTGCAGAAAATCTGGCCGTTGCTCCTGGCGCTGCTGTTTGTCAGCGGCTGTGACTCCGGACCTGCGCCGCAGGGCACCAGCGCATCTGACCCGACCAGCAAGGTGCGTGTCGGTGACGTTGCCAGGGGCAAACAGTTGGCGGCACGCTGCGCCAAATGTCACGGCGTAGATGGCGTCAGCGCCCGTAGCGGCGCACCCTTCATCGCCGGATTGGAACAGGAGTATCTGGTCCGTTCACTGCTTGCCTATAAGGCCGGCGCACGCCAGGACAGCTCCATGCAGGAGGTCGCCAGCAGCCTCTCAGCACTGCAACTGGCGGACATCAGCGTCTGGTACGCCAGCCTCGAAACCCCCTGGCGGGGGTCGGTCGCCGGTGAGCAATCCAGGGCCATCCTCAGGGACAAACAGGCCCGCGCCGCCGGCCAGAAGCTCGCCGCGAGCTGCAACTCCTGTCACGATCACGCCGCGCGCTTTCGCCAGCAGCAGGCCATCCCCACGCTGGCAGGCATGCCGCTGGAGTACTTCATTCCGAGCCTGAAGAGCTACTTCAACGGCCAGCGCCACGACCCCATCATGGGGCAGTTCCGCCTCGCCCTCAGTGATAAAGATATCTACAACCTGGGTGCCTACTACGCCGCCCAGCCGTCCGCCAAGGCCCCTCTCCCCACACAGGGCAATGCTACTGCGGGCAAAAGCGCCGCCCGTCACTGCGCCGGTTGTCACGGTTACGACGGCAATAGCCTTAACCCCAATGTGCCCAACCTCGCTGGCCAGACCGCTGACTATCTACGCAAGGCGCTCAAGCAGTACCGCGACGGCCAACGCAGCGACGAGCTCATGAGGCAGCCGATAAAAAATCTCAGCGATACCACCATCGCCGACCTTGCCGCCTATTACGCCCTGCAACAGCCGGAGTCGCCACTGCACAAAGAGATCAACGCACCGCAGGCGTTCAACCCACTGCCCGAAGGTAAGAAGATCGCCGCCAGCTGCGACAGCTGCCATGGCAACAATGGCAACAGCAGCACCCCTGGCACCCCCAATCTCAGCGGCCTGAGTGTGCAATACCTGGTCAGCGCCACACAGGCCTATCAGAGCGGGCAGCGCCCGCACAAGGGGATGCAGCAGATGGTCTCCTACCTCAGCGATACCGACATCGAAAGGGTCGCCTACCACTACGCGATGCAGCCGCCCCGGCCCAAGCCACAACCGAAAGTGGCTAGTGAGGATATCGCCGCGGGCGAAAAACTAAGCAGCGCCTGCACGGTCTGCCATGGTGAATTGGGCATCAGCAAGGAACCCGTCACCACGCCGAGCCTGGCAGGACAGAACGCCGCCTACATCATCGACGCGACCCAGGCCTATGGCAACGGCAAGCGTCAGAGCGACAAGATGAACAAGGTGGCCGCTGAGATCAAAACAGCAGAGCTGCAACAGATCGCCGCCTGGTTCGCGACCCAAACGCCAGCACAGGTAGAGACATGGCTGCCCGAAGAGCCGGCCATAATCGTGGCAAAAAAGTGCAGCCACTGCCACGGCGATCGTGGTTTTAGCACCACCCCCGGTGTGCCGCGACTGGCAGGGCAGAGTGAGCCCTACATCATCCAGGCCGTAAAGCAGTATCAGCAGGGCACACGCAAAGACGCGGAGATGGAGGCGATGGCCCACGGCTTGAGCCTGATCGAGATCAAGGCAATTGCAGCCTATTACGCCAAACAGTAAGCGTCACTATGACTCGCCTGCTGATTTGCAATACACTGCCATTCAGCACGCACCCTGGATGACGCCAACGTCCATCCAGGCTACTCACGACTGAATAAGTGAACAGCAATGGCCTACTTCACCAAAGATTACCATCCCCCCGGCACCTCGCCGGGCACTTTGGTCTCACGCGAGACGGGCAATACAGCGCTCTATTTTCATCTGATCGACTACAGCGATGGCCACTTTGCCGAGCAGCAGCTCGACAACGCCGCCGCCTGCAAAGAGTATCTGACTCACGAGGCCACCACCTGGATCCATATTCCGGGACAGGTGCAGCCAGAGCTGCTGCGCGAGCTGGGGACGCTGTTTGGTCTGCACCCGCTGGCGCTGGAGGACATCCTCAATACCGGCCAGCGCCCCAAGATCGACGAGTATGATGAACAGCTCTTCATCACCCTGGCGGTGCCGGTGGGCAATGCCGCCAATATCGAGATCGAGCAGCTCTCGCTGTTTCTCGGCAGTAACTATCTCATCAGTTTCTATCCGGGCAGCGATACACTGCTGGAGCCGATTCGCAAACGACTGCGCAACCATGGCGACCGGCTCCAGACCCAGAAGGCCGACTATCTGCTCTACACCGTGCTCGACCTGGTGATCGACATGGGTTTCCCACTGCTGGAAGAGTTTGGCGATGCCATCGAGACCCTCGAAGATACACTGCTCGAATCCCCCAACCGCAGCACCCTAGGACAGATCCACGCCATCCGCCGCGAGCTGCTGCAACTGCGACGCATGATCTGGCCACAGCGCGAGGTGATCAACCGCCTGCTGCACGACGACCATCCACTGATCCAACGCAGCAGCCACATCTATCTGCGCGACTGTTACGACCACAACATCCAGATCATGGATCTACTGGAGAACTACCGCGACATGGCCAGCAGCATGCTTGATGTCTACCTCTCCTCCATCAGTAATCGCCTCAACGACACCATGCGGGTGCTGACACTCATCGCCACCATCTTCATGCCACTCACCTTTGTTGCCGGTGTCTATGGCATGAACTTCGGCAACAACAGCGACAGTCCTTGGAACATGCCCGAACTCAACTGGTACTACGGCTACCCGATGGCATTGGGCATCATGATCAGCATCGCCGTCGTCATGCTCATCTTCTTCAAACGCAAAGGGTGGTTACAACGTAACAGTGACATCAATGAGCCATAAACCGCTCACCGTCGGCTGGCGTGAATGGCTGACGCTGCCGCAACTGAATCTGCCCTGGATCAAGGCCAAGATCGACAGCGGCGCCCGCACCTCGGCACTGCACGCCTTTTTTATTGAACCCTACAGCGAGAACGGCACGGCCATGGTCCGTTTTGGCATCCACCCGCACCAGCGCCGCCGCGATGTTGAGGTGCTCTGCCACGCCCCGGTTGTTGATGAACGTAACGTTACCGACTCCGGCGGCCACAAAGAGCGCCGCTACGTCATCGCCACCCTGCTACGCGCTGGCACGCAAGAGTGGCCGATCGAATTCACCCTCACCAACCGTGACACTATGCGCTTTCGTATGCTGCTAGGGCGCACCGCCATGCAGGGGCGCATGTTGATTGATCCCGGCACCGCCTACCTGCTCGGCAAACCCACCCGTGAACAACTGCACACACCTTTCATAGACCCATAACCGTACGCGGCTATACTCAGCATCAGAACAACACAACCGAGTCCAACCGATGAAAATTGCTGTCCTGTCACGCAATCCCAAACTCTACTCCACCCGCCGTCTGATGGAGGCCGGTGCCGCGCGTGGCCACGAGATGCAGGTCATCAATACCCTGCGCTGTTACATGAACATCGCCTCCGACAAACCGAGCATCCACTACCAGGGGGTGGATCTGGTGGGCTTTGATGCCATCATTCCGCGCATCGGCGCCTCCATCACCTTCTACGGCACGGCGGTGGTGCGGCAGTTTGAGATGATGGGGGTCTTCTCCATCAACGAATCGGTGGCGATCAGCCGCTCACGTGACAAGCTGCGGTCGCTGCAACTGCTGTCGCGCAAAGGAATCGGCATGCCGATCACCGGCTTTGCCCACTTCCCCGACGATGTCGAGGATCTGATCAAGATGGTCGGCGGCGCGCCGCTGGTGATCAAACTACTGGAGGGCACACAGGGGATCGGCGTGGTATTGGCCGAGACCAAACAGGCCGCCGAGAGTGTCATTGAGGCCTTCATGGGGCTGAAGGCCAACATCCTGGTGCAGGAGTTTATCAAGGAGGCCGGGGGCACCGACATTCGTTGCCTGGTGGTCGGTGGCAAGGTGGTGGCGGCCATGGAACGCCAGGCGCAGGCGGGCGAGTTCCGCTCCAACCTCCATCGCGGTGGCACGGCCAGCCTCATCAAGATCACCCCGCAGGAGCGCTCCATGGCGATCCGCGCCGCCGCCACCCTGGGGCTCAATGTCGCCGGTGTCGACCTGCTGCGCTCCAATCGCGGCCCGCTGGTGATGGAGGTCAACTCCTCGCCCGGCCTTGAGGGGATCGAGACCGCCACCGGCAAGGACATTGCCAGCATCATCATCGAGCTGATCGAAAAAAACACCGGTCCCAACAAAACCCGCACCAAGGGCAGAGGCTGATGCAACCAATCACCATCAACGGCATTGAGATCAAACCCGGCAGCCGCACCACCATCGACCTGCCAGTGGGTAAACTCTATACCCACACCCCCATATCAATGCCGGTCCATGTGGTTCACAGCCGCAGGCCGGGGCCGAGCCTGTTTGTTTGCGCTGCCATTCATGGTGACGAGATCAACGGTGTCGAGATCATCCGCCGCCTGATCAAACTACCGGTGCTCAAACAGCTGCGTGGCACACTCATCGCCGTGCCCATCGTCAACGTCCATGGTTTTATCAACCACTCGCGCTATCTGCCCGACCGCCGTGATCTCAACCGCGTCTTTCCCGGCAGCGAAACCGGCTCGCTCGCCGCCCGGCTGGCCAACATCTTCATGCGTGAGATCGTCGCCAACAGCACCCACGGCATCGACATCCACACCGGCGCCCTGCATCGCAACAACCTGCCGCAGATCCGCGCCAACCTCAGTGATCCTGAAACCGAACGGCTGGCGCGGGTCTTTGGCACGCCGGTGATCATCTCCTCGTCACTGCGTGATGGTTCGCTACGTGAAGCCGCCGCTGAAGCGGGCATCCCGATGTTGCTCTACGAAGCGGGTGAAGCACTGCGCTTTGATGAGGCAGGAATCCGCGCCGGCGTCCGTGGCATCACTGAAGTGATGCGTAGCCTCGGCATGTTGCCCGCCAGCCGCCGCCCCATGCACACCATCGAACCGGTCATCACCGACACCACCTACTGGGTGCGCGCCGCCAGCAGCGGCATTCTGCGCCCCATGGCCAAACTCGGCGGCCACGTTAAAAAGGGCAACCTGCTCGGCATCATCTCCGACCCCTTTGGCGAAAAAGAGCTACAGGTGGTCTCGCCCTACAACGGCATCATCATCGGCCGCACCTACCTGCCACTGGTCAACGAAGGTGATGGCCTCTTCCACATCGCCCGTTTTAAAGAGCACAACGAAGCCGCCGCGCGGGTTGAAGAGTTTAATGACCAACACCAACCTGAACTCAATGAACCGTCCGGACCAGAAGAGCCGATTATTTGACAAGCGCGGCAACAATGAATTTACCTTTGCCACACCAGTCCATTGTCGGTAGTTTTCACATCACCACGCACACCATTTAATGGAGCCACACCATGTCCCACTCCAAAGGCAACCAGTTTGCTGATTGCCGCGCTTGAAAAAAGCAGTTACCTCACCCACCTGATCATCAGCATCGCCCTGGTCATTGCCACGCTTCTGATCACGCTCTATTTCTTTCAGCAACTCTACATGGCCGTTCAGACCCACACCCTGATCGACGGCTTCCTGCACGCACTCGGCATCCTGCTACTGTTATGGACCATCTCAGAACTGATTGTCACCGAGATCCGTTTTTTGAGCGGTGAAGATGTCAACTTCGTGATCTTTGTTGAAGTAGCGCTGGTGGTAGTGGTGCGTGAGATCATCATGCTGCCGGTGGCAAACAAACATCCGGGAGTGGCCGAGGTGGGTGTCTGGGTAGGCGCGGCGACACTCTTGGGGTTGACCTACTTCCTTATTCGCACGGCGCAACGGCCAAACAACACAAGGAAAGCACCACCACCAACCGCGCCAAATTAAATCACCCGCCACGAACAGCGCGCCGCCCCTCCTCTGTTGCGTCATCACTTTAACCAAACACCCAGATTGACGCACTATACTGGGCAGAGCAGAGGAGTTCGTCACGCATGACAAGCAACACCACTGAAAACCCCTTACCCCAGCCACAACACCCCATCGGCGCCATCACCGAGATCCAGGGGCCGGTGGTGGTAATCGCCTGTGACCAGCTGCCACCACTGCATCAGGCGCTGCTCTGTGTGGTGAATGGCGACCGCTATCTCTTTGAGGTCCACCAGCATCTCGATGAGCGCCATGTCCGTGCCATCACCCTGCACCGCACCGCCGGGCTGGCGCGTGGTCTGCCAGTCTATGACACTGGCGCGCCACTGCGTGTGCCAGTGGATGAGAGTTGCCTTGGTCGCGTGCTGAATCTCTTTGGCGAACCGCTCGACGGTGGTAAGCCATTGCCACAACAAAACTATCGCAACATCCACGGCCAGCCACTGCCACTGCATGAGTCACGCGGTGCCACCGAAATCTTGCAGACCGGCATCAAGGTGATCGACCTGCTCTGCCCCTTTGTGCGCGGTGGCAAGACCGGCCTCTTCGGCGGCGCTGGTGTCGGCAAGACGGTGCTAATCATGGAGTTTATGCACGCCGTCTCCGCCATCCATCAAGGCGTCTCGGTCTTTGCTGGCATTGGTGAACGGATGCGCGAAGGGCATGAGCTCTGGCACGAACTCGAAGAGGCCGGTGTGCTGCCGCGTTCACTGATGGTCTTTGGCGAGATGAACGAATCACCCGGCGTCCGCTTCCGTGTCGGCCTCTCCGCCCTCACCTATGCCGAGTATCTGCGCGATACCCTGCAGAAAGAGGTGCTGCTGTTGATGGACAACATCTTCCGTTTTGTGCAGGCCGGCAGCGAGATCTCCAGCCTGCTCGGGCGCATGCCCGCCACTGTCGGTTATCAACCCACCATCGCCACCGAAGTGGCCGAGATGGAGGAGCGCATCACCTCCACCGCCGCCGGCGCCATCACCTCAATACAGGCGGTCTATGTGCCGGCCGATGACATGACCGATCCGGCCGTAAGCACCATCCTCAGCCATCTCGACACCAACATCATCCTGTCGCGGGCGCAGGCCGGGCGCGGCATCTATCCCGCCGTCGATCCATTACGCTCCGGCAGCAAGATGATGGATCGCCAGGTACTCGGCGACCACCACTACGCCATCGCCGAAGGGGTGCGTGAACATCTGGCCCGCTACAAGGAGCTGGAGGACATCATCGCCATGCTCGGCGTCGAAGAGTTATCGGCCAAGGATCAGCGCATCATCATGCGCGCCCGCAAACTGCAACGTTATCTAAGCCAACCCTTTTTTGTCACCGCCGATCACAGCGGCATCCCCGGCCAGAGCGTGCCGCTCATCGACACCCTGGCCGACTGCGACGCCTTTCTCAGCGGCCATTATGACGACGTGCCCGAGGCCGACTGTTACATGCGCGGCACCATGGCGCTGGCGACCCAATGAGTAGCTTCACCCTCATCCTGCAAAGCGCCAGCGGCAGCCAGCGCATTGAGGCGGTGCAATCATTTGTCGGTGAAGATGAGTCCGGCAGCTTCGGCATTCAGCCACAGCATCAACGCTTCATGACCGCACTACTGTTTGGTCTGGCGCGCTTTCGTTGCAACGAGAGTGATTGGCAATTTCTGGCGCTGCCCGGCGGCCTGCTCTATTTTGTTGATAACCAGCTCACCATCAACTGCCGCCGCTATCTGCTCGACAGCGACTACGAACGCATCAGCCACGCCCTCAGCGACCAGCTACTGGCGGAGGAGCAGCAACTGCACACCATGAAGGAGAGCCTGCGGCGCATGGAGGAACAGATGCTGAAACGGTTGTGGCAGATGCGTCGCAGTGGAGGCCACGCCTATGACGAATAACAAGGATCTAAAACAGCAGATCGAACGCCAAGCGCAGCGCATGAGGCAGGCCGAGCACGACCGCCCGACACTGCTGGCGCAGACCACCTACCTCGGCAGCCTCGGTCTGATGCTGGTGCTGCCGATTATTATCGGCGCTTATTTGGGGCGCTGGCTCGACGATGCACTGGCGGGCTACTCGGTAAGCTGGACCACCAGCCTTATCGTTGTGGGTGTGTTTGTGGGTGGTTTGAATGTCTGGCTGATGATCAGGGACAAGGAGTAACCGATGGAGTCATCACAACCCTTCACCACTCACGGCCTGCAACTCGGCACGCTGCTGATCAGCGATACCGTGCTCACCAGCTGGGGCATCATGTTGCTGTTGTGGCTGACGGCCTGGCTCACCACCCGCCAGCTCATCACCGCACCCGGTCCGCTGCAGACGACTATCGAGGCGATCATTACCCTCATCGACAACGCCATCACGGAGGTGTTGCCGCAACATTCACAACAGGTGCTGCCCTTTATCGCCACACTCTGGCTCTATCTGATTTTTGCCAACCTCACCGGCCTGATACCGGGGCTGCACTCGCCGACCCGCGACCTCTCGGCCACGGCAGCGCTAGCAATGCTGGTCTTTTTTTCGGTGCACTGGTTTGGCATCCGCAGTCAAGGGCTGAAGAGTTATCTGCGCCACTATCTGCAACCGAGCCCGATCCTGTTGCCGTTTCATCTCATCAGTGAGGTGACACGCACGCTGGCGCTGGCGATGCGCCTCTTTGGCAACATGATGAGTCTGGAGATGGCGGCACTGCTGGTGCTGTTGGTGGCAGGATTTCTGGCGCCAATCCCGATCCTGATGCTGCACATCATCGAGGCGCTGGTACAGGCCTACATCTTCGGCATGCTGGCATTGATCTACATCGCTGGCGGCATCCAATCACAACAACTCAAGAGCGAACCAAAGGAACAACCATGACCGATACCTCACTCATCGTCCTCGGCTCCACCATCGCCGCCATCCTCGGCATCGCCATCGGCGTGGCGCTGCCGGCCTGGGCCATGGGTCGGGCCATCAGCCAGGCGCTCGATGCCCTGGCGCGACAGCCGGAGGCGGAACGCGCCATCACACGCACCCTCTTCATCGGTCTGGCGATGATCGAATCACTGGCCATCTACGTACTGGTGATTGTGCTGATCATCCTCTTCCGCAATCCGCTGCTGGCGTACATCGTCAAGTGAGTGCTGCGCAACATCACCGAGGAGCGCCACTGTGGAGCTGAACTGGACCACCTTCATGCTCGAAGTGATCAATTTCATTGTCCTGGTGTGGATACTGAAACGGTTTCTCTACAAGCCGGTGCTGACCATGATTGCGCAACGCCGCGAGGCGATTGCCAAAACCCTCAGCGATACCGCCGCCAAGCAGCAGCAGGCACAGCAGCTTGAAACTCAATATGGCGACCGCTTGAGCGAGTGGGAGCGCGAACGCGAGACAGCGCGCAAAACCCTGCATCAAGAGATTGAAGTTGAACGCGGCAAGCTGCTTGAGAATCTGCACAACGAGCTGCAACGCGAACAAGAGAAGACGCAGGTGCTGGAGCAGCGGCGACTCGCCACCCAGCAGCAGCAGAGTGAAACAGCGGCACTGAAACTGGCGGAGCAGTTCAGCCGTCGCCTGCTGCAACGGCTCGCCACCACGACACTGGAGGCACGCCTCATCACGCTGGTGGAGCAGGATCTCGCGGCACTGCCGAGCGACCGCCTCGACACCCTGCGCAACGCCGTCGCCAATGACGGTGCCACGATCACTGTCTACAGCGCCTTTGCCCTTAACGAAGAACAGCGCCGCACCTTACAGGGTGCCTTTCGGCAACTGCTCAGCAGTGAACTGCCGCTGTGGCAGTTCCATGAGGAGCCAGCGCTGATTGCGGGGCTGCGTATCAACATCGGCGCCTGGCGGCTTGATGCCAATCTGCGTGATGAGTTGGGATTTTTTAACGGCACCGTCCATGTCGGGCAATAATTCAAAACAATCACGCTCACCGCTGGCGCGCCAGGCGCAGCGGCTCGACGACTATCGCTTCGACCTGCGTATCTCGGAACAGGGCCAGGTGGTCTCAGTGGGTGATGGCATCGCCTGGATCAAGGGGCTGCCGAGTGCGGCGATGGAGGAGATCCTGCTGTTTGATGATGGCAGCCGTGGCATGGTCTACCACCTCACCGAAAATATGCTCGGCGCGATTCTGCTGCACCAGAGTGAACATCTGACCGCTGGTACCGGCGTCCGCCTCAGTCGTCAGTCACTCACCATCCCGGTGGGCGATGCACTGCTGGGCAGAGTGATCGATCCACTCGGCACGCCGCTCGATGGTGGCGAGTTGCCAGAGTGCAGCGGCCAGCAGCCACTCGAATCACTCTCGCCCGCCATCACAGCGCGTGATTTTGTCCATGAACCGCTCTACACCGGCATCAAGATCATCGACACCCTCATCCCCATCGGCAAAGGGCAGCGCCAGCTGATCATCGGTGATGAGGGGTTGGGGCGCAGCTCCATCGCCATTGATGCCGTCATCAACCAGCATGATAAAAACGTGCTCTGCGTCTACGTGCTGATCGGCCAGAAGCGCTCCACCGTCATCAACACCATCGAGACGCTACGCTTTCACAACGCCCTCGACTACACCACCGTGGTGGTGAGCGAGGCCAACGCCCTGCCGGGCATGCAGTACCTGGCGCCGTTTGCCGGGTGTGCCATCGCCGAGGCATGGATGAACCGGGGGCGCGATACATTGGTGATCTATGACGACCTCAGCACCCATGCCCGCTCCTACCGTGAACTGTCGCTGCTGCTACGCCGACCGCCGGGGCGCGAGGCCTACCCCGGTGACATCTTCTATCTCCACGCCCGGCTGCTGGAGCGCGCCACCTGTCTCGCCCATCATCTGGGCGGTGGCAGCATGACGGCGCTGCCGATCGTTGAGACCCAGCAGGGGGAGATCGCCGCCTACATCCCCACCAATCTCATCTCCATCACCGATGGCCAGATCTACCTCGATCAGGCGCTCTTCTCTGAAGGGTTCCGCCCCGCCATCGACATCGCCAAGTCGGTATCGCGCATCGGTGGCAAGGCGCAGCAGCGCCGCATCAAGGAGGAGGCGGGGCGCATCAAGCTCGACTATCTACAGTTCCTCGAACTGGAGATCTTCACCCGCTTCGGCGCGCGGGTCGAAGCGACGATGGAAAAGCGCATCCATCGTGGCCAGATCCTGCGTGAGCTGCTAAAACAGGATCGGCTCAAACCGCTGCCGGTGGAGTTTCAGCTAGCGTGGCTACAGGCCTTTAATGAGGGGCTGTTTGATCGCTTTGAGATTGAAGAGATTCAGCCACAGATTAAGCAGCTGGAGCAACATCTCCTCCATAACCCACTCGGCCTCAACGATGATCGCGACAGCTGGATAGCAGCGCTACGCGGTTGGCTCGGCAGCGCACCATGAGCCAGCGCCGCGAACTCGAACAGCAGCTGCGCGCCCTGCGCGAAACCGGCGAGATCATGAACAGTATGAAGAGTCTGGCGCTGATGGAGTCACGCAAGCTGCTGCGTTATCTGGATACCCAGCAGCAGGTGGTCACTAACATCGAGACGATGGCCAACGACTTCCGCAGCCACTACCCGATCACGCCCAGCATGCCGGAGGATAGCGCACAGGTGGTGGTGCTGCTCGGTTCTGAACGTGGTTTTTGCGGCGATTTCAACAACGCCCTGCTACGTCAGTTTGATGAGTTGAGCTTCAATCCACCACCGCAGCTGATCGTCGTGGGGCGCAAACTCTGCATGAAAATAGCCGATGAGAAACGTAACGCCATCCAACTCGCCGGGGCCGGTATCGCCGAAGAGACTCCCGCAGTACTACAGAGCCTGATCGACAGCCTCAGCCAGCGGCAACAGCAGGGGGCCTTCAGACTCACCGTGCTACACCACCGCCACAATGACAGTACCGTGCAGATCACCCCCCTACTACCACCCTTCCAGCAACCAGCCACACCGCCAGGCTACAGCCATCCACCACAACTCAATCTAAGCGCCGAGCGCTTTTTCACCCAGCTGCTGGAGGAGTATCTCTTCGCCGCCCTGCATCAGCTCTTCTACACCTCGCTGATGGCGGAGAACCACCGTCGCATGCAGCACCTTGAGGGGGCGACGCGACGCTTGGATGAACAGAGCAACGAACTGGCCCTCAAACGCAACGTACTGAGACAGGAGGAGATCACCGAAGAGATCGAGGTGATCCTGCTCAGCGCCACCGCCATGGAGCCGGCTGGAAGCAGCACCCCAGAGTAGCCGTTCCCACACCGCACGCCTGCGTGAGAGTATGTTAATCATCATCAGGCTCGGGCCGTTAACGGATCAGGGACCACCTTCGATGACCGTGGATCTTGCAGCAGAGGCATTTAATCCCACTGCAAAAAATGGCTTGATCTTTAACACAGGTTAATGGTCTATTTAAGCGTTTTTGAATATACTAATAAGTGATAGTCACACCGTAAGACAGGGTGCTTAATCAACAACTTAACCAGCCAGTAACAACCGCAGGGGTGGGTGTTATAACTAAATGAAGTGATATGACAGACGCAAACAACAGCAATCCCAGAAACAGAAATAGAAATAGAAATAGAACGTATGGCAACCCCACGCCACCCCCCAGCCTGGTGGATGAACGGAGTGAACGTTGGGCGTTTTTCATCTTTCTGGTGTTTCTGATAGTGCTGTTTGCCACCGCTGCGTGGCTGGTATTTGGCGACCATGCCGCACCTGAGCCGCTGCAACCGGAAACCGCCTCCACCAGCACGGAAACTATTGCCATACACGAACCCATCCAACCACTGCCACTGCGCGTGGCGCTCAATCCAGACAAAGTCACGCTGGGACAAATGCTCTTTTTCGACGCCCGCCTCTCCCGAGATAACACAATCGCCTGTGTCACCTGTCATGACTTGAGCCGGGGCGGTGCCGATGGTAAACCCGTCGCAACCGGGATTGGCGGCGCTAAGGGCGAGATCAACACCCTGTCGGTCTTTAACGCCGCCTACCATCTCGCCTGGTTTTGGGATGGTCGGGCAACCACTCTGACCGATCAGGTCGATGGTCCCATTCACAACCCTAAGGAGATGGGCGTCACTTGGAACGCACTCGTGCAAAAGCTAAAACAAGTTAACGAGTATCAGAGACGGTTTAATATATTTTATGAAAATGGCATTACTGAAGAGAATATCAAGGATGCCATCGTCACCTTCGAAAAATCACTGATCACCCCCAATGCCCGCTTTGACCGTTATCTCAGGGGCGAAACTGATGCCATCGATGCCAATGAGAAACACGGCTATCAACTCTTTAAAGACTACGGCTGCATTGCCTGCCACCAGGGCATGAATATCGGCGGCAACATGTTCCAGATCTTTGGTGTGGCTAAAAATTACTTTGAGAACCGCAGCAATATCACCCGTGCTGATATGGGACGTTTTAACGTTACCGGCAGAGAAGAGGACCGACATATGTTCCGTGTGCCGAGCCTGCGCAATGTTGCGCTGACCGCCCCCTATTTTCACGATGGCTCAAGAGGATCGCTCGAACAAGCAGTGCAGGCCATGGCCGAGTTTCAGCTTGGCCGCACCATCTCCGACACGGATGTGGCGTTGATTGTCGGCTTCCTCAACACCCTTACTGGCGAATACCCCTACCAGGGGGATGACGATGAATAGCGCATTAAGACAGATCGCCATCATCCTGATCGCCGCAGTAACGCTGACCTTTCTCTACATCAAGACACAAGACAACTACACCCAAAAATACAACAGAACCATAGAAGTATTGGGCCAGGTTAAACAGATAGACTCAACCTTTAACCAGGATGTGTTGAAGGTACGTTACAACCTGCTGCTGCACTATGACTCACTCAAAGATGAACGTTTCAGGATGGCCGCACTGTTGCAACAGATCCAGCAAAAAGAGTTTAACAGTCAGCGCCATGGTGCCGAAATCATCGACCAGCATATCAAGGCACTCGAGCTGCTGATCAACAACAAACTGGATCTGGTCGAAACCTTCAAATCCAGAAACGCCATCCTTAAAAACTCTTCACGCTATCTGCCCGTAGGTGTCGAAGAGATGGTGAAGAGCATGACAGAACACAAAGTCAATACAACACTGACCAAACAGATCTCCGGCCTGCTTAACAACACCTTAAGCTACAGTGTCACCGCTGACGAACAGTTCAAAATCCAAGTCGTTGAGATTATCAAGGCTATCGATACCAACCGCCATCGCTATCCTGTAGAACTCCAGCAGACTCTCACTCACCTGCTGCTGCACGCCCGCATCATCATCCGCGAAAAACCGGCTGTCGACGCACTGATGGAACAGATCACCAGCGCCACCATCGCCCAACAACTCGACAACCTGAGTGAGAGTTATAGCTACTACCACAAGATAAAAAACGACGAGAAGCGTGTCTACCAACGTTATCTCTACATCTTCACCCTGGCACTGCTGGGCTACATCAGTTATATCGTGCTGCGCCTGCGCAACAATGCCGCCAAGCTCAAGCGCACCGTCATTGATCTCAATTACCAAAAGTTTGCCATGGACCGGCACTCCATCGTCAGCATTGCCGACGTCACAGGCAACATCCTCTACGTCAATGATCGATTGGTGGATGCCAGCCAATATTCACGCCAGGAGCTACTGGGGCAGGACCACCGCATTCTCAGCTCCGGCTACCACCCCCCCGAATTTTTTACCGGCATGTGGCACACCATCGCCAACGGCAAGGTCTGGAATGGTCAGATCAAAAACCGCACCAAAGATGGCCGTTACTACTGGGTCGACTCCACCATCGTGCCCTTCATGGATGAGAACAACAAACCCTACCAGTACATCTCGATCCGTACCGACATTACTGAACACAAACAGCTGGAGGAGGCGCTATTCCGCGAAAAAGAGCTGGCGCTGGTAACACTGCAGGCAATTGCTGACGGTGTTATCACTACCGACATCCATGGCAAAGTTGAGTACATCAACCCCCAGGCCGAATATCTCACCGGCTGGAATCATACTCAGGCCAGAGGACGTGATCTGCCCCAGGTATTTGTTATCCATGACCAGACCAACGCCACCCCCATTACCAATCTGGTAGAACTCTGCTTGAAGGGCGAAAGCGCCTTTCTCGAATCAAACGTCATGCTCAGCAACCGCAACGGCCACGACTACGCCGTCGAAATTGCCGTCACACCACTGCTCAGTCGTGATGGAGAGGCCATTGGCACCGTCGTTGTGGTGCATGACGTCACCGCCGTGCGCACATTGGCGAGCCAGATGAGTTTCCAGGCTTCACACGATGCTCTCACCGGACTCATCAATCGGCGCGAGTTTGAACGCCGCCTCAACCTGATGCTGGAGAGCGCCCATGAGCATAGTTATGAACACGCACTCTGCTATCTTGATCTTGATCAATTCAAATTAGTAAACGATACCTGCGGCCATATCGCCGGCGACGAGCTGCTGCGTCAACTCGCCACCGTACTCTCCGCCAATATTCGCGACCGCGATACCCTGGCACGTCTCGGTGGCGATGAGTTTGGCATCCTGCTGGGCGAGTGCCCCTTATCCAAGGCCAAAGAGATTGCCGAAAAAATTTGCGCCATTGTCAAAGATTTTCGTTTTATCTGGGGCGACAAGGCCTTTGAACTTGGCGCCAGCATCGGCCTGGTAGCAATCACCGAACATAGTGAAAATATTACCAGCGTAATGAGCGCCGCCGACACCGCCTGCTATGCCGCCAAAGACAGAGGGCGCAATCGTATCCACGTCTATCAAGCCGATGACGAAGAGCTACAACAACGTTACGGCGAAATGCAATGGGTACCACGGTTGGCCCAGGCACTTTCAGAAAACCGTCTCAGACTCTACTGTCAGCCCATCGTTCCGTCCCATTGCGATGGCGAAATGGGGCGTCACTACGAAGTGCTGCTCAGAATGCTGGATGAAAATAACCAGCTGGTGCCGCCCGGCGCCTTTCTGCCCGCAGCCGAACGTTACAACCTCATGCCAACAATCGATCGCTGGGTAGTACGTGAAACCTTCGCCACCTACCAAAAATACGCCAGCAACAACCCTGACATGCGCCACGACAAGTGTGGCATCAACCTATCCGGTGCCTCGCTCAACGATGATCAGTTTCTGCGTTTCCTGCACGAACAAATCGACCACTGGCAGATACCCTCTGAGGTGATCTGCTTTGAAATAACCGAGACCGTCGCCATCGCCAATCTCACCAAGGCTGTGCATTTCATCAAAGAGTTGAAAAAACGTGGCTGTCGTTTTGCACTTGACGACTTTGGCAGTGGCCTCTCATCGTTCGCTTATCTAAAAAATCTGCCCGTCGATTATCTAAAAATAGACGGCAACTTCATCGTCGACATCGTTGACGATCCCATCGACTACGCCATGGTCCGTTCCATCAACGAAATCGGCCACGTCATGGGCATCAGCACCATCGCCGAATATGTAGAAAATGAAATGATTATCGCCAAACTCCACGAGATCGGCGTTGACTATCTGCAGGGATACGCCATCTCAGAGCCGCTCCCCATCGACGATTATTTTCAGCAACGCCCCCATACAAACACAGCCATTCAGATTAGTCTGCGCGGAAAGCCATAACTTTCCACCAGCAAATCACCATTCCCCCCAAATCAACATCCAATACAGCTTGCAGCCACAGCCCATCTGAAAAAAATTGTAAACAGTGGCTGCCAAGCGCTTATTTTTACTCCTCATCATGGTACCTTGCAGCCACTAACAATAATGATGCAGGCAGGTCCATATAAACCAACACCCGCGCACATAAAAGTTTGTCAACATCAGAACATTTTAACGATAACGATCGTAAAACAAACCCGTCATTCAACAATTAATTAGCCTAAAATTTAACCGAGGAAAACCATTATGAGCATAGCAAAAGAGTTTAAAGATTTTGCAGTAAAGGGCAATGTCGTTGACATGGCCGTAGGTGTCATTATCGGCGCCGCATTCGGTAAAATTGTCTCATCCCTTGTTGGCGATGTCATCATGCCGCCGATTGGCGTGCTTTTAGGCGGCGTCGATTTTTCTAGCTTGGCATTAATCGTTAAAGAAGCCATCGGAGAAGCTCCAGCCGTTGTCATCAGTTACGGAAAATTCATCCAGACACTGATCGATTTCACAATTATTGCATTTGCAATATTTATGGCAGTAAAAGCCATTAACTCCACCAAGAAAAAAGCAGAGGAAGCACCCGTAGCACCACCCGCACCTTCCAAAGAAGAAGTGCTGCTTACGGAAATCCGCGACCTGCTTAAAGAGAAGAAGTAAATTCTCTTGATAACGTTCGACGCATAACAAATGCGTCAACTCGGCCCGCCAAAAGCCGCACTTTTTTCTGCGCGGCTTTTGGCAGCCAGCCACCCAATACAGAATCAGATACAGCATCGATCAACCAGATCAAGTCTTAACCACCACAGACCATGCCAACCCGCTACTGCTTCAATGAGGCCGTAGCATTTTGCTACAGAGAACATCACCGACCAATAAGTCCGATGAAGACTTCATAACTTTTCAATGATGCCCATGCCGACGCCCTAAGCTCAAAAGTGATGTTAATTCAATCGCCATAAAAACCGGCTTGTTACAACACTCATCGCGATATCGTCTTACGGAAAACCCGTTCCGCAACTTGCTTAAGGCCTACCAAGTGTTGATAAGCCAATCCAAAATATTTTTGCTATGGCTCACTCATCCGGCTCATGCCCGAAGAGATGGCAGCGGTAATGGGGATTTATTGAACTGTTCTTAGTCATAACTTGCGGCCCCTATCGTTCTCATACTGGGTGCTATCGCACCCAATATGGGAATGTAAAGCCAGGGACATTAGCGGCCATTATACGGCGTCGAATTGGGGGCCTATCCCCGCGAGCGCGAGATCGTGTCGCTACCTCGTGAGCAATTTATGGCGTCCATGCCATAAATTGACTCGCTTACGCGACAGCTGATTCCTTTTGCCCGGACCGTCCTGCG
>JAYWDX010000082.1:0-2260 GCA_043779675.1 Tenderia sp. (SeqCode)
TGAAGTTGTAGCCGAGGCTGAGCCAGATGTTCTGCGCCAGGGTGTGGCCGATGGAGAAGCCGCTATTGTAGTCGTACTGCTTCAGACCCCAGGCGTGGAGGATGTTGCCGTGAACGCCGATGTCCCACTCTTGGGTTACATCGTAACGGCTTTCGATACCGCTGAGGTCGACAAACTGGCTGTGGGTCTTGCCGTCGATGGTCTCTTTGACGCTCTTGGCGCCGTACTGGAAGGAGGTCTGCCAGCGTCCGGCCTTGTAGTTGGCGCTAAGCAGGTTGATGACGCGCCCGCTCTGTTCGGCGGTGGTGGGGCTGCTGCTCTCCTGTTTTTTCAGCTCGAGTTTGTCGAGCAGCAGCCAGCGGCTGTGGTTGGGGCGGTAGGCCAGGCCGAGTTGCAGGTTTGCGGCCTGCTGTTGGGTGCCGCTGCTGCTGTCGCTGGCGGAGAGGTTGAGGGCGGCGAGCAGCGAGAGGTTGCTCTTGGGGTTGGTCTGCACCGAGGTGGCGAGGCTGGTGCGGTCGTCGCGCTCGCCCTGGCGTGACTCCAGGCGTGCGCTCCACATCCAGTCGCCGGGGGTGTAGGTGATGCCGATGGAGCTGGCGGTGAACCCTTCGCTGCTGCCGTTGGCGTAGCCGCTGTTGAGGTTGAAGGGGCTGGCGGCTGGTTGGGCCATGGGCTGGCCTGCGGTCTGATTCAGGATCTTGGACTCTTCGGCGCCGATGTCGAGGCTCCAGTCCTGATCGAGCCGCCACTTCTGGCGGGCAGCGACGCTGGCGCTGGTGCTGCCGCTGGACTGGGTGATGCCGCTGTAGAGTTCGCCGCCGTTCCAGGGGGTGGATTTAACCCCGAGGCGGCTGTGGCGGGTGTCGCGGAGGTTGCCGTTGCTCAGCTCCTGTTCGACAAACAGGCTGGTGTTGCCGGTGATGCGATAGTCGGCGCCGACCTTGGTCTTGTCGGGGAAATCGATGCTGTCGTTGCCGCTGTTGAGGTTGATATCGCGGTCGGCGCGCAGGGTGAGCTTGTTATCGAGCAGGCTCTGGCTGACGCCGGTGGTGAGTTGCTGTGACTGCTGCTGGCTGCCGTCACCACGCGCATCCTGCACCTCGCGCACCCCGGCACGCACCTTGGTGTCGCCGAGGGTGAGTTCGCCCTGGGCCTCGCCCAGGTCGCGGCTGGCGTGGCTGGTGTTGTTCTCCTGACGATAGGCCTGGGCTTTGAGGTTGAGATTGTCGGTGGCGCGCACGGTGGTTTCAACCCCGCCCTTGCGCATGCCGTTTTCGCTGGTGTTGGTCTGGCCCAGGCCAAAGCGGCTGTCGCTCTGCTGGAGGTAGAGCTTGCTGTTGCTGCTCTCGGTCTGGTGCTCCACCTCGGTGAGCCAAGCGTTGCCATCGACGCTGCTGGCGGTCGCTTTTTTGTCGAAGCTGCGGGCGGCTTCGAGGCGCACCTTGGTGCTGTCGTTGAGTTGATACTGCACGTCGGCACCGCCCAGCAGCGCATCACCCCCCGTGCGCCCTTCAGTCACCTGGGTGACGCCGACCTTGAGCTGGTCATTGACCTTCATTTCAGCGCGGCCACCGGAGGTGATACTGCTGTCGCCCGCATCATAGGCTTCGTATTTGACGATGATGAATTGCGGATTCAGCCCTGGATCGGTGCTGAAGACTGGCTCACGGAAGGTGATGGCACCGTCGCGGTAGTCAATGTCGTAGTCAGTGTGGCGGGCCAGCGTTTTGCTGCTGATGATCACCTCGTTGCGGAAGCGGTCGCGCACTTCTAGGGTGATCTTTTCGCTGTTGAGGGCGACGTTGCTGCGGCTGAGTTTGTAGGGGCCGGTGCTGCCCTGGCCGCGGAACTCATCCTTGGCGAAGGCCTGGCTGGTTTCGCTGCTGAAGAGCACCAGGTTGTATTTTTCATCCTGGTAACGGGACTTTATCCCGGTCAGGGTGCGGTCATAGCGGGCCAGCTTGGTGTTGTTGAAGCCGGTTTGATAATCACCGAAGAGCAGGTAGAACTGGTCGCGCTCCAGCTTCAGGTAGAGCTTTTCGCTACTGGCGGCGTCAAAGCCATTCTGGCTGGCATCACCATAAAGGGTGTAGTAGCTGCCGGGGTCGATGGCCCGGAACAGCTGTGGGTCGTTGCCCTTTTTCTGTGGCAGCGCTTTGTCCGAGTCGTAGGCCAGGGTCAGCAGCCACTTGCCCAGTACCTGCCCCTTGGCGAAGAAGGCGATACGCTCGTTCTGATAGAGGTGGTTCTGCGCGGCGTT
>JAYWDX010000083.1:0-8138 GCA_043779675.1 Tenderia sp. (SeqCode)
TTTACTGTCTGGGTCAATTTAACTTCGCTTTCTTAGATGGAATGAACAATCAGGGCGCAAGGATAAGGTCAAAGTCGCAGCATGGCGATGGTTATGTGACCTACATCGACTCCACCACTGGATTAACGTGAATATTTCTTATAGAATCGCCGCCCTCATCACGGGTGGTTAGCTCAGTTGGTAGAGCATCGCCCTTACAAGGCGAGGGTCACAGGTTCGAGTCCTGTACCACCCACCAGATTCCAGATCTGTAGTTCATCAGGTTGTCGTTCTACCCTCAACGCTTCGGCGCCGTTTTTACCTTGACGGTGCATGAATCGAACAGGAAAAACACCACATGAATACCAAACAGGCACTGCTGCAACGCTGTAACGCCAGCTGCGAACTCTGCACCTCCGATGCCAATCTGATTGTTTATGAAGTCCCGCCCGTCACCGATGCCGACGTCGACGTCAACGCCGAGAACAGCATCATGATCTGCGAGCTCTGCAACAGACAGATCAATGCCCCTGAGAACATGGACGCCAACCACTGGCGCTGCCTGAGTGGCAGTATGTGGAGCCAGGCGCCTGCGGTGCAGGTAGTGGTCTGGCGTCTGCTAAAACAGCTTTCGACAGAGAGTTGGGCGCAGGATCTGCTGGATAGCCTCTACTTGGATGAAGAGACCCAAAAATGGGCCGCGGCCAGCAGCATTCAGAATGATGAAGTGCGCGCACCCACCTTCGACAGTAATGGCGCCGAGCTGAAAGATGGCGACACCGTCACCATCATCAAAGACCTCGACGTCAAGGGGGCCAACTTCACCGCCAAACGTGGCGCCGCCGTACGCAACATCTCGCTGACCTCAAATCCGGAGCATATTGAAGGACGGGTTAACGGTGTACGTATCGTGCTGCTCACCTGCTTTCTGAAAAAATCCGCCTAATAGTTCACCCGCCCCGTCCAACCACCATCCACCACCAGATTGCTGCCCGTCACAAACGAAGCGGCCGATGAACAGAGGAAGAGCGCCGCACTGGCGATCTCCTCCGGGCGTCCCATACGCCCCATCGGGTTGCGTGAAAAATAGTGCTCGTAGAGCTCCGGCATATGGGTCTGGGCGTTACCCCAAAAGCCATCTGCAACATAAATGGTCCCTGGTGAAATGGTGTTGACGCGAATCCCTTGCAGCGCCAGACGCCGCGCCAACCCCTTGGCATAGTGGATCAACCCCGCTTTGTAGACGCCATAGGCACTCTCCATATCGGTCTCTGCCACAACGGCACTGGACATAATCAGGATAGCGGCGTCGCCACCGTTCTTGGCGCTGATTTCAACATAAGGCAGCGCTGCCGCAATCGTTGTGACTGTGCCCATCAGATCCACCGCGTAACCAGTGCTCCAATCCGCCTCGGCGACACCAAACCCAAAGGCACTGGGGTTGGCGATAACAATGTCGATGCCACCAAGCTGCTCGGCGGCACGGCTGACCCAGAGGCGCAACGCCTCGTGATCACTAATATCCAGCGCCTGGCCATACACACTGCCACCACCACTGCCGAGTGCGGCAACCGCCTCTTCAACCTGTGCCTCGTTGCGGGCACAGAGCGCGACGTCGGCCCCCTCATTGACAAAAGAGTCGGCAATGGCGCGACCTATGCCGCGTGTACCTCCGGTGATTAAAACCTTTTTCCCCTTCATACCAAGCTCCATTTTCTCACTCCTCGCGGCGCTCGCCGGATCTGTTAACCTGAGCGACTACACTACGGGGTGGTCGCAGTGGCGGCCATATCCGAACGTCTTGACCCTTTGTGCGAGCATCTTTATATGGAACTACTTCAAGGGGCTTTGCCTGCCCTTAAAATAAAAGAGGCGGCCTATACCCGCGTCGAGGCATCTGCCCCTTGGGGGTTTGATTTCATCCCCTACCGCCATACAAAGTTTGGCATTGTCACCAAGGGTATCTGTCATATCGACTTGAAGGATGGTGAAGCACCCGTCAGGCTGGAGAGAGGGAGCTGTTATCTGTTAACACGCGGCGATGCGTTTCGGCTGCGTGATGCACAGCTCAGCAATACCATTAATTTTGAAGATGCCCTGCAACACCTTCAGGGACGCCTACTCTGCTGCGGTGGCGCTGGTGAGCAGACCACCATCGTCGGCGGACGCTTCATCTTTGCCAACAACAGCTACCCCGCTGTGCTCGATCTGCTGCCGCCTCTCATCCACTTCAAGGTCGGCGACAATGAGCTCAAGGCACTGGAGTCAACGATTGAACTGCTGGGCAATGAAACAGCCCGCCCGTCACTCGGCTCCAACATCATGGTGGATCGATTGGCTGATCTGTTTTTTATCCAATCGCTGCGTGCCTACTGGCGCGCCGACTCGCAACGTGAAGTGGGATGGTTAGGTATTGTTGCTGATGAGAAGTTGAGCCGGGCACTGGCTGCCATGCACAAGGAGCCAGACAGCCCCTGGACATTGGAAAGACTTGCGAGCCAGGCGGGCATGTCGCGCGCCGTATTTGCCGCACGTTTCAAAGAAAAGTTAGGTATCGCCCCGATCGCCTATCTGACACGTTATCGCCTGGAGCAGGCCCAACAACTCTTACAACAACCCGCGCTCAGCATCGCGCAAATTTCTGCAAAGGTAGGCTATGGCTCTGAGGCAGCGTTCAATAAAGCATTCCGGCGTGCACTTGGGATTCCACCCGGCGCATTTCGGCGCCAGCTGATTGGCATGTAAAACCCAACTCAGCCGACCAATGACTGGCGCAATGCCCGTATCACCGCGCCAGTCTCCGGCCGCACACCACGCCAGAGTGTAAACGCCTCGGCCGCCTGCTCCACCAACATGCCCAAACCATCAAGTGAATGCACTGTGCCACGAGCTGTCGCCCAGCACTGGAAAGCGGTAGGCGTTGCGCCATACATCATGTCGTAACAGCTAGCGTTGTTTGCCAGCAGATCATCCGGCAGTGGCGGTACTTCACCTGCGAGGCTGGCAGCGGTGCCATTGATCACCAGATCAAACTGCTGACCTCTGAGCTCATCAAAACCACAACCACTGATACTACCCAGACCAGCAAACAGCAGCGCCAACTCATGCGCCTTGCTGGCGGTGCGGTTGGCGACCACCACGCTAACGGGGTGTTCCGCCAGGATAGGCTCCAACACACCACGCACAGCGCCACCCGCGCCAAGGATCAGAACCCGCTTGGCGGCGAGGCTAATGTGGTGATTGAGTGTGAGATCACGCACCAGACCAATCCCATCGGTGGTATCGGCCAGAGTAGTGCCGTCATCACGAAACCAGAGTGTATTAACAGCACCGGCGCGCCGGGCACGTTCGGTGTGCTCAGCCGCTAGCGCCCACGCCTCCTGCTTAAAGGGCACGGTGATGTTTAACCCCTTACCACCCCCGGCACGAAACTCAGCTACCGCATCAGCAAATCCATCCAGCGGCACCAGTATCGCCTCATAAATAAGCTGCTGCTGGGTCTGCTGTGCAAACAGCGCATGGATTTGGGGTGACTTACTATGGGTAATAGGATTGCCCATCACGGCGTAGTGATCAGTCATGACGTTACTCTTTGTAAAAAGGGGAATAGATAAAGAACCCGGCCGCGAATGCAACCGGGATTGATCAATATCAGGCGTCGGCCTTGAGCCACTCGGCCACCTGTTTGGCATAGTAGGTAAGAATGCCGTCGGCGCCGGCGCGTTTAAAGCAGAGCAACGACTCCATCACCACCGCCCGCTCATTCAACCAGCCGTTCTGACTCGCCGCCTTGAGCATGGCGTACTCACCACTCACCTGATAAGCATAAGTCGGCACACCAAACTCATCCTTCACGCGCCGTACAATATCCAGATACGGCATGCCGGGTTTGACCATCACCATATCAGCCCCCTCCTGAATATCGAGCGCCACCTCAATCAGCGCCTCATCACCATTGGCCGGGTCCATCTGATAGGCGTGCTTATTGCCAGCGCCAAGATTGGCAGCCGAGCCAACCGCGTCGCGGAAGGGGCCATAAAAACTGGAGGCGTACTTAGCGGCATAAGCGAGGATGCGGGTATGAATGTAACCTGCCTCTTCCAACGCAACACGAATCAAGCCAATGCGGCCATCCATCATGTCAGAAGGAGCCACCACATCGGCACCCGCCTCAGCATGGGAGAGCGCCTGCTTCACCAGGACCGCAACAGTTTCGTCATTCATCACGTAACCAGACGCATCAATCAGACCATCCTGACCGTGGGTAGTGAAGGGATCAAGCGCAACATCAGTGATCACCCCCAGCTGCGGAAACTCTTTTTTCAGGGCGCGCACAGCACGCTGCGCCAACCCCTCGGGATTAAACGCCTCACGCGCATCAAGGCTCTTCTGCTCGATAGGTGTCACCGGGAATAGCGCCACTGCGGGCACGCCCAGCTTAACCAACATCTCTGCCTCTTTAAGCAGCAGATCAATGCTGATGCGCTCGACCCCAGGCATGGAGGAGATAAGCTCACGCTGCCCCTGGCCTTCGAGAATAAACATGGGATAAATCAAATCGTCGACCGTCAGACGATTTTCGCGCATCAGACGGCGGGAGAAGTCATCGCGACGCATACGGCGCAGACGACGTGCAGGGAAATCACCAAGGCCTCTCAAAACGGCACCTCTTAAAATAAAAATGGAGCAGCACATCACTATGCCGCTCCATTATATTTTAGTCAAATCAATTACTTTTTCTTGGCTATCCGCTTCTTGGCGGCAACCTTTTTCTTAGGCTCGGCTTTTTTCTTGGCGACAACCTTGGTCTTAGGCGCAGCTTTTTTCTTGGCGACAACCTTCTTTTTAGGAGCTGCCTTTTTCTTGGCGGCTACCTTCTTTTTAGGTGCGGCCGTCTTCTTGGCGGCTACCTTCTTTTTAGGTGCAGCTGTCTTCTTGGCGGCCACCTTCTTTTTAGGTGCGGCCGTTTTCTTGGCGGCTACCTTCTTTTTAGGTAGGGCTGCCTTCTTGGCAGCTACCTTCTTTTCAGGTACAGCCTTCTTCTTGGCAGCTGCCTTCTTTTTAGGTGCAACTGCCTTCTTGGCGGCGGTCTCCTTTTTGGGTGCGGCCTTCTTTTTAGGTGCGGCCGTCTTCTTGACAGCCACCTTCTTTTTCTTCGCTGGTTTCGGCCCTGCAACCGCGGCAGTGATTACTGGTTCATCCATCGTTGTTTCCTCTTTTGCTGCTGACACTTTTATAGATACCGCTGCGGCGATTGCATCAACATCCAGCGATACTTTTTTGGCTCGTGGCGCCTTCTTCTTACACACTTCATCAAGGACAGCGCATATACCATTGAATATATCGGCAATGTCTCCTATGGCTTCAATCGTCTTTAGCTTGTCTTGCCCCTGGAAATATTCCACCAAAGGTTTGGTTTGTGCCTCATAGACCTTAAGACGATTACCAATAGTCTCCTCGCGGTCATCCGCACGATGACGGAGATTACCACCACAACTATCACACTGCCCTTCAAGCTTTGAGGGCGAGGTGTAAACATTGAACACTTGGCCACAAGATTCGCAGGTTCTACGACCTGTTAGCCTCTGCATCAAGAGATCAAAATCAACATCCATATGAAGGGCCGTATCCAGTGGCTTACCCAGCCGCTGCAACAACGTATCCAAGGCTTGAGCCTGTGGAATATTACGAGGGAACCCATCAAGAATGAATCCCTTTCGTGCATCCGACTGCGCCAGCCGCTCTTCGATCATTCCAAGTACGATGTCATCGGAGACCAACTGTCCTGCATCCATCGCTGCCTTGGCTTGTAGGCCTAAGGGCGACTCAGCAGCAACCGCTGCACGAAGGATGTCACCGGTGGAAATCTGCGGAATGCGATACTTCTCTGAGAGCTGCTTGCCTTGTGTACCTTTACCAGAGCCTGGAGCACCCAGGAGTACAATTCTCATTTTGGCTTTCTCTCTTCAGTAATATTGCTTGGTGTTCTGTCGGCAAATATTCAGAATAACTTTATTCTTTATTTTTACCCACACGCGAGTCTATCTGTAGTATGAATATGCTAAAACTACATCTAACTATATAGCGAGTCAATCAATTCATAAAAGAATTTTAGTCTCTGTTTCACATTTATCCACTTCATTCATTGATCAATAGATCAAGTGATCACAAGAGAGGTCTGCAGCATGGCAAAAAGAAATGCATTCTACGCACAATCTGGCGGTGTCACCGCCGTAATCAACGCATCTGCCTGCGGTGTGATTGAGACCGCGCGCAAACACAAAAACGTGATTGGTAAAGTCTACGCTGGGCGTAATGGCATCATCGGCGCACTCACTGAAGACCTCATCGACACTGGCAAGGAGAGCGCAAAAATCATCGCTTCGCTACGCCATACCCCCGGCGGTGCCTTCGGCTCATGTCGCTACAAACTCAAAGGACTTGATGAGGACCGTGCCCAATACGAACGATTGGTTGAGGTCTTCAAAGCGCACAACATTGGCTACTTTTTCTATAACGGTGGTGGTGATTCACAAGATACCGCCCACAAAGTCTCGCAGATCTGCGCGACCATGGACTATCCAATCAGCTGCATCGGCATTCCCAAAACCATCGACAACGATCTACCTATCACCGACAACTGCCCGGGTTTTGGCTCGGTGGCAAAATACGTTGCTGTCTCAATTCGCGAAGCCGCCTATGACGTTGCCTCCATGTCCAGGACCTCTACCAAAATATTTGTCATGGAGGTGATGGGGCGTCATGCCGGCTGGATTGCCGCTGCTGGCGGCCTGGCGGCTGAGCAGGAGGGTGATGCTCCGCACATCATTCTCTTCCCCGAGATCCCCTTTGATCAGGAGAAGTTTCTCAAACGTGTGAAGCAGACTGTCGACAAGTACGACTACTGCGCCATCGTTGTCTCTGAAGGGGTGAAAGACAAAGAGGGCAAGTTCCTGACCGATTCCGGAACACGTGATGCCTTTGGCCATGCCCAGCTTGGCGGTGTAGCACCCTTGATCGCAAATTTGATCAAGGAGAAGCTCGGCTTCAAATATCACTGGGCCGTGGCAGATTACCTGCAACGCTCCGCCCGTCACATCGCTTCCAAGACCGATGTCGAACAAGCCTATGCGCTTGGCAAGGCCGCCGTTGAGCTGGCACTGAAGGGAAAAACCGCCATGATGCCCACCATCGTACGCAAATCAAATAAGCCTTATCGCTGGACCATTGGTGCGACCAACCTGGCCGATGTCGCCAACGTCGAGAAGATGATGCCGAGCAACTTTATCTCACGTAACGGTTTTGAGATTACCCCAGCATGCCGCGAATATCTGTTGCCACTGATCAAGGGCGAGGACTACCCGCCCTACAAACATGGATTGCCCCAGTATGCGCGCCTCAAGAATGTGTCCGTGCCGAAGAAGCTGAAAACAGATTTCAAGATCTGATCTAGAAACGGCCACTACTGTGCTCAGTAGCGGCCGTTTCCATTTGCCGCACTATCCCAGCAGCGGCGCAATCACTAAGCTAACAATCGCCCGCACGTTAATCAGAATATTCATGGAAGGGCCTGAGAACCCTTGCCACCAAGATTACCCTTCTCGACATATTTTTTGGCGTTGTCCCATCCCCCTCCGGCATGCATGTCTCCGCCCCCAGCCCGCTCATCTCGGCAATGCCACCGGTCCATAGGCATTGCTCGCCATGCTGATACCCACCGTCGCCAGCATGCCCACTGCTGCAATACCAGCACCATTGAGGTGGATTGAGACAAAGATGATGGGCACCGGAATCACTATCGATTGCACTCCCATCGTCAGTCCAGATATCATCACCGTTGCGGGGCCAGTCTCACCGGAGCGGGCGATAGGTCGCACCCACCAGCACCGCACATCTCAGTCGCCATAGCCGACAGTTTGATAACAACAAACGACAAGAGAATAAAAAAGAATCGCCGCACCCATGGCGCCAAGACGCAGCGCCATCAACGACATAGAACCTCCATTTCCGGGTCAGTAACCCCGGTTTTTTTATCTGCACCTTAATTATAGATAGCACGGGCGCTGGCGGCCATGGATAGCGAAGCGAGGGCCGCTAGTCCCGGATAGGCTACGCCGTCTGCCCTTTCGTAGTTGGGAGCGCTAGCGAGCGACGGAGAA
>JAYWDX010000084.1:0-2589 GCA_043779675.1 Tenderia sp. (SeqCode)
TTACGCGACAGCTGATTCCTTTTGCCCGGACCGTCCTGCGTCCGCTACGTCTTCGTACAACCTTGTTCACTCACGTTCTCTCGTTGCACTCAACATAGCTACCACAATGACTCTACGGCTACTAAAGCCGCTCCTGCATTTCTGCGTCACTCGCTAGCGCTCCCAACTACGAAAGGGCAGACGGCGTAGCCTATCCGGGACTAGCGGCCCTCGCTTCGCTATCCATGGCCGCCAGCGTTGGTAAGTTGACAGAGATCATGACGGCTACAGATAGCACGGTGGCGGCGCTGCGTGATCGTACCGCTATTATTGCCAACGTCATCAAAGTGATTACCAGTATCGCTGAGCAGACCAATCTGTTGGCGCTCAATGCCGCTATTGAGGCGGCTCGTGCCGGTGAGACTGGACGTGGCTTTGCTGTGGTGGCTGATGAGGTACGTAATCTGGCAGAGAATACCAAGAAGGCGACACTGGAAATTTCACCCGTAATCGAGGCATTCAGAGCGGAGGCTGAGTTGATGCTAAAAAATGCCGTGGCGATGAAGGGCATTGCCGCTGAATCTTCCACCGTTATCCATGCCTTTGAGGCGGAGCTGAGTGAATTTGCTGCTTCGGCACAGGAGTCTGCCTTGCAGCTTTCACAGGCACGGGATTGCTGTTTTGCCACGTTGGTGAAGATGGATCATGTGATCTACAAACAGAATGCTTATCGGGTTTTGGAGAATGGTGTTGAGTCGCCGGAATGCAATGCGGTGGGCGTGGATCACCATAACTGCCGCCTTGGTAAATGGTATGACACTGGCGAGGGGGCGGAACGTTTCTCTAGCATGCCCTCTTACTCAAAAATGGTGGAGCCACACGCCCGCGTTCATCAGGGCGCCCATCGTATGATTGAACAGATGGGTGAGGGGGGGGATCTGGACCGTAGCTCCCTGCAGAAAATCTATAGTTCGTTTGAAGACGTAGAGCGCGCCAGTAGTGATGTGATAACAGTCATTCAGCGCATTGTGGATGAGAAGTTGCAGCGCCATTAAGCCAGTAGCACCGCCACAATCCAGGCAATAAAAATTCCATCAAAGGTCACGGCATCGCCTATCTTTCTGATATCCCCGAGCCGGAAAATGTCGGCACCGATCAACACCCCCAGCGTGCCGTAGATGCAGGCCAGCGGCGCACTCTGGGTATGCCAATCCCCACACCATGACGCGGGCGGTTAGAGAGATGATCAGTAGCAGGGGTGAGGGCATCTCATCCCTTGATGGCTGCGCCGATCATCTCCGCTAGCTGGATGACGTTGGTGTGGTGGTTGATGCTGTCGGTGCTCCAGATGTGGTTAATACAGGCGCTGGCCAATACCTGTTCGGCATTGGTGGCAAAGAGTGGGTGGGTGATCATGCAGCTAATCACCTCTGCCCCCGCCAGCCTCAGCTGTTTGGCGGTGTTGGCGATGGTGCGGCCGGTGCTGGCGACATCATCAATGATAACCACGCTACGGTTATGGAAATTGAAGTCGGGCAGATTGATCTGGACGCGATGGTCGCTGTGGCGAATCTTGGTCGCGATGGTCCACTCCAGTTTTGCCTGCTCGGCAATCTGCCTGACCCACTGTTCCGATTCACTGTCCGGCCCCAGCAGTAGCGGTGGAACTGGGCGTTTACGCAAAAATTCCGCCATCAGGGCAGTTGTGGAGAGGGTTATGGTCTCGATGTTGGGCATGATCTCTTGCAGATTGTGGGTGCGGTGCAGGTGCGGATTGACGGTGATTAGCCGGTCCACCATGCCGTCGAGCCACTGGCCGATGATCCTCTGGCTCACCACTTCACCGGGGCTGAAGGCCTTATCCTGACGCATGTAGCAGAGGTAGGGGGCCACCAGTATGATCTTTTTTACGCCATGTTCGCGGGCATGGCTACAGGCCAGTAGCAGCTCAATCAATTTGTTGTTGGGGTAGTCAAGGCTACGGCAGAGGATGATCTCCTCTTCCAGTTTTGTGGGCATGACTACCTTGCTTTCGAGATCGGGAAAGTGGTGGATGGTGATCTGGTCGAATGAGGCGCCGAGCACCTTGGCTAATCGTCGGGCCTGATCGTGGTAGTCGTTAAATCCCAGCAATTGCATGATTAAAACTCCACATAGGATTTGGCTAGCTGCTCAGCACGACCAATGGTGTAGCCACTGCCGTGTCCATTTGTCAGTCGCTGGGCAAAGCTGAAATCATTTTTGAATTCTGCATGAACACAGTAGAGCGGCTCCCCCTTTTTTACCTCATGACAGAGCTTCTTCAGCATATCGACCCCGCCCCCTTGTCCATTGGTACCCCGGCAAAACGGGCGAGCTTGGCCATGTGGTAGTTGTCGATATCGATCACTACTCCATCACGATCAGCGCTCACCTCATAGGTAAGAGTGCCGAGGGTGACGGGTTCTTTTTTGCGTCCCTGGCTGTCAATGAGGTGAAAGTCCTTTGTGGGAAGAACACCATCGAATAGCTAGATCGTGTCGCTACCTCGTGACCAATTTATGGCGTCCATGCCATAAATTGACTCGCTTACGCGACAGCTAATTCCTTTTGCCCCGACCGTCCTGCGTC
>JAYWDX010000085.1:0-8556 GCA_043779675.1 Tenderia sp. (SeqCode)
TTATCATTAGAAAAAACATCAGCAACACCAAGCTGCCATCTTAGGGTAATAAAATATCCTATTGCCCAAAAAGTTAATCCAAGTACAACCCTTGAATTTTCGGACCAATCTCGTACAAAAACCTCTTTGGTAGCGCGTCCAGTGAACATCTCAGACACCAGCATATACCCAGAAATAAAAATCATAGCACCGACCAAAATGGCAATCTCACCCCCTGACATAAACTCGCTTCCATAAGAGTGAGCCACACTGTTATTGCCAAGTAACAGATCTGCCATATCCTTTAGTGCGAAAGATGCAAAATAATAGGCAAGAAACACCATCATAATAAAATGTTTGCCACGATACGACTTCATAACAAGAAGAGGTGATGTACAAATCATCGCAAGTACGATGATATAGACCCCATTGCCAATCCTGGCCACATCGCCATTAAAAACCATGGCCGTTCCGACCATGATCATTACAATCACATTAACCCATATAAACAGGCCTGCTTTTGTCAATTGACAAGACTGTGTTGTGGTTGTGTTTGTGGCTGTGTTTGATATTGACGAGGTAGATCCAGCCAATCTCATGACATGTTGATTCCATTAATAATGCAGAGCAGAAAAAAATAACTTTCGGAGTCTGACAGACAATTATGACCAGTTTATTACCAGCAACTAAAATGTATAGGTATTACATGAACATAAACTTGGATTCAATTAACAATTGTGAATGGTGAATGTTTAGTGTTAACCTGCGCAGCGTCAAGCATGGCGGCGCTTACTGGCGTGAAGTTAATTATTCTGGATTGAGATTCAGATTTACGTGTACAACCAGATTACAAATCCATCACGCTCACATCGACTCTACGCCATTATGGGGCGTGGAATACAGATCGCGACCCAGGCAGCCATGGTGCTGATCATTCCTGCCATTCTTTCTCCATCCGCCTACGTTCAGTTAAATTTGATACTACCACTAGCATTTCTTGGAGCGTCTCTGGGATTTGGCTGGATCATTGGCGCATCATACCGCCATGTCCACAATCTTCTGCAACCTGATGGAGAACGCATACGCCAGACAATCTTCAGCTATTTCGGAATCACCACGATTCTGCTGATAGCCAGCCACATCCTGATCTCATCGCTGACCAACACGATATATGCATTGATTCCACTATTACTGACAGCGGCTGCCCTCAAGAGCGGCATATTGAGCATTCTTAATGCCGCCGAAAAACATAAGCAGTACTTCTTCGCAAATATAGGATTCGCTCTCTCATTGTCATTTTTTATCGGACTAATTTTCATTGAGACCGGAGAGAATAACCTTGAGCAATCCTTGCTACTCTACTCAATCATCGACATTGTTCTGGCACTCGTAGGCTGGGTCATGGCCGGAATATTCACTCTTCCGCCAATCCCAAAATTTGATACAGGAGTCGCTAGAAGTTATTTTGCATATGGACTGCCAATTGTCATAAACAACATGTTTGTCTGGATAATATCGCTCTCCGACCGTTACCTCCTGACAATATTCGTCCCCACTGGAGACGTGGCCAATTACATACTCAGCAATCAGCTTGCAGCGAGCATGATCACCATTCCAATAACTTTTGCCATTACAATAATATTTCCAAAGATCATCCGTCTTGACAAGGAACAAGGCGAAGAGACAGCCCTTGATTACACTCACAGACTAAAAAGATCATACATACGCCTTATTCCGGCAATGTTCATTCTTGCCTGCGCCATTGTTATCCCACTCAAGCATTATCTTTATCCTGATTACGGATTGTCTCCCGCTATCATTGCAATCATCATATTGTCACAACTCATCAATGGACTGTCCCATTTCTACAACAAAGAATTCGAACTAAATGGAAAAACCATCATCATTACAAAAAGCATAGGACTTGGAGCTCTGGTAAACATTGGCCTGAATCTTGTTCTCATTCCAGTTCTGGGAATCCTTGGTGCGGCAATCGCAACTATGGCTGCTTATTCAGTTTCTGTTTTTCTTATACGCAAGGCCTGCAAGCACAGATCTAGCCAAAATTGATTACTACTACGAAGGAGAGATGGAATGCCCAACTGGAAAGAAAAGTTGTATGAAAATTACGTGACGACAGAGCAATCAGCAGCCTCCAGCCAAAATCTGAACGACGTGAAGCTATCGCGCTTTCCACAGTATCGCCACATTATCAACAACCACCTCCCAGCAGAAAAAACATCTAGAATCGCGGACCTCGGCTGCGGCTATGGCCAATTGCTGTTCTGCCTCAAAGTCATGGGATACACCAACTTTGAAGGTGTCGACGCATCGTCAGAACAGGTTCAGATTGCACACAGGCTCGGCCTCAAGGAGGTCAGGCAGGGCGATCTGAGTAGCTTTCTGAAGGAGACAACCGGTAAATATGATGTCATCTTCCTGATGGATGTTCTCGAACACCTGAACAAATCAGATGCCATGAACCTTCTAGACCTTATTGGAAATTCATTATCGGACCATGGACGACTTATCATTCACGTTCCCAATGCCGAAGGAATCTCTGGCATGAGGATACGATACGGCGACTTTACCCATGAAACATGCTTTACCCCCCAGTCTATACGCCAGATTCTGAGGGCTTCTGGCTTCAACAACATCACCTGCCATGAAGAGAAACCACTCGTTTATGGTGTGAAGAGTCTCGTCAGGCGCATCCTCTGGTCGACCTTGACCCTGCGAGAACGTCTGCTACTACTGGCAGAAACCGGAAGTCACGGTCATATTTTGTCACAGAACATGCTCGTCACTGCCAGCAAGTGATCCGCTGCTTCTGAAAACGCGATCAGCCTGAAAGCACGCTTGATGGATTTCTCCACCACTCCCTTTCCGTCTCATATCCGAGTTCAAAGAGCAGATGGCCGGCATATTCATCAAAAGCCCTGCCTGCCTCCACCGTGAAATAGTTGCGCCAGTCGCCACTGATACCTTTTCGAATGAAGGATGATATGTCCTCAACCCCCCTGTCCCTCTTTGTCAGATTGCTGAAATCATGCTTTCTGACTGCCATTCTGATTCTTTCCAGCGAAACGGGTTGATCAGGGAGACGCTTGATCACGCGCATCAACTCCTGTTCCGGGTTCACAAGGAGATCTTCATACTTCAAGGTAATATATTTATCCGAATGTCTCTTCCACGCCTCAAGATGGCTTCGATAATCGGTGGATGCAATCCTGCTCCCCCCCATGAAACGAATAAACTCAGGCATGTTTATAGAAATATCCTCAGCCCTTAATGGCTTTTTGATCTGGCATTCAAATCTAGCCTTGAGTGGTCCCCCATCCCTTACGAGATGGAAATATTTTGAAACCATGGTATCTCGCCCATCACGCATCATATAAACAGTACGTCGTCTGACAGGATCGAATGGTATGAAGCGGTGCATATGGTAAACACATGGACTGATCATTGGGCCGTGCAATTTCCATGGTTCCAGGACAGGCATATCCAGAGCCGTTGAGAGTAGGTGGCACAACCAGTTTGTACCGCTCTTGACATATCCAAGCACATAAACACCCGCCTCCATTCTCGGCACCACCATGTCGACTCCGATGGATGACCAGTAAATAAACTGTTCACGGTACTGGCTCAAGCGGGGTTTTTCTGGTGATAACGTCATAAGAATACCTTGCCATGAATTACTTTGTGTTTATACGACAACTTATACCTGCTCTATCCAGGCGGGTCTGATTCCGCCATGAAGCAGCCACCCATAGGTCTCCTGCATCATGATCCCAACACGCCTCCATGAGTAACTATCCCGCATCCATTCGCGCCCCCTTAGCCCCATCTCCTGCAGCACTGGCAACGGCTGCTGCAACGCTTCATGAAGTGCATTTTCGAGCGCTGACTGTTCCGGTTTAATTATCCAGCCCATGCCGCGTTCGGAAATCTCATGCCAGGGTGTTGAAGTAGTGGTGATGACAGGGACTCCATGGGCAAGCGCCTCCGCGACCACTATCCCAAAGTTTTCTGAGTAGGATGGCAATACAAACAGGGATGCGCTTGTGAGAAGTTCGCTCTTTTTATCTCCAAGGAGCTCGCCGGTGAATTTAATTCGCGGCGTATTTAGATCACCGGCCCGCTTCATGATGGAATCCGCATACTCGCCATCAAGGGGGCCTGCTATCACAAGCTCCCACTCAGGAAATTTGTCAGCCACCACCCTCCATGCAGGAATCAACATATCCAGCCCCTTAACGGGGTCGATGCGACCGATAAAAACAATACGTTTCTGCCGTTGATGGCCGAACGGAATATCTGGAATATCGATGCCGATCGGAATAACCGCCACAGCGCCGCGTATGCCAGCACGGCGAACATCCTCATATTCGCACGCCGAAGTTACATGGATACAGTGACTGCGATTCAGGGCTGGCCTCTGCAGCATGCGCCAGAACGGAACCTTGAGTGACGACTTACGACTCATGCTCCACGGGGCAATGGCGCCATGAGTGCTAAATACTATTTTTGAAGGGCTATTTTCATTCAACAACAATGGGAAAAGATTTGTCGCCCGCCAGACCCCATGGCCATGGAGTATCCCTGGCAGTAATGCCCGTTTTCTGACGTCGCGCAGAAGTGACAATGACACTCCTGTCTTTTTTCCTATGATTTCATCGTGCATTGTCAATGGTGCCTGATAAGGCCACTTATGCGGACGTTTACCAAGCGTGAGTATCGACGAATCACAACCAGCTATATGTAACTCATCGGCCATCTTACCGACAAAATACGTCGATCCCGCCGATAAATTACTGACACCTTGTATAACCTGTAACACCCGCATATAAACCCATTCAATAAAATGTAATAAACCGCCAATAGAATAAGCATCTGGCAAAACACCAAGAGTATGGTCAGGCATGAAACAGACCATCTTTTACTTTACTTCATAATACAAATGGCGCATTTCAATATGATGAACAAACGGTCTGAAATTATGGATGTCACCCTGTTTTTCAGGAAACCCCATGCCACGGGAAGCTTCAGCATTGAAATATCATTCGAACAGATGAAGAGTCACTTCCCAGAGGATGGTAGATTCACTATCAATAGTCACACTCTGAATGATTTCAGCAAGGGAATAATCCCAAGATTAAATGGGGCCATAGAGGCCTATAAAAACAGGTCAAACATCAACCACATCACTGGCGACATTCATTACATCGCTCTCGCCCTCCCATCCAGGCACACAATTCTTACCATTCATGACTGTGGATTCATGAGACATCCTGATCTTTTTATCCGCAAGATCCTGAAATGGCTATGGCTTGATCTGCCAGTCAGGCACTGCCGTTACATAACCGCCGTTTCTGAGGCAACACGCCAGGAGATTATCCAATACACCGGCTGCAATCCGGAAAAAGTCGTTGTCATTCCCACCATCATCGCCAATGGTTTCGAAAAATCAGAACGGGTATTTAACGCCACATTTCCACGCATATTGCACATTGGGATGGCCCATAACAAGAATTTCAAGAGACATGTGGAGGCGCTCTCCGGTATTGATTGCGAGCTTCACATTATCGGCAAGCTTTTGCCTGAACACATTGCCATTCTTGATGACCATGGTGTTCGCTATACAGCCCGGCACAACCTCAGCCAGGATGAGATGATCAGCGCCTATGCGGAGTGTGATGTCCTGCTTTTTGCATCGACACTGGAGGGGTTTGGAATGCCGATCATCGAGGCACAGGCTACGGGCCGGGCCGTAGTCACCAGCACTATCTCCTCAATGCCCGAGGTCGCCGGTGATGGCGCCTGTCTGGTTAATCCACTCAGCGTGGAGTCAATCAGGGATGGTCTTAAACGGGTCATTCAGGATCGGGAATATAGAAGCTCCATCATCACTGCCGGATTCAGGAATGTGGAACGTTTCAGCGCCACGGCCATTGCCCGGCAATATGAGGCGCTGTATCAACGCATAATGGAGAATTGATAAGCCCGCATATTTATGCTACTCGCAATAGTTGATTGAGAGGTCATATGAACCCAATGCCCTGAATGAATCAATGGCCATGCGAAATTTTTCATAACCGTTTTTATCCATTCTGTCGTCGACGACGCCAAATGGAGTGATCCCCCATTTATTGTGCAACATATTGGCGAGGGTATGAACGCTGTTCTCTCTCCCACCCGTGATTTCAGGCGGCCTGTTCCAGAAGCTGTTTCCGGCCAGAAGAACTCCAGTGGCGTTGGTTTCGTTGAGCTCCACGACCCTGGCCCGTGAGTCCGTTGGATGACCAAACATGCCACCAAATTGCGCCAGCAACCCGTTATAGCCCTTGATGGATGAAAGAAGCGCATCTGTCGTACTGGCCTCGGTGTGATCCAGAATCACCTTTCCATAGCCACCATTACCACCTTCAAGCGCAAGGAGATGGGGGGTCTGTTCGTTATACCAGTCCGTCTGGACAAGGCTCTGGTTGTCTTTTATCACCAGCGGGTAGTCTGACAACGCCGAAACACGCGCGAGAATACCCATAAATCCTCCCTGCTGCGCATCGCCCTCAATCACCGTCTGTACTGACATGAGGTATCCCAGGAGAATCGTCGCCGCTGAGCTGTTGCTGACCCTTAAACGCCCATCAAGATGCTGACTGACAATCTGGCTCCCCGCCGGCATGGCATCAAAAACGATCCAGGTATCCTTGCGTTCATCGTCGTGGTAACCGTAAAGATTATGGTAATAGACGTGTGCCGGTTTACTGGCCGTCTGGAGCAGAGATGTGCCACTGCTCATCCGTCCAACTGTCAAATGGGTAACTCTTAGCCCCGCAGGGTCATGCACATGGAGCGTCGCTCCCTTTTGACGCCCGGAGCCAACAATGCGTGAAAACCAGCCTGTGCCGTCGATTTGGAATTTTGCTCCGGCAGGAACCTCGACCGTATCTGTCACGCGGTAAACGCCTGATGGAAAATAGACAACCACCGGCTCGGTCGCAGAGGCCGCACGCTCAAGACAGCGCTGGATTTTTCTTGTATCGTCTGCAACCCCATCGCCTTTGGCAGCACAATCCTGCTTGACGTCAATAATCCTTCCAGGAACCTCATAACGATCCCGCAGGAATACCTTCTTCTCGGAGAAAACAACAGGATGGGGACCGCTCACAGGAATCTCATTAACGACACCACTGTAACCAGCATCGGTGATCGCTGTTGTTTCCTGGCTCACAACATTCGAGACGATCGCGAGCTGATTCATATAAACGGGATTGTTCAGCCGTATGGGAGCCTTGCTGGAAGGCGCATTGGTGAACTTGAGATCAAACAGTAACAGCGGACCGCGCAAATCGGTCACTATGGCACCATCGTGGCTCTTCCAGCCAGAGACCAGTGAATCCTGAACACGGATAAGACTACCCGAGATCGGTCCCCGGACAGTTCTGATGAAGGCATTTGAACCGGAAGAGACCACGCGCCTGACGGAGTGGCTGTGGGTAGAAAGAAACAGATCGGACTCCCTGCTTCCCTCGAAGCGGCTATTGCGCACCACCACATTGCCCTTCTCCGCCCGGATGCCATAGCCATTGTTCTCAAACTGGCAGCCGTCAAAGAGGTTGTTGTAGTCATTCCACGCCTGAAGCAGGACGCCACTGCCATTGTTTACAAATTTCAGGTTTGAAAAGAGCATCTCGGCGGAGGCCAGCTTCTGGTCATGACCAACACGAATGCCAGCCTCAAGAAAATTCCTGAACTCCATCTGCTCATGCATAACGCGGGTTTCGTAAATTGTTTTTGAATCGTGATCGATGCCAACAGCGGCCCTGTTTCTGCCATCCCACACCATGCCCAGATAGGTCTGGCGGCTGGCGCCATCGCTCCAGAACATTCTCCCACCCTTGGCGCCATCCCAGATTATTCGTGTCGCGGCACCATGGCCGATCACCATGCCCCCTTCACGCCTGCTGATGCCGATCGTTTTGGTAATGCGATAGTCTCCGGGAGGAAGATAGACAACTACCGGCTCACCAGGACTTTTGCCAATCCTGTTTAATGCAGTCTGTAGTGCCTTAGTATCGTCAGCCACACCATCGCCCTTGGCAGGAAGGGCGATATCTTTTTTTACGTTAATCCAGTCTGAGCGCTCCAGCCAATCAATCGTAGCGATATTGCCCTTGCCAGGCGCAACACAAAATGAGTTATGAGAGGGATAATCGCTGAGCGTGGCGGGCTCCCCCGCGTCAACCATGTCCGGATACGACAGGAACGCGGCATACGCAACGATAATGGCAACGAAAATCGTGTCGCTACCTCGTGACCAATTTATGGCGTCCATGCCGTAAATTGACTCGCTTACGCGACAGCTAATTCCTTTTGCCCGGACCGTCCTGCGTCCGCTACGTCTTCGTACAACATCGTTCACTCACGTTCTCTCGTTGCACTCAACATAGCTACCACACTGACTCTACGGCTACCAAAGCCGCTCCTGCATTTCTCCGTCGCTCGCTAGCGCTCCCAACTACGAAAGGGCAGACGGCGTAGCCTATCCGGGACTAGCGGCCCTCGCTTCGCTAT
>JAYWDX010000086.1:0-11301 GCA_043779675.1 Tenderia sp. (SeqCode)
GCTCTTGGCGTTGTCGGGGGCTTTGGGGTTGCCACCGCCGAGCGAAAAGCGGCCGATGATCGGCGTGCGTTTGTCGGCTTGGAACATGCCTGCGCGAGTGATCGTGGCGGCAGTGGACGACGCCTCAAATTGACCGGCCACGCAAAACCCTTTGGCACCCGATGAGCGCACCTTGTGCTTACCGAATACGCCGTTGAGTGCGTCAACGAGTTCGGTCGGCGACGACTGGGCCATTACTGCCATCGGCTTCGCGTCGGCCATCGCAGATTTGGGTGCCATGGTGTCGGACTTCATCGTGGTAGTACAACCCGCAGCGGCCCCCACGAGCGTAACGACGAGTAAGTTGCGCGTGGCACCTGATTTGATTCCGTACATGTGAATATCTCCGGTATGTAGTTGGTGGTAGAAGGAGTTCGCCGATTGCACTTCCGATTGGGCAATCTGGGTGGTAGTCGTCGCACACCGACTTTCCTTACACTGACGTCAGTAATCAAGCGTGAATGCCATCGCAATTCACTCGCGCGATTGGGAGGTGGTTTGCCACGAGCCCGTCGAATGTGTTGTGTTGTGTTTGTTGTGTCTCAAAGGAACACGGCGGGTGGAACCCCAAAACGTTTGGCAACTCCCGTGATTGGCAACGCAGCCTAGGTGGCGGCTATCGCCAAAGTTACTCTAACGATGCCGACGTAATCGCCGGTGTTACCGGTCTGCGTCGTAAAGATGACCGCTGGCGCGGTAATCTGGAGGTTGAGTGCCGCCTTAACCGTCATCTTGACCTGGTTGCCGAGTACCATTACAGCAGTAATGGCTCCAATATTCTCGCGCGGCGCTATCGGCGCAATCAATATCTACTGGGGCTGCAGGGTAATTTTTAGGATCATCACCATGGTCGTCAGAATAGGTCTAAATAGGGTAAAATGGCGTCCCGTCCATCCAGTTAAAAAGCCCCCAGCCCTATGGAATCAGCCACTAATATTTTTTCCTATCGTAAATACTGGGCCAAACGTTTTGGCGTCGCCCCGGTATTGCCCATGTCACGTGCCGAGATGGATCAGCTTGGTTGGGACAGCTGTGATGTGATTCTGGTGACGGGCGATGCCTATGTCGACCACCCCAGTTTTGGCATGGCACTGATTGGTCGGCTGCTGGAGGCGCAGGGGTTCCGTGTTGGTATCATCGCCCAGCCCGACTGGAACAGTGCCGATGCGTTTAAGGCGCTGGGGCGGCCCAACCTCTTTTTTGGGGTGACGGCGGGCAATATGGACTCGATGGTCAACCGTTATACCTCCGAGCGCCGTATGCGTTCCGATGACTCCTACTCGCCGGATGGCAAAGGCGGTACCCGTCCCGACCGTTCCGTGGTGGTCTATGCACAGCGCTGCCGCGAGGCCTATAACGATGTGCCGTTGGTGATTGGGGGTATCGAGGCGAGTCTGCGCCGCATCGCCCACTACGACTATTGGTCCGACAAGGTACGTCGCTCGATCCTGCCGGATTCCAAGGCCGATCTGTTGGTCTACGGCAATGGCGAACGGCAGGTGGTGGAGATTGCCCATCGCCTCGCTGCGGGTGAACCGGTCAATACCCTGACCAATATTCGTGGCACGGTGTTCATGACCAAGGTATTGCCGGAGGGGTGGTTGGAGATAGACTCAAGCTCGGTTGATGAGCCGGGAGCGGTTCAGCCCCACAAAAATCCTTACGAGCAGACCCAGACTGCCGCCACCTGCAATGACAAGGCGGCAGAGATGGTTGCCGGCAAGAGCAGCGATCAAAAGATCATTCAGTTTCAGCCGCCGGTGAAAAAGCGGGTCGATCGCGCCCGTAGCGTAATTCGGCTGCCCGCCTATGAGCAGGTCAAAGAAGATTCAATTCTCTACGCCCATGCCGCCCGCATCCTGCATCTGGAGACCAATCCCGGCAATGCCCGTGCCCTGGTGCAGCGCCATGGCGACCGGGATGTCTGGCTCAACCCGCCACCCATCCCGCTCACTACCAAAGAGTTTGATGGCGTCTTTGAGTTGACCTATACCCGGCTGCCGCATCCGAGTTATCAACAGGCGCGCATCCCTGCCTACGAGATGATTCGCTTCTCTATTAATATAATGCGTGGCTGTTTTGGTGGCTGTACCTTCTGCTCCATCACCGAGCACGAAGGGCGCATCATTCAGGACCGTTCCGAGGCGTCGATCCTTAAAGAGATCGAGACCATTCGTGATACCGTGCCCGGTTTTACCGGTCACATCTCCGACTTGGGCGGGCCAACGGCCAACATGTACCAACTGCACTGCCGCACACCGGAGATCGAGTCAGCCTGCCGCCGTCTCTCCTGTGTTTATCCCGATATCTGTAGCAACCTTAAGACCGATCATGGCCCGCTGGTGCAGCTCTATCGTAAGGCGCGTGCCTTGCCGGGTATCAAAAAGATCTTTGTCGCTTCTGGGCTGCGTTACGATCTGGCGGTGTTGTCGCCGGAGTATGTGAAGGAGCTGGTGACACATCACGTTGGTGGTTATCTCAAGATCGCGCCCGAACATATTGAAGAGGGACCGTTGAGCAAGATGATGAAACCGGGCATCGGCGCCTATGACCGCTTCAAGGAGATGTTTGATAAATACTCACTTGAGGCGGGCAAGGAGCAGTATCTGATCCCCTATTTTATTGCCGCCCATCCTGGCTCTACCAATGAGGACATGCTCAATCTGGCGATCTGGTTGAAGCAGAACGATTTCCGTCTCGATCAGGTGCAGACCTTCCTGCCATCACCCATGGCGTTGGCAACGGCGATGTACCACAGCGAACGTAACCCGCTGCGTAAGATCCGCCGTGATGATGAAAAATTGCTCACTGCCAAGGGTGCGCGGCAACGGCGGATTCAGAAGGCGTTTCTGCGTTATCACGACGCCGAGAATTGGCCACTGCTGCGCGAGGCGCTGAATGAGATGGGTAGGTCTGATCTGATTGGTAATGGCAAGCGTCATCTAATACCCGCATGGCAGCCACAAGGCACCGGCAAAAAGCCTGAGGGCGCACGTCGTGCACCGCTGCTGGCCAGGGCGAAAAATGTCCGGCCGGAGCAGCGTCCAGCCGGGCGGGCGGGTGTCAAGAGGGGGCGTTAGTGCGTTACTCACCCAGTGGGTTTGTGGCGGCTGATGTTAACGCCCTAGGTAGCGGGCAATGATCTTCGTTGCCGCTTCAATACCGGTGGTCGGCGTGGCTGTTGGCCGCTTCTCATGCAATAGCTGTTGCAGCGGCTGACTGAATGCTCCCTTTCTAAACTGTTCCAGAGTGATTTTGTTGCAAGGCACTTGTTTATGGAGCCAGGCGGTCAGGAACGGCTGCTCGGGCCACTCATCACGTCGCACATAAAGTACCGGGATGCCATTGCAGGCCGCTTCGGTAAAACTGCCGTAACCAGGTTTGGTCAGCAGTAGGTCGCAGGAGCAGAGCGCATCGTTGTAGTTGATGTTGATCTCGTCCAGCAGCGTGATGTCAGTGCGCGTGGTGGTTACCACTGCACTGGCGGTCAGGTAGTGAACTCCATCCAATACTGGCCAGTGATCTGCACTCAGTTCACCCTTAATACCTCCCATCGACACTAGTATCAGACGTGTCTCAGGTTTCAGCTTTAATGTGGTGATGAGTTGCTGGTGCCGATTGGCACCAGCAGTCATCAACGGCGCAACGGCGTGGGTGATGAAGTCTGTCATTGGCATGGCCGGTTCGGTACGGATGAAGCAGTTGGCACTCTGGTAGGCGGTGACCATCTGCTGATGAATGGCCCGTTCATCGGGAAAAAAGTGGCCAAAGATATCGGCCCAGTTGAGGCAGCTGATGGCGATGGCGGGGATGCCTAGTTGCCGCGCTGCCATCAGTGGCAGATAGGCGATGTTGGAGATCACCATCTCGGCGCCGATCTCTAGCAGTGTTTGCCTCTCATCCGCTATGTGTCTCTGCCAGTCGCCGTGTAGCTGGCGATAAGCGTGCAGGGTGTTGAGACGGTCGACCTCGAAGGGGCTATTCATCATCATGCCAAAGTCGCAACTCTGCGGCAGGTGCTCAAACGGGCCATTGAATTTACTCTTAAGGAAGGTGAGCGGAACGGTGCTCCTCAGGGTAATCTTGAGTCTGGGGTAGCGTTTCTGGAGGTGGTTGATCAGCGGCGCTGTCATTGCCGCATGGCCATAACCGTGGCTGGAGATGTCCACAACAATGTGTCCGATGGTTTTTTTTTGTTGCCAAGAAATAGAGCTCTTCATTGATGGTTGAAATAGTCCTGATCTATCTGTTGTTGGGGACGCTGGCCGGTCTGGTGGCAGGGTTGCTGGGTGTGGGCGGCGGCATAGTCATTGTGCCGGTGCTAGTCGTGCTGTTTCAAGCGCAAGGATTTAACGAAGCCAATATTATGCATCTGGCGCTGGGTACCTCGCTCGCCACTATTGCCGTTACCTCTGTCTCTTCAGTGATTGCCCACCACCGGATCGGCTCACTTAACTGGCGTGTTGTTCTGTGGCTCACGCCTGGTTTGGTGCTGGGTGCAACGTTGGGTGCGCTGTTTGCCGACCAAGTGGCAAGCGCTACGCTACAGCGTTTTTTTGGTCTGTTTGAAGTGGCTGTAGCGCTGTATATGCTTTTTGGCAGTGTTACCAAAACTGCTAAAGAGAAGCTGATCGCAGTGCCGGAGCTGATGTTTGTCGGGACGGTTGTCGGTACGCTCTCCGCCATGCTCGGCATTGGCGGCGGCACCATCACGGTGCCTTACCTTAGCTGGCGTGGTCGGATAATGCGCGAAGCGGTGGCTATCTCGTCGGCCTGTGGTTTTCCTGTTGCGCTGGCCGGGGGGCTGGGATATCTGCTGGCAGGGCTGGATGCCACATCGTTACCTGCGTTGGCTACCGGCTATCTCTACTGGCCTGCGTTTTTGGCTATTGGTAGTGCCAGTCTGCTCCTCGCCCCGCAGGGTGCACGGCTTGCCCATCGGTTGCCGGTGAAACAGTTAAAGCGGCTCTTTGCTGTGATTCTGTTGGTGATTGGAGTGGCCGTGCTGATTAAGGTTTGATGAGTAATGAACTCTGTCAGATCAACTGCCTGATGCAAGAGTGTGTCGAGTTCTTGGGGAATTAATGGTGTAACCACCACCACTCATTTTTGAGAACCGGGTCACGGCAAGTCAACTCTCCAACAGTTAAAAATAGATTGGGTGCAGTCTATTTGAATAGGAGAGTCAGGATGTTTACAAAAATGCGTTGGCAGGCGGTGGTGCTGATTTTAGCACTGGCAGGGGTTGGACCGACGGCTCACGCCGCTGATGAGATGGGCGCAAGTTTCGCTGCGGCAGAGGCGGAGAACTTTGATAGTGCGGTATCTATCTGGAAATCATTGGCTGAGCAGGGCGATTCACAAGCCCAGTTTAACCTTGGTTTGATGTACCACAGTGGCTTAGGGTTGGCCCAAAACCAGGGTGAAGCGGTGAAGTGGTATCAAAAAGCGGCTGAAGGGGGCTACTCTGCTGCCCGTGTCTATCTGGTGGTGGGTTATGAAGAGGGGTGGTTTGGTCTGCCTCAGGATCAGCAAATGCCCCATTATTGGCGCGATACGATCGGGCAGAACTAATTGTTCCATTCAAAATTTGGCTGGGTTCTTTTTATGAGGTGGGAATAAGGCCCTTTTTCATTATTAATTCCAGATGTTATCAACTGCTTGGGGCTATGCGTCGAGCCATTCTTTGGTATGATCTTTAATCAAGGTTTATCTATCCGAATGGAGGAATTATGGTAGCGATAACGGAAAGGCCGCAGACTGATCGCCGTGGACGTTCACTGGTGATGATCAATAAACTTGTGGATTCGCGGACAAAGATGTTGGCGCTCTATTCACAGCTGGCCCGGCAGAAGCCGTATGTCGGCAATGCTGAAGTCCCTGCCTTGCTGGAGGAGTTTTGCCAGGCGTTGGTGGACTATGCCGCTAATGCCCATTTTCAGCTCTATCGTTACTTCGCTGAGAAGAACGAGCGCCGCCAGGAGATCCACGTGGTGGCGGAGGATATCTATCCAAATATTCTCGAAATCACCAACAAAGTGCTCGACTTCAATGACAAGTATGACTGTGGTGACCATTGCGTTCAGTTTAGCGCGCTGGAGCGCGATCTCTCTAGTGTTGGTGAACTCTTGGCTGACCGCATCGAATTAGAAGACAAGCTGATTGCCGCTTTTGGTTACAGCTTCGACGATTGAGCTATTTAGGTTGATATGTCAGCTCCGGCCTGCTTCGCCCTGAAGCAGGTTTCCCTTATGTAGCCATGGGCTATGATCGTTTTATCTATTCCTGATAACTACAAAGACAAACAGATGACCGCATTAATACCATTGTCGGTGCAGCAGCTCTACCACGCTTGTGATACCACCCTGTTTGATTTCAACAGCACTGCTGAACTTGAGGAACTTGGCGCGATAATCGGCCAGGCACGGGCCTTGGAGGCGATCCAATTTGGCATCGGCATCAGGAAACATGGTTACAACCTGTTTGCACTTGGCCCGGCGGGTAGCGGCAAACATGGTGTGGTCAGCCAGCTGTTGCGGCAGAAGGCCACCGCCGAGGAGGCCCCTGCCGAATGGTGTTATGTCAATAATTTCGAGCAGCCGCACAAACCACACAAAATTAGTTTGCCGCAAGGACGTTGTGGTCAGTTGCGTCGTGATATGGATCGGCTTGTTGAAGAGTTGCGCACAGCAATACCGGTAGCATTTGAGAGTGATGATTATCGTAGTCGTGTACAGGCGCTGGATGATGAACTGAGGGAGAGACAGGAGCGCAATATCGAAGAGGTTCGGAAGTCGGCGACAGAGAGGCAGATCGCCCTGATCAGCACCCCTAATGGATTTGCCTTTGCCCCGTTGCAAGGGGAGACGGTGGTCAGTCCGAAGGAGTTCAAGAAGCTGCCTGAGGATGAGAGGGCGCGCCTCGAAGCGGAGATCGAAGTGTTGCAGGACGAGTTGCAGTGTGCCCTGAATAAGATTCCGTTGTGGCGGCGCGAGGTCCGTGAACGGCTCAAAGGTATCAATCGTGAAGTGACTATCGCAGCGGTGGGTCACATGATCAATGAACTAAAAACATCTTTTGTTGGTCATGCTGCGGTGTTGATCTACCTTGATGCAGTGCAGAACGATTTAATTGAAAACGTCGATGATTTCCGCCGTGGTGAGGATGAAGAGGCCGACCTCAGCAGCTTGGCGTCACGTTCCGAACCGTTCAAACGCTATCAGGTCAATGTCTTGGTGGAGCATCGTAATGGTGAGGGTGCGCCAGTGATTTATGAGGACAATCCCACTTATCAGAATCTGGTGGGGTGTATTGAATACCTGGCGATGATGGGGGCTTTGATCACCGATTTTACTTTGATCAAACCAGGTGCATTACACAGCGCCAATAATGGCTACCTGGTGCTGGAGGCCAGTAAGTTATTGCAGAACCCCTTTAGCTGGGAGGCATTGAAACGGGCATTGCGCTCCAGTGAGATTCACATCGGTTCACTGGAGCAGATGCTGGGCATGGTGAGTACTGTTTCGCTCGAACCAGAGCCCATTCCGCTCAACCTCAAGGTGGTGTTGCTGGGGGATAGCAACCTTTATTACCAATTGCATCAGCACGATCCTGAGTTCAAGGAGCTGTTCAAGGTTGCCGTCGATTTTGAAGATCATATGGAGCGTAGTCCGGAAAGCAATCATCTTTACGCTCGGTTGATTGCAACCCTGGTAAAGAAAGAGGGGTTGAGGCCCTTTGATAAAACCGGTGTGGCGCGGGTGATCGAGTACAGCGCCAGGGTCTCGGGTGATTCCACGCTGCTGACTACCCATATGCGTAGTATCTGTGATCTGCTTTGTGAGGCAGATTATTGGGCGCAGCAACATGGTCGTGGCGTGGTGGCGCGTGAAGATGTGCAGATGGCCATCAACGCCCAAGTGCGTCGCAGCAACCGTATTCATGAGCAGATCCACTACTCCATTCAGCGTGGTCTGTTGTTGATAGAAACTCGTGGCATTGAGATAGGGCAGGTCAATGGTCTTTCGGTGATGGAACTCGGCGACATCGGCTTTGGAATGCCGACACGTATCACTGCTCAGGTGCGCATGGGTGATGGTGATGTGGTGGATATCGAACGCGAAGTCGATCTGGGCGGCCCTATCCATTCCAAGGGGGTGATGATTCTGGCCGGTTATCTAGGCGCGCGTTATGCCAGAAACTTTCCGCTGGCGCTCTCGGCCAGCCTGGTCTTTGAACAGTCCTATGGTGAAATTGAGGGGGATAGTGCTTCTGCCACAGAACTCTACGCCTTGCTTTCGGCACTCTCCGGTGTGCCAATAAAACAGGGGATTGCGGTCACTGGCTCGGTGAATCAGCGTGGCCAGGTGCAGGCGATTGGTGGTGTCAATGAAAAAATTGAAGGCTACTTCGATGTCTGCAAGCTCCAGGGGCTGACAGGGGGGCAGGGTGTTCTGATTCCACGCAGCAATGTGAATGACCTGATGTTACGCCAGGATGTGGTGGATGCGGTTGCGGCAGGGAAGTTCAATATCTATGCCGTGACCACAATTGATGAAGGAATCGAGATCCTCACCGGGGTTGTGGCGGGTGAGGAGGATGAACACGGCCAGTTTCCTGGCGATAGTGTCAATGGTAGTGTGGCCCTACAGTTGCTTCAATTTGCGGAGCTGCGCCATGAGTTTGGTGAAGAAAAGAAGGCGGCGGCCGATGAATATGACAAACATCATAGTGAAACTGGTCAGGGTGAGCAGATAAACATAGATGGTTCTACTTTAAGTCTTGAGTGAGGTCATTCACTCCGAGGTGGTTGCGCTGTGATACGCTGGTCATGTTTATGTGTGCTTTTTACATGGCTGCTTTAATCGCTAACTAGTCCATCTTTATTTTTTGATAACAGAAATGGAAAGCTGATGGTTAATGTGACAAGTTCCCACGGTGGAGACTCTAGCAGGGGCTACATTGATGTGGATGAGTGGCTCAAGTCGATTGAGAAAAAATACCCCGAAGAGGGATTTAAAACCATTAATCGTGCCTGCGCTATGGCGCAGCAGGCCCATGCCGGACAGCAGCGTGTCTCGGGTGCCCCTTACTTTCAGCACTCCCTTGCGGTAGCCAATATTCTGGTAGAGGTGCACATGGACTATGAGGCCGTTTCGGCGGCCATTCTCCATGATGTTGTTGAAGATACCGATATCACACTTGAGCAAGTGCGCGCCGAGTTTGGCAACAGCATTGCTGCGCTGGTGGATGGTGTTACTAAGATGATGGTGATCCAGAGCTTTAAGGGGCTGGATGACGCCTCCCGCAAGGAGAAAAAAGAGCAAGCCCAGGCCGAGAGTCTACGCAAAATGCTGCTGGCGATGGTGGAGGATGTGCGGGTAGTCTTGATCAAACTCGCTGATCGCATTCACAACATGCGTACCCTTAGTTCACTGCCGGAACAAAAGCAGAAACGTATTGCCCGTGAAACACTCGATATCTATGCGCCATTGGCCAACCGGCTGGGCATGTGGCAGATCAAATGGGAGCTTGAGGACCTCGCCTTCCGTTATATCGAACCGGAAACCTATAAACGTATTGCCAAAATGCTCGATGAACGTCGTGTTGATCGTGAACGTTATATCAAAGAGTTTATCGATACCTTACAGCGTGAATTGACTAAGGTCGAGGTTAAGGCGGATATCACCGGCCGCTCTAAGCACATCTACAGCATCTATCGCAAGATGGAACGTAAGAACATTGATTATCACCAAGTCTACGATGCCCGTGGTGTGCGTATCCTGGTCGATACCATTCCGCAGTGTTACACCGCACTGGGTATTGTGCACTCGCTCTGGAATCATATTCCGGGTGAGTTTGATGATTATATTGCGACGCCAAAACAGAATAATTACCAGTCAATCCACACCGCTATTTTTGGCCCCGATGGCAAGGTGGTGGAGGTGCAGATTCGTACCCATAAGATGCACCAGGACAATGAGCTCGGTGTGGCGGCTCACTGGCGTTATAAAGAGGGCACTGGTTTCGACGCCGACTTTGAACGCAAGATCGCTTGGTTGCGACAGTTGTTGGAGTGGAAGGAGGATGTCACTGATGCGGGTGAGTTTGTCGACCAGTTCAAGTCCGACTCTTTTGAGGATCGTGTCTATCTCTTCACCCCCAAGGGCAATGTTGTTGATCTGCCCAAAGGGTCGACACCACTCGATTTCGCCTATCAAATTCATACTGAGCTAGGGCATCGCTGCCGTGGCGCCAAGGTTAACAACCATATGGTGCCTCTGACCTACCAACTCAAGACCGGAGAACAGGTTGAAATCCTGACGGTGAAGCGTGGCGAGCCAAGTCGTGATTGGCTCAATGCCGAATTGGGATATCTACATACTAATCGTGCCCGCAGCAAAGTGCTGCACTGGTTCAAGTTGCAGAATTTCGACACCAATGTCGGAGTAGGCCGCGCCATGTTAGAGAAGGAGTTGCGGCGCTTGGGATTGAGTGACGTCAATTTCGAGAAGTTGGCGCGGCAGCTGAATATCCTTAAAGTAGATGATTTTTTTGCGGCGTTTGGTCGCAGTGAAATCAAAACATCGCAAGTAGTTAAGGTGATCCAGTCACTCAGTGAAGACGAAGGAAAAGAGCCTCAGATCCACACACGCCAACCCAAGGGCGGTGCAGAAGGGGGGGTAACTATCGAAGGGGTGGGTAATCTTCTGACGCAGATAGCCAACTGCTGCAAACCGTTGCCGGGGGATGAGATCTGCGGTTATATCACCCGTGGCCGCGGTGTGACCATTCATCGCAAAGACTGCCCCAATATCCTTCGTTATATTAACCAGTCGCCGGAACGTCTGGTGGAGGTGGCATGGGGGGCGGAGGTTGAAGAGCACGTCTATCCTGTCGATATTCAGATACGCGCCTTTGATAGGCAGGGGCTGTTGCGGGATGTGGCTTCAATACTCTCCAGCGATAAGGTAAATATCATCGCGGTTAATACCATCACAGATCAAAAGCGCCATATTGCCAGCATGACCTTGACGCTTGAGATCAATGATCTTGACGAACTGAGTCGTCTGCTTCAAAAGATAGATGCGCTTCCTAATGTGCTGGATGTTAAACGCAGGGGGTGATGGTTGATTTTACCGTTCGTGATCGGTAAAAAACCCCACGCTGGCGGCCATGGATAGCGAAGCGAGGGCCGCTAGTCCCGGATAGGCTACGCCGTCTGCCCTTTCGTAGTTGGGAGCGCTAGCGAGCGACGGAGAA
>JAYWDX010000087.1:0-5840 GCA_043779675.1 Tenderia sp. (SeqCode)
GCCGCGCCCTATCCTTAACTTTAGGCGGGTGGATCGTGTGGGTTGATGACGACACAGACCCAACCCTAACCCATGAACATTGGGGGCCGCGATTTGTGCCGATGGACGTGTGGGTACGAATGGTAGAGGCCGCTAACATTTGAATTAACCGGCACCCGCTTGCGGGTGTCCGAGCGGAACGAAGTGTAGCGGTGTTGAATGATTTGTTAGCGAACAACCAAGGGGATAAGCATGATTTTAATTCTTGTAGCGATTGTGGCCGCCGGAGTTATTGCCGCGGCATTGCTGTGGTACGGCGGAGAGATATATAGCGGTATCGGCACTGCGGCGAGTGCGGTTGGATTTATTCTGGCGCTTGGTGCCGGATCGGCTGCGGTGGTGTATGCGCTTGCTGGGTGGTTTTGGTTTGCAGCGGAGCATAAAGCGCAGATCATAAACAGAGAATACGGCACAAATTACACACAGGCCGAAGTTTTTTGGGCAAGCGATGTGATTGAAACAGTCCGGCAGCTTGACCGTAAACGGTTTGAGCTGAACGGCGACATCATGCGTGATGGGCGCTAACGTAAAGTAGACACCCTAAAACGCGCCGGCAAAGGCACCTTCAAGGTGTCTAATCTGGCATCTATTCTGCAATGCCTTGTTTTTATTGGAGGTGGAATTATGGCACACCCTATTTTTTCGGATAAAAGCACCACAATAAAACCTCCCAAATTGCTGGATCAAGTGCGCGATAAGCTGCGCGTGAAGCATTATGGTATCCGTGCTGAACAAACCTAAGTGGACTGGATTAAACGCTATATCTACTTTCATGACAAGCGTCACCCGAAAGAGATGGGGGCGCTTGAGGTGGAGGCTTTGTCTTACCCATTTGGCGGTGGCGGGCAAGGTTTGCGCTTCGACACAGAATAAAGCCAAGTTGGCGTTGCTGTTCCTTTACGGCAAGGTGTTGGAAGTTAAATTTCCGTGGCTGGATAACTGTGCCGGCAGGCACTGCCGTCCCATGCCTACTCATCAGATCAACCGTTATTATCAACACCCTGGGTAAAAACCACCTGCTTTAGCGGGTGGTAGTTCAGTCATGTACTAGCCCCTTGAGGCGTTATAGGCGCCGAGCAGTGACTGGTAGCGGGTGCAGCTCTACGCATATTAAATCGTATGTTCGACCTTCGGCCTTTGCACCGGCTCCTGCAAACATGCTACAAGGTGTTTTTCCACAGGAGATTCTCACTATGCGTCGTAATATCCTTGCCATTTCTACCGCTATTTTATTGGCAGTTGCCTCCACATCACTGCTGGCCGCTGATACTCTGACCATTGAACAGATCTACGCTCAGAAGGCGAAGCTTGTCGGTAAGCAGGTCCAGGTGAAGGGCAAAGTAGTGAAGGTGAACGAGGGGATCATGGGGAAAAACTTCTTGCATATCACTGACGGTACCGGTAAAGAGGGCAGCAATAACCTGACGGTCACAACTGAAGACCGTGCTGCGCTGGGTGATAACGTTAGCCTCACCGGTGAGGTGGCGGTAAACCGTGATTTTGGCGCTGGCTATATCTATCCGTTGTTGCTCGAGAAGACCCGCGTTAGCAAGGCTAAGTAAGCCCTTCTGCATACCCTTTAATCTGCATTACCCCCTTCCTTCCTGGAGGGGGGGCACTCTTTTAGCTATCTATTTAACTGCATGAAGAGCCTTCAAACCAGGTACGGATTATTGCTACGCTCTGCACCAAAAGTTGAGCTGGGGCCATGGCCGGGGATGAAGCGGACCTCATCACCCAGTGGCAACAGCTTCTCTTTGATGCTGCTGATCAGGTCGGCGTGATTGCCCATGGGGAAATCGCTGCGGCCGACAGAGTTCTGAAACAGTACATCACCAACAAAGGCGATCTGGCTGGCGGCGTTGTAAAAGACTATATGGCCGGGGGTATGGCCTGGGCAGTGCAGCACCTCAAACAGCTCGTTACCAATACTCACCTGCCCACCTTCCACCAGCCACTGGTCTGGCATAAAGGGTTCAATGGGGGCAAAACCAAACATCTTCGCTTGGTCAGCTAACCGTTCGAGCCAGAAGGCATCGGCCTGATGTGGGCCGATAATGGGAATGCTGAGCTGCTCGGCAATGCGTTGGGCGCCGCCGACGTGATCGAGATGGCCGTGGGTGAGTAATATTTTCTCCAGCTCGACCCCCTCTTCCTTAACGGCGCGCAGCAATAGTTCGATGTCGCCACCGGGGTCGATCAATGCGGCTTTGTGGGTAGTGCTGCACCAGACCAGGGAACAGTTCTGCTGGTAGTCGGTGACGGGGGTGACGCGGTATTTCAGCATGGTGATCTGTCTGCTTTTATGGATTCAGGCCGAGTGCTAGTCGGGTATTGAGGGTTGTCTGTATTGCGATACTGGCGGCGTCTTCGTTGCGCAACTGCGCCAGTGCCGCCAGGTATTCGGGTAGATACTCGGGACTGTTGCGTTGACCACGATGGGCGGCACCCACCATGTCCGGGGCATCGCTCTCCAGCACGATGGCAGCCAACGGCAGCTCACGCGCCAGACGGTGGATCCTGTTGGCGCCATCGTAGGTCATGGTGCCGCCAAAGCCAAGTGTAAAACCCAGCGCAATAAAACGCTTGGCCTGTTCGATGCTGCCGTTAAAGGCGTGGGCGATACCGCCTTTAACCGGTATCCGCCGCAGGGTGCTGAGTACCTGATCGTATGATTTACGGATATGCAGGATCACCGGTAGATGGGCGTCGCGGGCGATGCGCAGCTGTGCTTCAAACAGGGACTGCTGGCGTTGGCGGTCCAGCTCAGCAACAAAAAAATCGAGACCGATCTCGCCGATGGCCACTACCTCTGGGGTGATGGCAAGCTGCTGCTCCAGCCACTGCACGGCATCGTCACCATGCTGCTGTATGTAGATGGGGTGTAGCCCCAGAGCGGGATAGAGTCCCACCTCAGCACGGCAGAGGGCGATCAACCCCGGCCAACGCGCCACATCCACCGCCGGCACCACCAGCTCGGAGACACCGGCTTGGCGGCAGCGCTGCAAGACGGCGGCGCGGTCGGCATCAAACTCGGCCACATCAATGTGGCAGTGGCTGTCTATCAGTTGCATCGGCCAGGAGACTCAGGTTCATGGTGTATCATATGCGCACTCTAAACCATTGCCAGAATGCCCGCTATGAAGCCCGTGCCGGAAGACAACATCTACGCCAACCCCCATGACCACCTCGTCGATTTTGAATTCAACGAGAGTGTCGCCAGCGTCTTCCCCGACATGATCCGGCGTTCGGTGCCGGGGTATGGCACGCTCATCACCTTGATTGGTCTGCTGGCCGAGCAGTATGCCCAGCCCGGCACCAACCTCTATGACCTCGGCTCGTCGCTGGGCGCCGCCACGCTGGCGATGCGCCGCCGTGTGCCACATCACGACTGCCACATCATCGCCATCGACAATTCGGCGGCGATGGTGGAGCGCTGCCGCAACAACATCGCCGAAGATCTTTCGCCCATTGAGGTCGATGTAGTCTGTGGCGACATTCGCGAACAGCACATCGAAAACGCTTCGGTTGTGGTGCTCAACTTCACGTTGCAATTCCTGCCGCCGGAGGATCGCCTGGCGCTGCTGAGCAATATCTGCCAAGGCATGACGCCCGGCGGGGTACTGCTGCTTTCCGAGAAGATCACCTTTGATGATGAGATAGAACAGGCGCTGCAAAACGCCCTGCATCTCAGTTTCAAACGGGCCAACGGCTACAGCGATCTGGAGATCAGCCAGAAGCGTATGGCACTGGAAAATGTCTTGATTGCCGAGACCTTGGCCGAACATCGGCGGCGTCTGGCCGAGGCCGGTTTCTGGCACAGCCAGCAGTGGTTCCAATGTTTTAATTTCGTTTCGCTGCTGGCCATCAAATGATCGACTACCGTTCGCTCTACCCACGTCTGGTCGGCACGGCGCTGGAGGCGTGGGGCAACAGACTGCCCGCGGCGATCGAACAGCGCCTTAACAGCGACAAACATGGCGACTACAACACGTGGCTGGCGGCGCTGCAATCGCTGCCGACACTCAGTGCTGACAATATCGACCTGCTCAACAACGTGAGTGTCAGCAGCCACGGTTGTGATGACACGACACGTAGCATTATTGAAGTGGCGCTACGGCAGCTGCATCCGTGGCGCAAGGGACCATTTTTTATCAACGGCATCCACATCGACACCGAGTGGCGCTCCGACTGGAAGTGGGACCGTCTCAAGGATCACATCACCCCGTTAACCGGGCGCACGGTACTCGACGTCGGCTGCGGCAGCGGGTATCACTGCTGGCGTATGGCGGGGGCGGGCGCCAAACTGGTGATCGGTATCGATCCCACCTCGCTCTACGTAATGCAGTACTTTGCCCTGCGCCATTTTTTAGGTGAGCAGGGCGTGTATGTCTTACCCCTCGGCATTGAGGATCTGCCCGCCAAACTTGAAGCGTTTGATACGCTCTTCTCCATGGGGGTGCTCTACCATCGCCGTTCACCACTCGACCATCTGCTGGAGCTGCACGCCGCACTGCGCCCCGGCGGTGAACTGGTGCTGGAGACGCTGGTGATCGATGGCCCGCTGGGAGAGGTGCTGATGCCGGAGGGGCGTTACGCCAAGATGCGCAACGTCTGGTTTATTCCCACGCCAGCAACGCTGGAGTTGTGGCTGAGACGTTGCGGTTTTAAGAACATCCGCACGGTTGATGTCACCATCACCTCCATTGAAGAGCAGCGCAGCAGCAGCTGGATGCAGTTTGAATCGCTTAAACAATTTTTGATGTCGGATAACCCGAGTCGTACCTGTGAAGGATATCCAGCGCCACGGCGTGCAATTGTCATCGCCGATCGTGTCTAAAAACCTGTTCACGATCTTGATCAAGGGATGCAGCGCACCAAATGTAGATCGTAAACAGGTTCTAATAAAAAATAGAGATCGTGTCGCTAACAGAGCGATTGTGCGGTACACGTGGCGTGGACCTGGCAGAGTACAACTAACATTCCGTGAAAACAGCACTGGCAAAACCGGCGCCGCAGGTCGATGATTTAAAAGCCTATCCATGGGAAGCAGAGAGATGAGTGAACAGAACATACAGGTGATTGTTGATGGCACGGTGGTCGAGGGCGCAACGCTGGCACAAGTAAAGCCACGCATCGCCCAACTCTTCAAGACCACGGTTGACAAGGTGGAGCCAATGTTCAGCGGCAAACCCTTTGCGGTTAAAAAGGGGCTGGACCTGGAGACAGCGCGCAAATACCAGGCGGCGCTGCTACAGGCAGGATTGGTCTCCAAACTCGCCGCAGCGCCGCAGCCAGCAGCAGCGCCGCCGCAAGAGATCAGCATCGCGGCCAGGGGCAGCGACATCGATACCACCCCCGCGCCCGCCGCCGTCAACATCGACACCAGCGCCATCTCCATCGCTGAGGCCGGCATCACTATCATGGAACATGCCCCCATCGCCGCCGCCGAGATCGATACCAGCCGCTATCAGGTAGGGACAGTCGGGCAGACACTCGATGAGACACCGGCGGTTGCCGCACCCGCGATCGACATCAGCAGCATCAGCCTCGCCAACGCCGGTGAAGATGTGATGGAGTACCTGCCCCTGCCCGAGGTCGACCTTGAAACCACACTCACCATGGCCGACGCCGGCATCACCATCATGGAACACAAATCGGTAGCGCCAGCACAGATTGATACCAGCAAGATCAAACTGACGGATGAGTAACGGCACGCTGGGCAGAACCCCATCACCACCATAAATTCATAAAGAGAGTGCTTGTGTCACGATTCTGGACCACCCACGCCCTGATCCCGG
>JAYWDX010000088.1:0-1597 GCA_043779675.1 Tenderia sp. (SeqCode)
TTCAGGCTGGCGTCATTGAAGTCCAGGGTGGAGGCGACCAGTGCGCCGACATTGACCTGGGCGCCTTGCCCGAACAGGATGCCGTTGGGGTTGATTAGATAGACTTGGCCGTTGGCGTTGAGGCGCCCGAGGATTTGCGTGCCGTTGGTGTCGAAGATGCGGTTGACCGCAATGGCGCTAGCCGAGGGCTGCACGAAGTTGACTGTCTCGGCCGGTGCAATATTGAAGCTTTGCCAGTTGAGCGAGAGGTTTTGGCTGGCCTGATTGATAGTGGTGGTGGCGCCGGACTGAGCGATGCTGCCCGTACCTGAAACGACCTGCCCGCCATCCGGCGCCGCCTGAGCGAAGGGCGTCAGGAACAAGCCCCCCGTCAGCGCCACGGCCCCGGCCACCAGATTCCGGCTGGTGCCGGACTTGCCCCGCCCTTTGGCGTTTTCTGCCACGGGCACCCAGCTATTCAATGCCTGGCTCCAGATCAGACGGTAGATGCGGTTCATTGATGCGTGGCTTTTCATGGGGCTATTCCTCAGTAGTGCTCGGTTAAATAAAATGGCCTGCCGGTGCCGGCACGGCAAGCTGTTGTAATGTTAGGCGGATTAAAAAACCAACCGCAACAGTTAATGTTTAGTAGCAATTTTTGCGAGTTCCATGATTCAAATTCCATCTTTAATAACGTGATGTCCTGTCATAGAGGGCGATGATTCTGGACTCATCCACCCCCTTCTCTTTCAGGATTGCCAACAAACTCTCTTGGCCGCCATAGGTGGAGATCACTATCGGGAAGCTACCCTCTTGCCACTCCTGCGCCGGAATCTGACTGGGCGACAGCACCGGTAGTGAGTTATAGCGGCACCCCTGCTTCATTGGATCACTATCCACCACTAAAAAACTGGCATCCATCTTAAACAGCACTGTCAGCAGCGCCAGATACTCGGTGTGCTGCCCTGCACCCCAGACCATGATCTGCCGTGCGCCGTTCAATGTTTCGATGCAGCGCTTCACCATTTCTACATTTCTTTTCCAGACATCGAGATAGACGCGCGCTGCTATCAGGCCACTGGCATCATGGCCAACATCACTCTGCGCCGGGCCATGTTCCGCAACGACTCGCCAGCCGTTGTAGCCAGCCATCGCCTCGGCATGGACGACGCGCCAGCCATTTTTCGCCAACATCTTCTCCAGCGTCGTCTTACTGAAATGGGTGAGATGCTGAATGGTGAAGAAACCGACCACATCACGATCCTGCAGCCCGGCAGCGCGATCGACCACCGGCACCTCGATCACCAGCGCAACAGACTCTTTCGACAAGCGGTGCAGCTGGGCAAGAAAACCATCGGGATCGGGGAGATGTTCCAGCACATGGAACATGGTAATCACATCCACCTGCGGCAAGCTCTTCAGACCATTAAAGTCGCAAACACTGAAGTTGATGCCGGGCGCAGCGTGCGCCACCCTGTTGAGGGTCTGTTCATCGACGTCAATGCCATAGCGTGAAATCGTATCTGGCAACGCCTTGAGCAGGTCGCCATTGCCACACCCCACATCCATCAGCGACTGCGCAGCGGGGAAACGGCCGTTCAGCCACGCCACCTGTTCG
>JAYWDX010000089.1:0-6515 GCA_043779675.1 Tenderia sp. (SeqCode)
CTAACGTAAAGTAGGCACCCTAAAACGCGCCGGTAAAGGCACCTTCAAGGTGCATAATCTGGCATCTGTTCTGCAATGCCTTGTTTTTATTGGATGTGAAATTATGGCACGCCCTAATTTTTCGGATAAAAACACCACGATAAAACCTCCCAAATTGCTGGATTAAGTGCGCGATAAGCTGCGCGTGAAGCATTACATATCCGTACTGAACAAACCTACGTGGACTGGATTAAACGCTATATTTACTTTCATGACAAGCGTCCAAAGCCCCCGGAGTCTGGAAATACTGTGATGCAGTGTAAGGCGAACAGCCTGCGGTGTTGCAAGCCGCTACTGTCCAGTTGTACTGATGCCCCGCCGTTAATGTTGTCGTGTATGTATTGCCCGGCAACCTGATGTTGAGTGCCTGTGTATAATCACCACAGTGTCGTTATCAATGATGTAGCGCAAAACGTAGGCGCCCACGCCGAAAGAAGTGAAGAGTTCTCGCCGTTCCGTCTCATCATCCATAGGGCGGTCGATCCTGGGCATTTCCACTAGCCTGTCCGCGCCACTGAGTATCGTCTCCATAACGTGCTTTATTTTTCGTTTTCTGAGGCGACCGCTATTTCTCAGAAGAGTGAAGCAGGCGCTCGTCGATTTCAAAAGAGGTTAACCTGGCGCTCTTGGCGAATTCAGGAAAATCTGGATGATAAGGGTTGATAAGGATGTTGTTCTCTACAGGGATGATGCTGCTGGGAACTAACAGCGCCAGTGCCTCGCCGCGAGCCAGCCACTGATCGCCGATTGCTGCTGTTGAAGCGGGAGAGGGATAATTCTTCCAGTCTGACGGAAGCGCCGACCGGGGGAGTTCCTGTACTAGGTTTTCAGGCAGCTCCGCAATGCACAGCGAGTAAGCGGCGATTGCTTCCTCATGGTGTAAGTGAGCCAGTACCTCCAACGTCACTAAGGAGGCGGAAGTTCCCATATAAACAACGGGCGTACCTTTACTGTTCCACCGGCCCCCGAATTTCTTTGCTCCTTCGGGACTGAGCGGGTCGGCGTCGTAGTTGCTCATGACGAGACGGTAGGCCGTTATCATCAAACGATGACTCCGTGCTCCAGCTTTCCGATCAAGTCCTTCACCTCATCTGCACCGGCCTCTGTATCCAGGCGGTCGAGCGGGGTGTCGCCACTGAGCGCCTTGCTGGGCTCCTTGAGCCATTTCTTGGCAAGTTCCTCATCCCCCATAAAGAGCCGGATGGCTGCCTCAAACACCGATGCGACACGGTAGATGCGGTCGCTCTCATCCGTGTTCAGGTGGTTGGTCTTGACGCGACGCTCAAGCGTTTTGGCGGACATACCCACCAGCCTGAGTCCATCGTTCCGTTGAATGGCCAGCTCTTTGATCAGCACATCGAAAGCAGATACCTTCAGACCAGTGCGAGTCCCTTCGACCAGCTCTCCGCTGGCACTGGACTTAAACCCCAGCCGAACATAAAAGTTGCGAGGGGTTTTTCCCTTGGAGGGGTCAAATGAGAATTTACGCATGTGCATGATACGCTCTCCAAATAAGTCACATGGCGTATTATAGTCCGCCATGTGGTGCGCCGCAAACTCGAAAAACGCGGGGCCGAGGGAGGAGTGAGGGGGGGTTACGAAAGCGGCACGGCACTCAACTCCTCCGGCCAACATCCAAGCTCTGTTCCCAGATTTCCATTCTCATCTTCAAAGCGTACGAGATATATTTCCTGCTCCGGCATCGCCTCCAGATGGCCGGTGTTGATGATCACGCCACGACTACCGGCCCGCGCCAGCAGATGCTCTTCGGGAAGATCGGTGAAGGAACCATCGTTGGCAATCTCTTGCAACGCATAAACCATATCACCGGGATTAAGTTCTGAAAGATTCATCATGACTCCTCTATAAAGCTATAAGACTGTCAGCCCTTCGGCGGTACGTTTGAGATTTTCCCGCCACTCCTCCGGGGTGTAACACTTCACCGTCATGGCATGGAGTTCACCCGTCGCCAGCGGCCCGCTCACCGTCGCCAGCACTGACTGCTGTTTTTTCAAAAGACTCTGACCGGCGAATGAGGGAGAGATGACAATCACTGCGAAACTGCAATCCTCGCCCTCGATCAATAACTCGCCATCAGGGAAGCCACCCTTGATCAGCGCCACCACCTCTTCAGTTCTCATCCCATATCCCCTTATTCAGATGCCTTGGCCAGCGCCGCCTCAAGGATCGGTTTCAATGTGCCATCATTGAGCATCTCGACAACGATGTCGGAACCGCCGAGCAGCTCACCGGCGGCGAAAATCTGCGGATAGGTGGGCCAGCGCGAGATCGAGGGGAGCTGTTCATAGATCCAGGGATTCTCCATCACATTGACATACGCGAAGGGTATGCCGGTGGCGCTGAGCGCCTTGACGGCATTGGCGGAGAAACCGCACTGCGGCATCTCTGGCGTACCCTTCATGTAGATCATCACCGGGTTGGTAGCCAGCTGCTGTTCGACTTTACTCTTAACATCCATTGAATCTCTCCCTTCACTGTTTGGTCTTGAATATGACAATGGTTCAGTCAGCGACAAAGCCGACATAAACCAACTCTGTTGTGCTAACACCATGACATAGTTCAATTAGCCGCCTTGTTGGCAGGCGCTACCGCTGTCACGTTCCGAACAACATACAGCCTGATGGCCGCGCCAACAGATGAGTGGCAAGATTGATACCAATGAATGCAGAGACCATCATCAATTATGAGAATATCGCCCGCTCATTATTACGCTGAATCAGAATGATCCCCTGCTCGATCACCGCGCAGTAGATCTCGATGATCCCGGTGACAAAGTTGAAGAGCTGATGGCTCTCCAGCGTAATATTGCTACGGCCGAGGATCTCCTGATTCACCAGGTCGAGCAGCTGGTTGAGCTTATGTTCATGCAGCAGTGTGTCGACCAGCGCCGGCATGCCGCTGAGCATGTAGTGTTGCAGCGGCCGCAATGATTTGATGAGCTTCTCCTTCTGGTGGTTCAGCTCGACCAGCAGCGTGCCCAGACGCAGCTGGTGATCACGGTCGCAATGGCCAATCACGGTGGCATGGGTGGCCAGGCCGCGCACCTTGGCCATGGTCTCGATCAGTTCGGGAATATCGCGAATCACAATGGTGACCACGGCGTGGTGGTCGCTCTTCTTGATCCTGGCGCCAGTGATGCTGCTGACCTTGCGCGGGGCAATGGGAACGCCACTACCGTCCAGATTGAATTCGGCGCTGGCGACGCCAACAGTGGGGGCAAAGAAGTAGCCCGCTTTCTGGGTGATATCCCACATGAAGCCCAGCAGCTTTTCGATGAAGTGGCTGTGAAAATCGAAATTGGTAATCACCGTATCGCGGCTCCACTCCTGCGCCAGCACCTCCCACTCCAGCGCGATCTCTGCCAGCGCCCGTTCGGCGATGGGGTGGCCATACTCATGGTTGATCGTCTTTAGCGCATGGATCCGTTTTTGAATCTCTGTTTGAAGTGCATCAACCAACGGCTGAAATGAGCCGTTGCCCTGCAATAGCACAGTGCTTGCACCACGATGTTGCTGGCAGGCGATGATCAGCGGGTTGAGCATCCGGATCAGCACCAGTGCATTGAGCTGTTTCAGATAGTCGAGGATGGCATGATCGTCGGTATCAGCGCCCTCCAACGCCCGCGGATTATCTTCAATAATTTTATTTGAAACTCTATTTAACATTTTAATTAACCCGTCCGACCCAGCCATGAGGTTCCCGTCGATGGCGCACAGGGCACGATAATGTGCCCATACCTGTAGCGGAATAATCAAGTAGCGTGCCAGCTGAATTGAAGAGAGCGCAGAAAATATTCAGAGCACGGAGACCAGCCCTGGCTTGACCAGCGCCAGCCACTGCTCAATCCGATCATCGGTGAGCGCGCCCTGATTCTTCTCATCCAGCGCCAGGCCGACAAATTGACCATCCACCACCGCACGGCTGGCCTGATACTCATAACCCGAAGCGGGCCACGCCCCGATAACCGTAGCGCCACAAACAGTGATGTGATCATGCAGCAAGCCGATAGCATCGACGAAATGATCACTGTATTTTTTCTGGTCGCCAAAACCATAAAACGCCACCACCTTGCCACTCATGTCGGCCCCCTTTAACTGCACAACAAAATCGCCCCAGCTACCACCCTCGATACCCGTGAGCGTGCCTGGCAACTCACCATCGCCGTAGGTGGGCGTACCGAGGATCATGGCGTCATAGGCCATGAACTCTGCAAGAGTGAGGCGATTGATATTGACCGGCTTGTCCGCCACCTCATCACCCAGTTTCTTGGCGATAAATTTGGCGATCTTGCGGGTATACCCCGTGTCTGTTCCAAAGATGATGCCGACCTTAGTCATGACCGTGTACCCGCTTCCACTCCACGTAACCACCGGCCATGCTATAGACCTCCAGATAACCGAACTGGGCAAACAGCGCCGCCAGCTCCTTGCTGCTATTGCCGCGATAGCAGTAGATCAGCAGCGGCGTTTTGACATCACGCTTTTTGATCAGCGACTCCACCAGGCCATCGTGGGCCACCATCGCCCCCTCGATATGCCCCTGTTTATAGGAGGAGAGATCGCGCCGGTCCAGCAGCACCATCTGGCGCTCACGGATCATCTTCGCCGCCTCGTTAACGGATACTTCGATAAAGCCTGACATACTGCCTCCTTAACCCGGATATTTGATAAACAACGTAGCGAGAGGTTGTAAGCGCGTGAAGACACAAGCCTTTTCCGGAAAAACAGGCGTAGGCGCACTGGTTGTGCGTTGAGCCTGTTTTTCCGGAAAAGGTGTCGTAGATTCATGTGATCACGAACTCGCAGTAGTTGTTTATCAAATATCCGGGAAAAACTACCCCTCGATGAAATATCCAGCCGTATCCAGCATCCCTTCGATGATTTCGTAAAACCGCTCTGCACTCACGATCTGACCACCCTGGAAACAGGTAGGCAGGATTTCGAGTTTTATATCGTGGCTGCTGCACTGCTTGAGCACACCGTAGATGAAGTGTTCCAGCGAGACAGATTGCGGCAATGATCCCGGTTGTTGCGCCTGTGCATACTCTGCCGCCAGCTGGCGATAGGGCCAAAGGGCGATGATCTGCTCGTCGCCCACATCGCGTATCAACCAACCGTTTTCATTACCGATACTCCAGACCTCTTCAGACTCGATAAGGCGCGGCGTGGTGTATTCAAAGCGCTCGGCTGCGGAGAGTCCCTTCAGTAATTGCAGCTCTGATAATGTGGGGGCGTATTGCATGTTGGCGCTCCAAAGGTTGTTTGATAATTTACTCACCCTCTTCCAAGGAGGGCGAACTAAAACACTACCCCTCCATAATCGTCGCATAGGCCCGGCGCAGCAGCTCCAACTCCACCGGCACCATGCCAAACGACTGGGTAATGGCAATGAAGTGGTGATCCCGCCCTGCAAGATGCTGGTCAGGTGTGTCATGACCTTTGAAACCGACCAGATAGACGGTGAGTGCGTTATGTGGAGTCTCCACCTGCTGGCGGTAGGTGAGATCCACAACGAGGTCGTTACCATTCAGCCCCAGGCTTTTGGCGGCGATATCGGCAACAACTCCGGGGTGCATCACCACAGTCTCATCATCTCGCTCATACGCCTCATTCAACTGCGACAGTATTGGCAACGCCTCTGGGCCACACACACCACCATGGGCCAGCTTCAGGAAGCGGGTCTTGGCGCTGACTGGGTGCTTGTGGAAAAAGATAAAGCGCGTGTTCTCTGCGGTGATGGTAGCTGGCATATTGTCACTCTATTATCTCTTGTTGTGATGTTGCTGCGCATCCCACAGCCGTTTGTAACGGCTGTCGAGTTGTGAGAGCTTTTCGCTCGCCTGTTCCAGCCGCGCGTATTCCGGAAAGCGGCTACTGCTGTTGTGTCCGTACCACTGCTCCATCACATTTTTAAGTTGTGTGCGCTCAGCAGCAAGATGGCTAATTTTATCTTTGATATTCACCATCGCCTTGTCGCTGGTAGCGGCAATCCGGTAACTGACGCCATTGCCGAAGATGCGCGTACCGCCACCTTCAGCCACGGTGCGGCGCAGTTGTGCCGCATCATCCACTGCGACACCGGCGACAAAATCGACACCGAATTCTGTCAGCTCCGGCAACCACGGCACGGTCGGCCCCATCAGTACCAGAACCGCATGCTGTGAGAGTTCAGCCAGACGCGGGAAAGTTTTATTGACGATGGAAGTGGCGGTGAGAAAAACCCAATCCGCTTGCGGCAACAGATATTCGCAGGCGCTGTCGGGCAGATCACTCTCACCGGGCTGGCGTTCGAGCACGGTGAGATCGAACTGCTGCTGATATTTTTCGATGCCGGGATAACGCCCCACCACCACAACCCTCTGTCCTTTGAGCAGCGGCGCGAAATATTCAAAGACACGGAGGTTGCTGCTCGCTCCATCACCGTCGATGGTTCGGGCCTGCTGCAACAACGGCGAG
>JAYWDX010000090.1:0-4049 GCA_043779675.1 Tenderia sp. (SeqCode)
CTGATGAGGGCGCTAAAAAGCTGATGTTAATTGAGGTGATTGATGCTAAAGATGACAATCAGACTCAGCTTAAAAACTTGCAGGAATTATGGAAGCAGAGATCATTAATCACCGCTCCGGAACCAACACAAATTCAAGTGAAGGAATATGTGAAGGTTGGCATATTCCCAAATAATAGTGACAGCCAGAATCTGCATGCCCGACTTGTAAGAGACGGTTTTTCGGTGGTGGAGCGCTTGCTCCCATCTAAAAACAATAAACCTGCCGATATATTAATGTTGATTGGGCCATTTGATGAACATGCTCAAACAGTTGATGCGCTCAACAAATTAAAAAAAGTGGGTCGCAGCTTCAAAGATGTGCTGAGCTATAGCAATGAGCCGCCACCACTGAGCAAAGAGGATACGCCTCCGTTCGAGCCGACTGCACCGGCACAGATATCGGGATTGGATCTTCCTCCGCCATTGCCACTGCCATCGTCTCCCGATTCGTCGTCACCATCCCCCGATTCGCCGAAAAATCTGCGTTTGTTGGGTTATGTGGCGCTTGATGGACGGTATTTTCGCGAAGAGCCGCTCGATGCTGAGCAGGTCAATACTACGGCCTCTGTAGCACTTCAGCCTGAGCTTTATGCCGCCTGGAATGGCGGTGACAGCAGTCTAACCTTTACCCCGTTTGTACGTGTCGGCGATAAGGATGATGAGCGCAATCATGCTGATATTCGTGAGCTAATGTGGCTCAATGTCTTTAATGACTGGGAGTTGCGATTGGGTATTGGCCGTGTCTACTGGGGCGTGACCGAGTCGCAGCATCTGGTAGATGTGATCAACCAGACTGATCTGGTAGAGAACCCTGACGGTGAGGATAAGCTGGGGCAGCCCATGTTCAATCTTAGCCATAATAGTGACTGGGGCACGGTTGATCTATTTGTTTTGCCGGGTTTCAGAGAGCGCACCTTTGCTGGGCTGAAAGGCCGTTTGCGTGGTCCGCTGTTGATTGATAGCGATCAGTCTCAGTATGAGTCCCCTGATAAAGATAGACACATGGACTGGGCAGTGCGCTGGTCGCACTACATCGGCAATCTTGATATTGGCCTATCACACTTCTCCGGTACTGGCCGTGCCCCCACCCTTGAACTTGGATTGAATACCCAAGAGCAACCAGTGCTGATACCGCGTTATGACTTGCTGCAACAGACAGGTTTGTCGCTGCAAGCCTTGAGCGGTGCCTGGACATGGAAGCTGGAGACAATCTCGGCCGTGCAGCTTAAAAAACGCCACTTGGCCATGACTGGGGGATTTGAGTATACCCATGTGGGGCTGTTTGGATCACAGATGGATCTCGGCATACTGGCGGAATATCTCTACGACGATCGTGGCAGCACTGCCCCAACCCCCTTTGCTAATGACCTTATGATTGGGGTGCGTTGGGTTATTAATGATGTGCAGAGCAGTGAGGTTTTGGTAGGTATGATTCATGACCTGGATGGCAGCGCCAGTAGCATTAATGTTGAGGCAAGTCGTCGGTTGGGGCAAAACTGGAAACTGGCGTTGGAGTATCGTGGCAATAATGTGGTCGAAGCAACTGATCGTCTCTACCCGATACGTATGGATGATTATCTACAGTTAGAGTTGTTTCACTACTTCTGATGGCGCTTAAGCAAGACATACACAGCGCCATCACCACCATGTTCCGGGCGGGCAGGGCAGAAGGCCAGCACCTCGTCAAGCTGTTGCAGCCAGAGACGCACTTTGCCTTTGAGTACCGGACGTCCGAGATGGGAACTGTTGCCCTGACCGTGAATGATCCTAATGTGACGGAAAGCGCGGTCACGACAGTGCTGCAAAAAATGGATCAGGGCGGTGCGGGCCTCCTCTACAGTTAGCCCATGCAGGTCCAGCTCCACCTCAGCACTGTATTGGCCACGTCGGAGTTTACGTAGTACCCCTTGTTGAATGCCTGAGCGCACAAACTCGACTGCTGAGCTGCCCTGATCAGATTCGAGCGGGTGGTAGCCATCGGAGATGGGGTCGTGAAGTGGTGGCTGATTTTGCTCATTATGGCGTGGTCGCCGCAGGGTGGCGGCCGGCCGGGCGGGCGTGGTGACAATTTTGTCGTGTTTGAGGCGTCTGACGGTTCCGACTGACTCACGGAATAGCAGGCTCTCCTCGGCGCTAATTTTATGATCTTTGGCCATAGGCGCCATTTTAGCATTGCTAATTATGCGAGGCCGCAAAATAAAAAACCGCCATCAAGGCGGTTTTTGTATTTTATATGGCTCCCCGGGACGGGCTCGAACCGCCGACCCAATGATTAACAGTCATTTGCTCTACCGACTGAGCTACCGGGGAATGGTGCTACTCAAACGAGGGCACATATTAATGGCAACTTATTAAAAGGTCAACCTAATCAAACGTTTTTAATGATGATTTTTGTTGGTCAATGGTTGGCTGTCTGCGCGACCATAACTTCAGCTGGCCTGGCGCTGAAACGCAATCGCAGCATGTTATATTAGCCGCCTTGTTTTTAGGGAGGAGTTGCAATGCCGTCTTTTGATATTGTTTCAGAGGTTGATATGCACGAGGTCAGCAATGCGCTTGACCAGTCAAACCGCGAGGTAGGTACCCGGTTTGATTTCAAGGGTAGTGACGCTGAATTCAAGCTGGACGAAAACAAAATCATGCTTGAGGCTGGTTCCGATTTTCAGTTGGAGCAGATGATGGACATCCTGCGTGCCAAACTGACTAAGCGTGGTATCGACATCACCTGCATGGATGAGGGCAAGGCGGAGATGGTGGGCAAGATCGCGCGTCAGACAGTCACCCTGCAGCAGGGGATTGATCAGCCACTGGCCAAAGAGATTATTAAATGTATCAAGGAGGCTAAGCTTAAGGCTCAGGCCTCAATTCAGGGCGACAAGGTGCGTGTGGCGGGGAAAAAGCGTGATGACCTACAAGAGGTGATCGCCCTGTTACGTGCCGCTGAGTTGGATATGCCGCTGCAGTTTAATAACTTTAGAGATTAAATAACCGCATTGCAGCGTTTTCAGTTTTAACGTTTTGAATATCCCAGCCATAAATCCTATGGTCAGGGAGCGGCCGCCGCCCAGCATGCCGCCGCCTCTGAGGTGGATTATCTTAAGCCTTGCCTTGAAGTTGCAGCAGAATTGCTTCGTTCTCGAGGGTGGAAGTGTCCTGGGTGATCTCCTCACCCTTGGCAATGGTGCGCAGTAGGCGGCGCATGATCTTGCCAGAACGGGTCTTGGGCAGGTTATCGGAGTAGCGAATGTTGTCGGGCTTGGCGATTGCGCCAATCTGTTGCGCTACCCAGCCACGCAGCTCCTGCGTGAGCGCCTCGTCTATCCCATTTGCTGGCCTTGCCCCCTTGAGCACGACGTAAGCAAATATCGCCTCGCCCTTGATCTCGTCGGGACGTCCCACTACCGCAGCCTCTGCCACTCGCGGATGGGCTACCAGTGCCGATTCCAGCTCCATGGTGCCGAGGCGGTGGCCGGAGACATTGAGCACGTCGTCGATACGTCCCATGATCCAAAAGTAACCATCCTGATCGCGTCGGGCGCTGTCACCGGTCAGATAATATTTGCCATCAAACTTGGACCAATAGGTATTGATGTAGCGCTCATCATCACCCCATATGGTGCGCAACATCGAGGGCCACGGCTTTTTAATGACCAGGTAACCTCCCTTGTTGGGTTCAGTAATGCTGTTGCCGTTTTCGTCCACCACATCGGTGATGATGCCAGGCAGGGGCAGGGTGCAGGAGCCGGGTTTGGTGGCGACGGTGCCAGGGATCGGCGCGATCATGTGGCTACCGGTTTCAGTCTGCCACCAGGTATCTACAATCGGACAGCGCTGCTTGCCGATGACCGTGTGGTACCAGATCCAGGCTTCAGGATTGATTGGTTCACCAACAGTGCCGAGCAAGCGCAGGCTGGAGAGGTCGTATTGTGCGGGTATGTCATCCCCCAGCTTCATCAGGGCTCGTAGCGCCGTGGGGGCAGTGTAAAAAATGGTGACCTTGTGGCGTTG
>JAYWDX010000091.1:0-5553 GCA_043779675.1 Tenderia sp. (SeqCode)
TGCAAATCCGCTTTGCGCGTCTTGCCTTCACGGGCGACCAGCAGCGCTGCGTCGATGTGGGGTGAAAATGCCAGCAGGTCATCCCTGAGCAGCAGCGGCGGCAGGTCGTAGATCACCAGGCGCTCGGGATAGCGGGCCTTCAGCTCTTCGGCGAGGCGTTGCATGGAGGGTGAGCTGAGCAACTCCGATGAGCTGGCGAATGCATTACGGCAGGGCAGCACCACCAGACGCTCTATGCCTGGATTGAAGAGCGCCTCGTGGAGCGGGACGTTGTCGAGCAGACAGTCGTCGATGCCTGCCACGGGGTTGAAGCCAAGATACTTGGCGACAGTGGGGCGCCGCATGTCGAGATCGACCAGTAACACCGTGTGGTTGACATCACGCGCCAGACTGATGGCGAGATTAATCGCCGTCGTTGTCCTTCCCTCGCCCTCGCCAGGGCTGGTAATCGCCAGTGACTGCCAGTTGTGCTCCTTCATGCGATGCAGTATCTGGGTGCGGAGCAATTTATAGGCGTTGCCTGTCGCGTCATCGGCGCCGCTGCCGATGATCTTGTTCCGCTCCAGAAGGGCGCTGTCAGGCTCCACGATACGGGTCTTCGAATAGAGGATGCTCAGGCCGCGGCCAGGAACCCTCTGGTTGAGCCGCTCATCGCGCCAGGCGGCGGTGGCCTCGTTGCTATCCATTCGCTTCATAAACATTACCTCTATGTCATGCCGATGCGGCGTTGAATCCCATACCAGAGCAGATCCAGCGGCATGTAGAGCAGATGGATTGCAAGCAGCGCCAGCACTGCCACGGTGACAAATCCTGCCACTAGTTGTCGGCGGCGGCGCTTGCGCTTGTTGATCTCCGCCACGGTTTCGATGCGCGGGATGGCGGCGAGTGGTCTCATCCCGGTGACGGCGGCCAGGGCGCCAGCGCCATAAACAGCGGTATCGACAGCGCCACTGATGAGCGCCGTGCCGATACCGCCGCCAAAGGCGAAGACAACTCCCAGCACCATGATCGCCGTGCGGTTGGGCTTGAGTGGCTTTTGTGGCAGTTCGGGCGGCTCGACGAGGGTGAAACGTTCGCCCTTCCTCTCACTCTCCATCACCTGGGCCAGCTGCGCCCCTGTCTGTTTGGATTTCATCTCCTTGAAGCTTATGGTGGAGTTCTCGTAATCGCGGACCAGCTCGCGGTATTCACGCTCCACCTCCGGCATCTGCGACAGGTGCCGCTCATACTCCGCCAGTTTCCGGCGCAACGCCTCCTCCCGCGTCTCGGCCACCGCGAGTTCAACGCTGGCGCTCTCCAGTTGCGCCCGCAGTTGAATGTAGGCGGGGTTGCCAGATTTCTCGGTGACCGCCGCCGCGATCGGCGGCGCGGCGGTCTCGTCGCGGAGCGCCTTGTCGAGCTGGACCAGCTCGCGCTCCAGCCGTTTCACTTCGGGATGGCTCGGGCTGTATTTTTCCCCGGTCCCGGCCAGCTCTTCGGCAACAGCGGTGCGTCGGCGCAGCAACTCGTCAGCCGCGCCAGTCACGCCTACCTCGCGCCTGAGAGAGTCGATCTCCTTGCGCGTACGCAGAAGATCCGGATGATCTTCGCCATAGACCGCCACCATGCCCAGATATTTGGTCTGGAGCTGCTTGAGACGGTCCGCCGGTCCGAGCAGACGTTCGCCATTCTCGGTATAGATAGAAGGATCCTGAGAGATCAGCACCAGCTGCGATTCGAGATAGGCCTTGCGTTCGCGCAGGTTTCTCAGCGCCATCTGGGTGTCGATCAGATCGCGCTCGGTCCTGTCCATCAGCTGGAAGTTGGCCTGGACAAGTTCGGGCAGCCGGTTGGCATTGCGCTCCTTGAACTTGGCCAGATTCACCTCAGACTCAGCGAGCTGTACCTGGAGCTTGTTGACCTCATCAGTGAGAAAGCCCGAGGCCTCGCTGGCCGACTCCGTGCGGCTCTTCAGGTTTTCGTTGAGGTAGAGTGACACCAGTTCATTGGCCACCTTCTGCGCCAGCTCCGCAGAGTTGCTGTCATAGGACACTGTGAAGGCAATGGTTGCCTCCGTCGGCTGGCCGTTTCTGGGATCGACGACCTCGGCGCTCACGGTTCCCCTCTTGATGCTGTCGCGCATCTCTTCCAGCACCACCTCCATCGGCTCATCCGCGCGCTCTTCCGGATAGAGGTTGTACTTCTCAATAATGGCAGTGAGATTCGCACGCGTCATCACCCGCTGGCTGATCACATGAATACGCTGATCCGCGTAAGAGGTAATGGTCGAACGCACCATCTCTTGGGGAATCTCCTGCTGCTCGATGAGAATTGTCCCGGTCGAGCGGTAGAGCGGCGGCAGGCCAACAGCAACGGCCAGGGACAACACGCCGATGGTGACAGCGGCCACCACCATGCGTGCGCGATAACGGCGCAGTAGCGCCAGGTAATAACTTAAATTCTTTTCTTGAGATTCCATTTCGAATGACTTCTTAATTGTTCTTTGAACGATAGGCCAGCTGCATGATCAATGTTGTAGCACTGGCGTAGGAAAGGTCGTTGTCATAACGCTGCCGGGCATGGTTGACTCCACCCTCAAGAGTCCACTCAGGCAACCACTGCCACACTACCCGCCACTGCGCCACTCCATAATCACGATCAGGCAGACCATAAACGGTGGTTGTCATCACATAACGATAGGCGGCAATGCTGGCGCTGGCCCACAGAGAACCACTGATGCCGTAAGCCGCCGTAACTCCCAACTGATCGGTTTGCAACAGAAGGCCGTAGCCGCTGGGTTCGACTGAACGGCTGCCACGCAACTCCCAGCGCACATCTTCTGTTTCATAGGTGAGATCCAGCGCCGCAAGTGAGCCGCTCCTGGACTGCTCCCCAAACGCACCGGTGCTGCTGACACGGTGCCCACCCAGCGTCAAACTACTACGCAACGGCTGCGCCAGCTCGCGCACCAGCGAGCAGTGCAGCCCGGTATCGTCGGATGTAACACTCGCGGTATTCATCCGCGAGTGATTGACGCCGCACCTCACCACATCACGATCATCGAGTTCGCGGGAGATGGCCACGTTGGCCTGGGCATATTCATACCCCACCAGCGGCGTCGATTCGGCATTCTGATAGTTCTGGTTTTTGTATTTCAGGCCGGCCATCAGATTAGTGGCCGGCGCCAGTTGCATGTTCAGGTATGGTTCCAGAGACCAGACGTGGCGCCGCTTGTTAACACCCGTATAACCCGTACCCATAATCTCGCTGGTCAGCGTGGTATCGCGGGTGTAGTTACCCGTCACGCCATAACTTCCCGACTCCATCGTCCGGCTGGCACCAACGCCAAGCGCATACTCATTGCGATCCAGCTCACTCCAGTGCGGATTGCGGATGATGTGAAGCTGAGGTTCCAGACGCAGCTCGGTCACTTCGGATTCACCGATCAGCGGCAAACTCAAATCCAGACGATGCGTGGTCACAGTGCGCTCAGGATTCTGAATCAGGTAGGGATTGGTATTGTGCTGCGCCTGCCACATCACTTCCGGCCCGGTAGTCCACTCTGTCGCCGCTTTGGCGCTATTCCATGATATTGCCGTTAATGTGCACAACACCACACACACAGTTTTATTTACCCGCAAGATTCCCCGCAAAATTCAGAGTCTCACGGCACAATAACAACATCGCCCGGCTTCAGAACAATGTTCTGCTCAAGCCGGTTACCCGCCTCAACCTGGCTGTAATCGAAAGGGATCACCTGCTGGCCTTCGCCAGTGCGGCGCAGTATTTTTACCTTGTTCACATCCGCAAACTTAGCGACACCGGCCGCCATGCTCAATGCCTGCATCACATCGACATTACGGTTCAACACATACTCGCCAGGCCGGTTGACCTTGCCGATGACATAAATCTTGTTACCCAGCGGCTGTTTTACCGTCACCGTCACATCCGCATCTGGCACAAATCGCTGGATACGGGCAACGATCTCATTGCGCAACATTTCTACGTTTTTGCCATCCACATTCACCTCCCCCAGCAGCGGCATGGCAATGCGGCCATCTGGTGTCACCACCACCTCCGCCTGCAGATCAGGTTCACGCCACACGGAGATTTGCAGCACATCTCCGGGCTGGATCAGATACCCGGCCGACACCGATGATGAGTCAGCCACCTCTGCCTCTCCTGCTGATGCAGGAGCTACGGCGATAGATACAATCAATGTAAAAACAGCAATAACCAGATTCAAACTCACAACTACTCCAGAGCCCCCATTAACGGGGAAATACATTTGTAATGTGTGCAAGCATAACGTTCCAAGATGACCTTTTTGTGACACCTTACGCCGTCACGCCCTGAAGCCTTCCTGACCGTCTCATGAATGCCGCCAGAGAGAGCAGCGCCGTTCCCAACAACCATCCTGCTGCGGGCAGTGGCACTGGTGCCGGGGCAATCCATTGGCTGACCTGGATCCCATACAGCCCCAACCCCAGCACACCATTTGTTTCACCGAACAGCGCGGCATAGTAAATCCCTGGGGTAGCGTCAAACACAGTTTCACCGGGAGAATCAAGCCACGCCACTTCACCCAAGCTCGCCGATGAACCAATAATCTTCAATTCCAGCTGTTTGAAACTCTTCGGAAAGGTGAAATCCACCAGTTTGACCTGATACTTTCCAGCGCTGGAGATGGTGAACCGATCAGGATTTTTATGAATCTCCTGAGTTGAAATAAATCCAACATCCTCATACACCACCATCGCCGCCTGAGCCGTTCCAGACCCCATCCATATCAGCAGCGTCATCACCACTGCCCTTGCCATCTGATTACCCATTTTTACGCTCCTAAATAATTACCATCACAAATCAAAAACGACACTTACTCATCGCCCGACACCGGCAGCAACCGCTTCTCTCCTGCCGCACCTTCACCACCTTCATGACGCATATATTTTTCATACATGTACTCACGCAGAACTCCCTGCAGACCCAAGGCATCATCATGCCCCTCCGCCAACTCCTTCAGGCGCAGGTAGGCGTAACCATCCTGAGCTCCTGCTAGCGTCACCAGCTCGACATCACGCCGCTCCACCCGCTGCCCCTCTTGCGCCCGTTCATTGATGATCCGCTCCACCATTCCGGCATCAAGATCGAAATAACTGGCAATCTCGGTGCCAAATCCCATGAATACCGGCAGCAGGTCACGCCCCACCACCGAATCATCATGGAACATTCCCAGCCGCCCGAGCGTGACCCTGATGGCAAAGCGGAACACATCCGACTCTCGCACCCGCAAGCGGCGCGCGATTGCCCTTACCTTGTGCAGATCGTTGGCTCCGATGCGTAACGACACCATCTGTTTTCTGTTATCGATCATCTCACCCCTTCAGAGCTTGTATGTCATTGACAACTGCAACTGTAGAGCAGTGAGATTTCACAGGCATTTCCTTTGTATTACATTTTCTGAAAATAGCGCATACAAGCGTATTGGCGATTGACACGCAGAGTGATGCGGAGCGGCAGGGATCAGTAACAATATGTTTATGCAAACTTAACAGGAGGTTTACCTGTCCTTAA
>JAYWDX010000092.1:0-18663 GCA_043779675.1 Tenderia sp. (SeqCode)
AGGGTGGGGTGGCCGATGGCGGCGGTCATGCGCCGCACCTGGCGGTTGCGCCCCTCTCTGATGGTGAGCTCGATCCAGCTGTCGGGGATGTTGGCGCGGTAACGAATGGGGGGCGTGCGTGGCCAGATCGCGGCTGGTTCGATCAGGCGTGCCTCGGCTGGTTTGGTCATGCCATCTTTGAGTTCGACGCCATGGCGTAGTTGTTCCAGTGCTGTTTCATCGGGGATGCCCTCGACCTGCGCCCAGTAGCTCTTTGCTATCTTGTGGCGTGGATCGGCGATGCAGTGCTGCGCGCCGCCATCATCGGTCAATAGCAGCAGTCCTTCGCTGTCGCGGTCCAGACGTCCCGCCGGGTAGAACCCTTTGAGGTTGATGTAGTCGGCCAGCGTGCTGCGCTCTTTCGCGTCAGTGAATTGCGAGAGCACGTCATAGGGTTTGTTGAACAGGATTATTCTGGCCATGTTTTATGAGGTTATCATTAAAAAACGACGATAATAGAATAGCCTTAGCCATTTTCATACACAGGGAGAGTCCGTAGGGTAAGTCTATGCTGTATTGAGTGGACCGCTGGCGCCCCAAGTGCAAAAGCTGATCGACTGCCTGCAGCAGATGCGCGTCTGGATAACACAGGCCACTCTCAATCTTAACGGTGACTATATTTCCTGTGTGCTGGGTATCGCCCTCGGCACCAACCGCTCTGACACCCGTTGCAATGTTCGAAAAGACTCATGGTACGGCACCAAAACATGAGGGTTAGGATGGGTTTTAGGCGATTGACTTGATAATCAAGGGACTGAACGACGTGATCTCTGCGCGTACAGTGACCTACGACTTGTCTAATGGGTGGCGCAACTGGGTTGAGTTGTTGAAAATTTGGCGATGCGATGATTGCCAGGATGCAAATGTATTTGAAGTTGTTTCTTAATAAAAACCCCGGTCGCTGTTATAGGTTTTATCTTGCGGCCGGGGGTTTATTACTGCTTATCTAATGGAATCTGTTTCAGCGCCCCGTGGAGTTGTATCGTCGGCGGCTACTTCGCTGCCATCCAGATTGATGGCGGCTGCAAGCAACCCTTTTGGACCTTGAGAGACTTCGTACAGAACCTTTTGACCCTGTCGAAGTGACTTGTAGCCATCCATGTCGATTGCAGAGAAGTGAGCAAATATATCGTCCCCCCCCTCTTCAGGCGCTATAAATCCATACCCTTTGGCGTTGCTGAACCACTTAACGATACCTTTTGCCATTCTTACTTTCCCCGCGGTTAAAATAAAATTCACGCCGGAAATTCCGGCCCGCTGTAGAGGATCGACCACAACTACATTTACCCCCCCCACTCGGTGATTAATGTTGATCAAAAAAGTTCAGAAGTCAATAGATTGAAAACATTAAGGATTGTTGTTTGGTGTGAGTATGTTCGACTAGGCGCTTTGCTGTGTGTATCAGGAGTTTATAAGCAGATACTAAAGCGGGGTGGTGTGGTTCGCGATAATGTGGTTTTAAAGGTATGTGCTTTTTAGTATGTGCAGGAAAAAATTATGGCTATTTAATAGGTTAGAAGGTATATGGCATTGTAGTTGGGTTGTTGTTTATATGCGGGAATGCGCTGTCATGCTGGGTCTATTTGGTTATAATCGCAGTCGCTATGACAAAAAAAACAGATGACGACTTGAATGACGACTTGGCACTTCAGGAGGCGCGACCTCAGCTGAAACGTCCCCCCTTATATAAAGTTTTGCTGATAAACGACGATTACACTCCTATGGAGTTTGTTATCCATGTGCTGGAGAAGTTTTTCGGCATGGGTCGCGAGAAGGCCACACAAGTGATGCTTCAAATCCACACAGAAGGTGCGGGAGTATGTGGTGTTTTTTCGCAGGATGTGGCTGAAACAAAGGTGGCTCAGGTGAATGATTTTTCATATGAAAATCAGCACCCGCTGAAATGCACGATGGAAGAAACTTAAAATTTTAGGTCTGTGCAGTACCAGGCAACGTAGGAGGTGCTTGTCATGTTGAACAAGGAATTGGAATTCACCCTGAACACCGCGTTTCGTGAGGCGAGTGATAAACACCACGAATTCATGACGGTTGAGCATCTGCTGTTGGCGCTGTTGGATAATTCAGCAGCTGCGAGTGTTCTGCGTGCCTGTGGTGCTGATCTATCCCACTTGAAACGGGAGTTGCTCTCGTTTCTTAATGAAACCACTCCCGTTATCTCGAACGAAGATAGTCGGGAGACCCAGCCAACCTTAGGCTTTCAGCGTGTACTGCAACGTGCCGTTTTTCACGTGCAGAGTGCTGGCCGTGAAGAGGTGACTGGTGCCAATGTGCTGGTGGCCATTTTTGGCGAACCCGATTCGCAGGCTGCTTATCTCCTGAATGCTCAGAACGTTACCCGCCTTGATGTGGTGAATTACCTTTCTCATGGTATCTCCAAGGTTGCTGGTGATGAAGAGGGTGAGGGTTTTGGTCGTACTGAAGATGATGAGGGTGAGGCTGACTCCAGTGTCAAATCACCGCTCGAGAGTTTTGCTGTCAACCTCAATCAACGTGCCAAGCAGGGTAAAATTGATCCCTTGATTGGACGGCACGAAGAGGTTGAACGTACTGTTCAGATATTGTGCCGTCGGCGCAAAAACAACCCTCTATTTGTCGGTGAGGCAGGGGTCGGCAAGACCGCTCTGGCGGAAGGATTGGCCAAGCGTATTGTGGATGGTGAAGTGCCAGAGGTGCTGGCGCAGAGCACGGTCTACTCCCTGGACATGGGGGCACTGTTGGCCGGTACAAAATACCGTGGCGATTTTGAGAAACGGCTGAAGGCGGTGTTGGCGCAGATGCTAAAACATCCCGGCAATATCCTGTTTATTGATGAGATACATACCATCATAGGTGCTGGCGCCGCTTCTGGTGGTGTGATGGATGCCTCTAATCTTCTTAAGCCGGCGTTGGCTTCTGGTGAACTGAAATGTATCGGTTCAACAACCTATCAGGAGTATCGTGGCATCTTTGAAAAGGACCGTGCTCTAGCACGCCGCTTTCAGAAAATAGATGTGCCAGAACCAACCGTGAGCGAGACCATCCAGATTCTGCATGGTTTGAAATCCCGTTTTGAAGAGCATCACCAAGTTAAATATACCCGCCAGGCTATCAAGGCGGCGGCTGAATTGTCCGCGCGCTACATCACTGACCGCCATCTGCCGGACAAGGCGATTGATGTGATTGATGAGGCCGGGGCGCAGCAACGCATGGCGTCACCCTCAAAGCGCAAAAAAACCATTGGGGTGCGTGATGTAGAAGCCATTGTTGCCAAGATAGCCCGCATCCCGCCTAAGCATATCGGTAGTACTGATCGCGAACGACTTAGAACTCTGGAGCGCGATCTGAAAATGGTGGTCTTTGGTCAGGATCCGGCGATTGACTCCTTGGCCACCGCAATCAAGCTGGCTCGTTCTGGGCTTGGCCATGAAGAAAAACCGATTGGTTCATTCCTCTTTGCGGGACCGACTGGGGTTGGTAAAACTGAGGTTACACGTCAGCTCGCCAAGGTGATGGGGATCGAATTGATCCGCTTTGATATGTCTGAGTATATGGAGCGGCATGCGGCGTCACGTCTTATTGGTGCGCCACCCGGTTATGTAGGGTTTGATCAGGGTGGTTTGCTTACTGATGCGATTAATAAAACTCCACATGCAGTGTTGTTGCTGGATGAGATCGAGAAGGCCCATCCCGATGTATTTAATCTGCTGTTGCAGGTCATGGATCACGGCACACTGACTGATAATAATGGCCGGGAAGCCGATTTCCGAAATGTGATTATTGTTATGACTACTAATGCCGGTGCTGAGCAGATTAGTCGTACCTCCATTGGTTTTACCCAGCAAGATAATGCCCGCGATGGCATGGAGGCAATCAAACGCACTTTCACCCCCGAGTTCCGCAACCGTCTTGATGCGGTCATCGAATTCAAAGCTCTGGATCGCAAGACCATGGGGCATGTGGTGGACAAGTTCATCATCGAACTGGAAACCCAGCTGCATGACAAACATGTCAGCATGGAGATCACGGCGGCGGCGCGTGAGTGGCTTAGTGAACGTGGTTATGATCCTGCCATGGGGGCACGGCCCATGGCTCGCTTGATTAAAGAGAGCATCAAAAAACCACTCGCGGAAGAGCTGCTGTTTGGCCGCTTGGCCTCAGGTGGGTTTGTCAGGATCAGCGTGAAGGGAGGCGAATTGAGCTTCGAAATTGAGGAGGAGGCGCGTCAGGCTGAGTCTGTCGATTAATTAACGGGCACGGTATGTGATGCGACCTTTGCTCAGATCATAAGGGGTTAACTGCACGGTGACCTTGTCGCCAGTCAGGATGCGGATGTAGTTTTTGCGCATTTTCCCTGAAATGTGAGCGGTGACAACGTGTCCATTCTCCAGTTCTACGCGGAACATAGTGTTGGGCAGGGTGTCGATAACAGTGCCTTCCATCTCAATAGCGTCTTCTTTTGCCATAACGGGGATGCTTCTCCAGTGGGGTTGGTAATCTTTCAGGCACTTGCCTGCATTAGGGGCGGTATTCTGCCCTAAATTCAACCATCACGCAAAGGGCTGTGCTGTTCGGTATCCCGTTCAGTTAAAATAGGGGCCTGATTCATATTAGGCCTCTTGATTATGCCCTCCTCTTTGCGCGCATCTAAACCGCCCGCCATCTTTGTGATGGGTCCCACGGCTGCGGGCAAGACCGATCTTGCGCTTCGTTTGTTTGATAAGCTGCCTTGCGAACTTATTAGTGTTGACTCAGCACTTGTCTATAGGGGCATGGATATTGGGACCGCCAAAGCATCGCCTGAATTGCTGGCACGTATTCCACACCGTTTGATTGACATACTTGACCCGGCTCAGGCTTACTCAGCCGCCAGTTTTCGTGATGACGCGTTGCTGGCAATGGCCGAAATTACGGCGGCAGGACGTATCCCGTTGCTGGTTGGGGGGACGATGCTCTATTACCGATCTCTTGAGCATGGGCTTTCTGATTTGCCGGCTGCTAATGAGGCTGTGCGTGCCCGCTTAGATGCGGAGGTTACAGCCCAAGGCTTGAGTGGGTTGTATCGACGGCTGGCAGATGTTGATCTGGTGGCGGCAGTTAGAATTAATCCTAATGACCGCCAACGCATCCAGCGGGCGCTTGAGGTATATGAGCTGACGGGGATTAATATGACTGAGCTCTGTGCTGAGTCGCAGCGACAAAAATTACCCTATGCTGTAGCGAAAGTTGTTATCGCACCAGCGCAGCGCGCGACATTGCATGAGCGCATTGAGCGCCGTTTCGATGCTATGTTGGAGCAAGGCTTTGTTGAAGAGGTGGTGCGTCTGCGTCAGATGGGAGGGCTCAATCTCTCTAAGTCTTCCATGAGGGCGGTAGGGTACCGGCAGGTGTGGGAATATCTTGATGGGAACTATGGGTACGATCAGTTGGTCCACAAAGGGGTCGCGGCGACTCGCCAATTTGCCAAGCGCCAACTGACCTGGTTGCGTTCTGAACAAGGTGCGGTTTGGTTTGATGGTGAGTCTCCTGCGCTTTTTGATGATGTGTTGAGATATTTACAGGCGGAGCTGGAATTGAGTGTATAACCTATTGTTGTGCTAGACTTTAGCCCTGATGGCGTGTGCGGGATCGTTTGGGCGAGCAGCTTTAGTGATAATGTTCGATTTTGATCTAAAAATAAAAGGAGAGTTATATAATGAGTAAGGGGCAAAGTTTACAAGACCCTTTTTTGAACGCCCTGCGGAAAGAGAAGGTGCCTGTGGCTATCTATTTGGTTAACGGCATTAAGTTACAAGGGCAGGTTGAATCGTTTGACCAGTTTGTTGTGCTCTTAAAAAACAGTGTCAGCCAGATGGTATACAAACATGCTATATCCACCATTGTGCCAGCGCGTAATGTGAAATTGAATTTAGACACTGATGACGAAGATAGTGCCGAATAGTTGGCAGCAGGTGCTAGATTAAGTGGAATTCTTTGAACGTCCTAAAGTGGGTGAACGCACCGTTCTTGTGCATGTGAATTTTCATGACCAGAGTGCGCGGGAAGATCTTGATGAGCTTAAAGAGCTGGCGGTCTCTGCGGGAGCCGAGCCTGTAGCTGTTATACAAGGTAGTCGCCGAGGTCCTGATTCCAAGTATTTTGTGGGAGTAGGCAAGGCAGAGGAGATCCGCCAAGCCGTGGTGGAGACCGAGTCTGAGCTGGTAATTTTTAACCACGCATTGTCGCCGTCGCAGGAGCGCAACCTCGAACGATTACTGTGTTGCCGAGTACTGGATCGTACTGGTTTGATTCTCGATATATTTGCCCAGCGGGCCTACACTTTTGAAGGCAAGTTGCAAGTTGAATTGGCCCAGTTACGCCACCTTTCCACTCGTTTGGTACGGGGTTGGACTCATCTGGAGCGACAGGGTGGTGGGATTGGCCTGCGTGGACCGGGTGAAACCCAGCTCGAGACTGATCGCCGTTTAATCGCCCAGCGCATCAAACAGCTCAACAAGCGGCTGGAAAAAGTGTCGCAGCAACGTGAAGAGCGTCGACGCTCGCGCCGTAAGTCCCTAGTACAGACGGTCTCTTTGGTGGGTTATACCAATGCCGGTAAATCGACGCTCTTTAATGCCTTGACGGAGGCGGATGCTTATGTAGCCGACCAATTGTTTGCCACGCTTGATCCAACATTGCGTAAATTCAACCTGAAAACTGAGCACGATACGGTGCTTATTGATACCGTAGGATTTATTCGTCATTTGCCACATAATTTGGTGGCAGCGTTTCGCTCGACGCTTGAAGAGACGCAAGATGCTAACCTTTTGTTGCATGTCATTGATGCCCATACTGATGGACGACAAGAGCGGATTGCCGAGGTTAATTCGGTGTTGAAAGAGGTCGGTGCTGAGACTGTGCCCCAGATTGAGGTTTATAACAAAATAGATCTTATAGCGGGTGGTGAGGCACATATTGATCGCGATGACTACGGTCGCCCGTTACGTGTCTGGGTTTCGGCGGTCACAGGTGCTGGTCAGGAGCTGTTGCGTCAGGTGGTGACAGAGTATCTGCAGTGGCAGGATGCTAATGCTCGGAATGACGAGATCACATGGAAAGAGGTGGCAACTAAACATCGTTATCAGCTGCTGTTGGCGCCTATGGCTGGCCGACTGCGAACAGAGCTATTTACGGCGGGTGTGATCGAGAGTGAGACTCATACCGAGCAGGGCGAGTGGTTGCTTGAGGTTTCCCTTTGGCCGCGGCAGAAGGAGGCGTATTGCCGTCAGGAAGGGTGCCGTTGTCTGGATGAACATGCTGTTGATGTGGTTAATGATTTATAGCGTTGCCTTGTTGTACTGGGGTAAGATTTCTGAAGTTGCTGGTTCGGGTATTGATATGCCAGCGTGGCTAACTATTTACATAACGATTTGGAGATAAGTATGGCCTGGAATGAGCCGGGAGGATCGAAGGATAAAGATCCCTGGGGTGGTCGCGGGAAGGATCAAGGTCCACCTGATCTGGACGAAGTAGTCCGCAAAATGAAGCAAAAGATCAACAGCGTGTTGGGTGGTTTAGGCGGTAAGGGGGCTGGTGGTGATGGCGCTACACCTATCCGCGGTGGCGGCAGTAGTGCCGGTGGTGTTGGCATTGTCATCCTGCTTCTTGTGGGTGTTTGGCTTGTGTATGACATGATTCATATCATTCAGCCAGCTGAACGTGGTGTTGTTACGCGCTTTGGAAATTACGTTGATACCATGCAGCCTGGTTTGAATTTTCGTCTGCCACGCCCATTCGAAAATGTAATTAACGTTAATGTGGCCCAGAACCGTGACGTTCTGATTGGTTATCGTACAAATTCGAGTGATCCCTCGGCTAAAAGTAGCGCGGTCCTCAGTGAGTCGATGATGTTGACGCGTGATGAAAATATCGTCGATGTTAGGTTTGCTATTCAATACAACATTAAATCGGCTGCGGATTATGTCTTTAAAGTGAAGAATCCTGACCTGAGCTTACGTGAGGCTACGGAGAGTGCGGTTCGTGAAATCGTTGGTAAGAGCGATATGGATTTTGTGCTTAAAGAGGGGCGTAGCGATATTGTTGATCGGGTTAAGGTTCTAATTCAGAAGACTTTGGATAGTTATGGTGCTGGCTTGATGATAATCAGTGTCAACATGCAGGATGCTCAGCCGCCGACAGAAGTGCAGCACGCCTTTGATGATGCTGTTAAAGCGCGTGAGGATCAGCAGCGTGTTATTAATGAAGCCGAGGCTTACTCGAATGATGTATTGCCGAGAGCGCGCGGTGGTGCGGCTCGCCAGGTCGAAGAGGCCAGTGCCTATAAAGAGCAGGTGGTAGCGCAGGCCGAGGGTGAGGCCAAGCGTTTCGAAAGCATTTTGGTTGAGTATAAAAAGGCACCTGAGGTGACACGCCAGCGTCTCTATATTGAGACCATGGAACAGGTGTTAAGCAATGCCTCTAAGGTGGTGGTGGATGTTAAAGGCGGGAATAATATGATCTATCTGCCCTTGGACAAAATGATGGGCAACAACAATCCGGCTGCAAACACAGCGGTTGGTGCCGCACAAAAACTCCAGTCGCCTGAGAGTCAGTCCAGTTCAGCTGTAAAATCTGCTGAGCAGTTTATGCAGCAGGGACAATCGACTTTACGTGGCAGGGAGGTGCGCTAATGAATCAGAACAAGAGTTTGGGTATCGTTATCCTGCTAGGTGTTGTCTTGGTGATTGGGCTCTTATCGATATTTACGGTCGATGAGCGCGAGAAGGCGATCCTGCTACGGCTAGGTAAGATTGAAAGTACAGACTTTGAGCCTGGCCTGCACTTCAAAATCCCTTTTATTAATAATGTGCGTAAGTTTGATGGCCGGGTCTTGACTATGGATGCCGAGCCTGAAACCTTCCTCACTGTTGAGAAAAAGAACGTTGTGGTGGACTCCTTTGTTAAGTGGCGTATTGATAATGTCTCGACCTATTTTACTGCGATGGGTGGAGATGAGCGTATGGCCAACGTACGTCTGTCGCAGATCATCAAAGATGCCCTGCGTGAAGAGTTTGCCCGCCGTACTATTCAGGACGTCATCTCTGGTGAGCGTGCTGAGATTATGAGCATTGCTACGGTTACGGCTGACAAAAAATCCAAGGAATTTGGCGTTGAGGTGATTGATGTTCGTATCATGCGCATCGATCTCAAGGGCGAAGTTAGCGATGCTGTTTATCGCCGAATGGAGGCTGAGCGTACCCGTGTGGCGAAGGATTTTCGCTCCAAGGGGGCTGAACAGGCTGAGCGCATCCGCGCCGATGCCGACAAGCAGCGTACCGTGATCATAGCTGAGGCCTACCGCGAAGCTGAGTTGCTGCGCGGACAAGGAGATGGCGCGGCGTCGGAAATCTATGCAAAAGCCTACAATAAAGACCGTGAGTTCTACGCCTTTTACCGTAGTTTGATGGCTTATCGCAGCTCCTTTAAAGGTAAGGAAGATATTATAGTTGTTAAGCCAGATGCTGATTTCTTCCGTTACTTTAATAGTCAAAAAGGTGCTAATTAGTAGGGATGGCCAATGATTGGTTCACCGCGTTTGCTAATAAACAGGTAAAATAACTACGCTCGCGCGGGCATCGCACATAGTGTTATGCCCGCTTTTTTTGATGACAATTATGATTTGGCAAAACTTATGGGTCGCCCTGGCCCTAGTATTGGTAATCGAGGGTGTGCTGCCTTTTTTGAGCCCGACAGGCTTACGTAAGGCGTACGGCCATATGATTCAGATGGATGACAGATTATTGCGCCTCTATGGCCTGATAAGCATGATTGTAGGGGCAGTGTTGCTGTCCTTGGTCAGTTGATCCATCGCAAACAACACAATGGTTAATCGAGTGGCACAAGAAAAAGATCGCTGGTTACTGCCGGAAGGCATTGTTGAACTGCTGCCGCGCGAGGCTCGGCATCTAGAGTATCTGCGCCGCAAGCTGCTGGATATTTTCTACAGCTGGGGTTATGAGCTGGTAATGCCGCCGTTGATCGAGTATCTCGAATCACTGTTGGTGGGGACGGGAAATGACCTGGATCTCCAGACTTTCAAGTTGATTGACCAGCTCACTGGTCGTCTGATGGGGGTGCGTGCCGATATGACTCCTCAGGTGGCGCGCATTGATGCCCATCTGCTTAAGCGCGATGCTCCTAATCGCCTCTGTTATATAGGGCCAGTATTGCACACCCGTCCCAATGGTTTTGGCCGTTCCCGTTCGCCGATGCAGGTGGGGGCCGAACTTTATGGTCATGCTGGTATTGAGAGTGATGTCGAGATCCTGCGGTTGATGGTGGAGATGCTCAAGGCCAGCCGTGTCGCTGATCTCCATATTGATCTGGGCCATGTCGGAATCTACCGTGGTCTGGTACAGGATGCTGAGCTTAGCGGTGATCAGGAAGTAACTCTGTTCGAGGCGATGCAGCGTAAGGCACTGCCTGAGATTGAGGCGTATCTTAGCGAATGGCGTGTGGCCCCTGCTGTTAGAGCTCACCTGCTGGCCCTGGTGGAACTCAATGGTGATTACGCGGTGCTGGATGAAGCCAAAACTGTGCTAAAAACCGCCAGCCCAGCCGTCCAAGCAGCACTGGAAAATCTTTGCCAGATTGCTACTCGCGCGAAACATTTCATCGGTGATCTCCCTTTTTACTTTGATCTTGCCGAGTTGCGTGGCTATCGTTATCAGACTGGGGTGGTCTTTGCTGCCTTCGTGCCGGGGCAGGGACAAGAGATCGCTCGTGGTGGGCGTTATGACTCTATCGGTGAGGCCTTTGGCCGCGCCCGTCCCGCTACCGGCTTCAGTGCTGACCTTAAGGTGTTGGTAGAATTGAGTCCGTGCCAGAAGAAGGGGCCAAAGGGAATATTGGCCCCCGTAGATGATGATCCTGCATTAGAGTCACGCATCACTGAATTACGTGCCGCCGGTGAACGTGTTGTTTGTACATTGCCTGGAGGACCGGGGGATGCCCGAAGCATGGGGTGTGACCGCATTATGAAGTCGGGTGGCAATGGCTGGGACGTTGCCTCAGCTGATTGATTTACATAATTTTTATATATCCAATAAATATATTCAGGTGTTAAGCATGGGCAGCACAGGTAAGAACGTAATTATCATTGGCACCCAGTGGGGTGACGAAGGCAAGGGTAAAATTGTAGACTTGCTGACAGAAAAGGTTGGTGCGGTTGTCCGTTTCCAGGGTGGCCACAATGCTGGTCATACCTTGGTTATCAATGGCGAAAAGACAGTGTTGCACCTGATCCCTTCCGGGATTTTGCGCGATAACGTGCTTTGCCTTATCGGTAACGGTGTGGTGGTCTCTCCTGAGGCACTGCTTAAGGAAATAGGGGGGCTTGAGGCTCGTGGTGTACCGGCCCGTGAGCGTCTGCGCATTAGTGCGGCTTGCCCACTGATCCTGCCTTATCATGTCAGTCTTGACCTCGCCCGCGAAAAAGCGCGCGGCAAGGCTGCCATTGGCACTACTGGCCGCGGTATTGGCCCAGCATACGAAGATAAGGTTTCACGCCGTGGGCTGCGTATTGACGATCTTTTTCATCGTGAGCGCTTTGCCGCCAAGCTCGGTGAGGTTCTCGATTACCATAACTTCGTTCTGCAGAATTACTACAAGACTGATGTCGTTGACTTCCAGCAGGTGCTGGACCAGTCCATGATCTGGGCTGAGCAGCTACAACCACTGGTGGTCGATGTGCCAGAACTCCTTAACGATTTCAGTAAACGGGGTGAAAACATTCTCTTCGAAGGGGCGCAGGGTGCGCTGCTTGATATTGATCACGGTACTTATCCTTACGTGACCTCATCCAACACCACTGCAGGTGGGGCCTCTACAGGCAGTGGTATGGGACCACGTGCATTTGATTACATCCTCGGGATCACCAAGGCTTACACCACACGTGTCGGTGCCGGTCCCTTCCCGACAGAGCTGTTCGATGCGATGGGTGAACATCTGGCTCGCCGTGGCCATGAATTTGGCTCCACCACCGGTCGTGCCCGTCGTTGTGGCTGGTTTGATGCAGTGGCACTGCGCCGCACCAATATGATTAACAGCGTCTCTGGCATCTGTATCACCAAGCTGGATGTACTTGATGGACTGGATACCATCCGTCTTTGCATCGGTTATCGCAATAATGGTCAGGACTACTTAGCGCAATCAATGGAAGCTGATACCTTGTCACAGTGTGAACCGATCTATGAAGAGATGCCCGGTTGGCAGGAGTCTACCGTTGGTGTTCAACGTTATGAAGACCTGCCAGCAAATGCCAAGGCGTATCTGAAGCGGATCGAAGAGATCATCGATGTGCCCATTGACATCATCTCCACCGGTCCTGATCGTGATGAGACCATTGTTCTGCGTCACCCCTTCGAATAATAAACACTTTTGTTAAGGTGCTCTGGCCCCTCTGTGGGCCGGAGCTTGTCTCCTCTTTTTAGTGTTAATTTCCCCCGTGACCGCCTGGTGCTATCGCTGCAATCTTTGATGTCAATTTGATTTATAAGTGAAAATATTTTGCAGTGGAGCTGGCGCGAGCGTTGGCTAAACAGCCAGGTGTGGCACGGGCCGATCTGCTGACACGACTGATCGATGTCCCTGATCTTGGTGATGAGTATGCACCGCCGCTCGAGTCGTTGGGCAATGGCGTTAATATCATTCGCATCAAGGCTGGCCCCTGATGGGTATCTGCCCAAAGAGCAGCTCTGGGATCACCCTGACAGCTTTGCTGACAATGCCCTGAGTTGCTCCCGTGACAGCAATCTGCTGCCCAACATTCTTCATGGGCCATTCGCTAGTACGTGTTAAACGGTGTCGTCTTGTCGCCAGTGGCCTTTCTGCCGCGCAGGTTGAGAAAAGTTACAACATGGTGCGCCGCATCAACGCGGAGGAGCAGGCGTAGGCCTCAGCAGAGCGTGTCATCACCAGTACCTTTCAAGAGATCGAAGAGCAGTATGAACGCTACGACCACTACCAGCCGGAGCAGATGCGTGTAGTCCCGCCAGACACCGATCTAACGAAATTCAGTCTCGCAAAAGGGGAGGAGCTGCAATCGCCGCTGTTTGCCGAGCCGTCCCGCTTTCTCCAGCAGCCCAATAAACCGATGATTCTGGCGCTATCACGCCCCGACCGCCGCAAAAATATCACAGCCCTGATTGATGCCTATGGTCAGTCGCCTGAGTTGCAGGAGATGGCTAATCTCATCATTGTCGCCGGCAATCGTGATGATATTGATGATCTGAATGAGGGAGCGCAGGAGGTCTTCAAGGCGCTGCTATGGAGTACGCTGGCGACACGCGACACCACATTGTTGCACCACTCGCTGCATAAACGGTTCGAGATTCCGTCGGGTTACGCCTGGGTTAACTACGTGCGCTGCCATGACAACATCGGCTGGGTCTTCTCTGATGATGTCAGTGAATTGGGTGTTGATCCGCAGGCACATCGCCGTTTCATCACTAACTTTTATATCGTAAAATTCGAAGGTAGCTTCGCTTGTGGGCAACCGTTTCAGGAGAATCCAGCAATGCGACTTCTGCTGTCGCGTTCCCCGATTGCTGTGTTCGTCTGTGTGGATGTCATGAAATTTAACTAGAGGGAATATTGTGAAACTGCTATTTTTTACGCTTGGCGCTGCCGTTGTATTGGTACTCATTTGGTTTGTGTTTTTGGCATATCAATCCAAAACCGCACCCAAACTTGGTTTGGTGAATGGGCGGCTTGCGGTTTGTGTACAGACCAGCAACTGCGTTAATAGCGCGGAGACATCCGGTATTGAAGCCATCTCCTTTAAAGGCGCGTCCGCTCATGCCTGGATAAACATGCGTCAGACCTTCGAAACCCTTGGCGGCACAATCGAGCAACACGCCGATAACTACCTCTGGGCCACCTTTAGTACACCGTTGTTTGGCTATGTGGATGATGTTGAGTTGCTGATGGAACCCGAGCAGCAACGTTTTCAGGTTCGCTCTGCTTCGCGAGTGGGACGCTCAGATTTCAACGCCAATCGCAACAGGGTGGCGGCGATCAGAGAGCACTTTGCCAAGATCTCTTCAGGCAATGACCGTTAGGAATGGGCGGTGCTGAGGATGTTGATAATTAACTGTTTGACCTGAGCGGCCTCAAATGGTTTGTCGCAGATGGCCGAGACGCCGGACTGCTTCACCCCGGCCAGATGGCTGTGGTTGGCTTCGCTGGTGACCATAAGGATGGGGATGGAACGCTGTGAACTCTGTTCACGTATATATTTGGCAAGCTCTTTGCCATCCATTTCGGGCATGTTGTAGTCGGTGATGATGAGGTCGAAAAATTGCGTGGTAAGTATATCTACAGCTTCGCGGCCGTTGGTGGCAAAGGTGACTTTCTCGATGCCGATGTTGCTGATGACACGGCTGATATGTTTGCGGGCGGTCGAGCTGTCATCCACAATTAGAACTTCGAGATCCTCCAGATGAATCCCCTCCAGCCCCTCCATGTCGGGTTTGATGAACTCCAGCGTGGAGTAGAGCGCTCGCCTCAGGTCGCCGGGGTTGAATGGTTTGGACAAGATGGCGATAACACCCGCCTGACGTATCGGCTCCAGATAGTAGTTTGACTCTTCGCTGGAGATGAGCATGAAGGGGAGCGCCTCCAACACAGCATCACCACGCATGGCGTGAATCAGTTCTGTGCCGGTCATATCAGGTAGGTGCATAGCGCTGATTACCAAGTCAGGTTGAAACTGGCGCATATCATTAAGTGCCTCTTGGCCAGTTTTGAAACAGTCCGCGCGGGTGACACCCATCTCTTCAAGTTGTTTCTGGATGAAGTGCCACTGTGTTGATGAGGGCTCGACCACGGTGATGGCAAGATCGGCGATGGAAAGTTGCTTGGTCATGGACCTAACGTCCTTTAGGTAGTGGTTAGTTCCGTATCGGCTATCTAACCGGTAATGTTTAATGCAAGCGGCCGTTAAATAACGTTGATACCTTCATTTCTCAGCATACTGATCAACCGGATTATGGGTAGGCCGATGAGGGCATTGGGGTCATCGCCTTCGAGTCGTTCAAACAGGGCGATGCCAAGGGCCTCGGATTTAAAGGAGCCTGCGCAGTTGTAGGGTTGCTCCTTGTGCAGATAGTTGTCGATCTCGCTGGCCGTGAGCTGGCGAAAATGCACGGTGAAGGGCACAACCTCCAGCTGTAGTTGGCCATTGCTGCTATTAAGTAGTGCCAGTGAGGTGAGGAAAAGCACGGCCTGGCCTGATGCGGCACTCAGTTGTTTGACGGCATTGGTATGGTTGCCGGGTTTGCCGAGTATCTGGCCATTGAGTACCGCCACCTGGTCGGAGGCGATAATCAAGGCCACGCCATGATGACGGGCGATGGCCAGCGCCTTCTCTTTGGCTAATCGTGCCACCAGCGCTTCGGGCTGCTCGTCGGGCGCAGGGCTTTCGTCGATGTCCGGTGACTGGCACGTGAACGTTAGTCCCAGTTTGGTCAGTAGCTCACGCCGATAAGGGGAGGAGGAGGCAAGAATAAGCGGCGGATTCATCTATTCGATTTCGATCAGTGTCTCGTCGGGATTGACGGTATCACCCTTCTTGATGTGTACCGCCTTAATGGTGCCGGAGATAGGGGCCTGTACTTCGGTCTCCATCTTCATCGCCTCAGTGACAAGTAGGGCAGCACCCTCTTTGACCAGGTCACCCTCTTTGACCAGTACCTCAACAATGGTGCCGGGCATGGAGGTGGTGACATCGCCTGGCCCTTTGGCGGCGGGACGTCTGCTGCCCTTGGTTTTGGATGGGATATTGTTACCGCCGTTCTCGTCGATGCCGATCTCTTCAAGTATCTCCACCATAATCTCTTCGGGCACGCCGTCAACGGAGACAAAGAAGGGGCGACTGGTATCACTTTTGTGGCCGGTGCCAAGCACCTTGATGTGGTAGCTCTCGCCATGCATGGTGACATTAAACTCCACTGGCGTCGCCGCCGGGCGTTCACTATTGATGCTGGGTGTCTCCAGTGATTCAGGCACCAGAGTGCCAGCAGCACGCTCTTCGAGGAAGGTACGGCCAACGTCGGGAAACATGGCGTAGGTGAGCACGTCCTCTTCGTTGTGGGCAAGCGTGCCGATCTCGTCGCGCAGCCGTTCCATCTCGGCGGGGAGCAGATCGGCGGGGCGGCAGCTGATCACAGCTTCATTGCCGATGGCCTGCTGGAGCACCACCTCATTAACAGTGCCTGGTGCCTTGCCGTAACGCCCCTGGAGATAGAATTTCACCTCATTGCTGATGTTTTTGTAACGGCTGCCCGTCAGCACATTGAGTGCCGCCTGGGTGCCGACGATCTGTGAGGTTGGGGTGACCAGTGGCGGGTAACCCAGGTCTTCGCGGACCCGTGGTATTTCGGCCATCACCTCGTTCATGCGATTGAGGGCACCTTGCTCCTTGAGCTGATGGGCGAGATTGGAGATCATGCCGCCGGGAATCTGGTTAACTTGGACGCGGGTATCAACACCAGTGAACTCACTTTCAAAACGGGCGTATTTTTTGCGTACGCCATAGAAGTAAAAACCAATCTCTTGCAGTAGCGGTAGATCAAGCCCGGTGTCGTATGGGGTCCCCTTGAATGCCGCTACCATGCTCTCGGTAGCCGGGTGGCTGGTCCCCTCGGCAAAGGTGGAGATGGCGGTATCGATGTGCAAACAGCCATGCTCGACTGCCTTGAACTGGCACATCGAGGCGAGCCCAGCTGTGGCGTGGCAGTGTAGATGAATGGGAATGGTGATCACCTGTTGCAGCGCATCTACCAGTTCTGCGGTGACCATGGGGGTCAGCAGGCCAGCCATATCCTTGATGGCGATGCTGTCGCAGCCTAGTGCCTGCAGCTCTTTGGCCATCACCACAAACTGGGGAATGTTGTGAACCGGGCTGGTGGTGTAGCAGAGGGTTCCTTGGGCGTGTTTACCAGCCACTTTGACCGCTTCAATGGCGACACGCAGGTTGCGTACGTCATTGAGCGCATCGAAGATACGGAAGACGTCGATGCCATTGCTGGCCGCCTGCCGCACAAAGGCGCTGACTACATCGTCGGAGTAGTGGCGGTAGCCAAGCAGATTCTGGCCACGCAGCAGCATCTGTAAGCGGGTATTGGGCAGGGACTGACGCAACTTACGCAGCCGCTCCCAGGGGTCTTCCTTGAGAAAACGGATGCAGGCATCGAAGGTGGCGCCCCCCCACATCTCCAGCGACCAATAGCCCACTTTGTCCAGCTTGTCGCAGATGGGCAGCATGTCCTCGGTACGCATGCGCGTGGCGATCAGCGATTGGTGTGCGTCGCGCAGGATGGTATCGGTTATCTGTACTTTGGTCATCTGGGAGTCTCTAAAAATTCACGGAAGCCATGCGGCTGCGTTGTAACTGATCGCACTCATATATCACCTTTTTCCTCCTGAATCACCACATGGCAACGCTCAATCTCGCGGTGGAACGATTCCGGCAGGTGCGCCCAGGCCGTGGGATGGGTGGAGCGCAGCATAACCCATAAATATGCTTTGGCGCTCCAGAGGCTCGATGGGTTGCGCTACGCTCCACCCATCCTACCGCTCTTGGCTGCAACGATCCCACGTCGCCGCGTTAATTTTTATGAGTCGGTTTGTAGATAATCGCAAGATCTGAGCACAAAAAAGGTAAGGATCGGTGACTTAGTTCAATAGTGGTCGTTGGGAATGTCCATACTGACGTGGCTTCTGTTGATGATTCATTTCTGTGATGGTGTTCTTTGCCATATTTTTGAATAAGTTTATTTTCCAGGATTTTTTCTTCAACTCAACTATTGAATCCTCAAGTTCAACAGAGCGGAGCGTTTGGGGATCTTGCATTTTCGTCTTGTAATTACCAGACAAAACGAACCACAGCACTATAGATATACCCAGTATTATGATGAGTTCCATAAGATTCCTTTGAGGCTTAACGACTCAGTCTCACACGATGCTGTTGTTATACGAGTATTATTCAGGAATCAATGCAGGATTGGACTATCCGAAGTAGTTTCTTTAATTTTCCTTCGAGAGCCTTTCCAACCTCTTCTTTTTTATTCTCTGGATAAGATCCAAGCGCCTCTATAATAAAACCAACCTCTTCAAGGCTGAAAACAATTTTGTAGTTGTAATGTGCCTTTGTCACAAAATCCTTGATGTCATGATCTCGAATGACTATTCCCTCATCACTGAGAATGACTTTCATATTATTTAGATCAATACTACTTGGCCCATTGTCTGCTCGTGCACCGTGTCGAGTAATTTTCATCGGACAATTCCTTATGTAGCTAAATAGGATTCCCTTCGGAATCGTAACAGGTCATGTGTTTCATTGCTTTTGCGTTCGAAGGGTAATCATCACCTTTATATAAGTTAAAGAAACTTTGATCCGGCTAACATTCAATGTCATTGCCACACCCAACAATAGAAAGAGCGCTCATTAAAATAATTAATAGTCGTTGTATCATCATTCACCCCCAAACGCTGGCGGCCATGGATAGCGAAGCGAGTGCCGCTAGTCCCGGATAGGCTACGCCGTCTGCCCTTTCGTAGTTGGGAGCGCTAGCGAGCGACGGA
>JAYWDX010000093.1:0-5854 GCA_043779675.1 Tenderia sp. (SeqCode)
CACCGTTGTTTAGACATTCTGGCTCGGCTTGTTGGCGACAGTGGGTTGCCAATAAAGAGGAGGGCTGGGAACCAAAACGGCGCAAGCCATAACCTATAAACAGGAGTCTAGCAATGAAATTCAAAATGAAAGCGGTAGTTGCCGCACTGGCCATGGTGGCCGCAGGTGGCGCCAATGCCGCGATCAACGCCGGTACTGCCTACACTGGCGCTGGCCAGGGCGAGCTGTACTTCTCTGTGTTCGATTCGGTCAACCAGATCTCCTACACCCGCGACCTGGGTGTGACCATCGACCAGTTCCTGGCTGGCCAGAACGGCAGCTACTCTTTTGCGGCAGATGCCAAGCTCAGCAGCTTCATCAATACCGCCAATACCAGCTCCAGCAGCCTGGTCTGGAACCTGTTGGGTGCCATGGACAGCGACTTCAGTAATCCAGTCGATTTTCCGAAGTGGGGTCTCTATGTCACCAGCAACTCCGGTGATGCCGCAGTGGCAAACGTCAGTTTTGAGCAGGCGTATATAGCGATTAATCAGTCTGCCCTGATGGCGCAGGGTGCCAACGGTGATGCTTTTGGTCAAGGTGGTGGTTCAGGTACTAACTATGCACTGAACAACTCCGCTACCTCCACTGGTGGTGATGGCTACTACGCTGGTCCTTATGGTGGTAACAACATCGGCAACAGCGTGGTGATCAGCGACGAAAATGTTATCGGCCAGAGCATGGCCTTCTACCACGTGGGTCTGAAGCTTGATGTCGACGGCAATCCAGTGACAGATGATCTTGGCAACCTTCTGGGCGCGGTCAACAAGTTTGCCGGTAAATGGACCTTGGCTGCCGATGGTGACCTGAGCTATGACGTCGCTTCTGTCCCGGCACCAGTACCACTGCCACCGGCAGTGCTGCTGCTCGGTTCCGCCCTGGCCGGTCTGGTGGGCATTGCCCGCCGTAACCGCCAGCAGGATGAGGCTGTGCCAGCCTAAGCCCTGTCGTTTACCCCTTTATCAAAAGCAGTACACCCCCGGCGTTGCCGGGGGTAATTTTAATCTGGAGCAATCTATCGTGAAAATGAAATCAATTGTTATGGCCGTGGCTGCCGCCACCCTCGCCTCCGGTCAGGCCTTCGCCCTGGCCCCCGACATCGTTCCTGACATCGAGCTGTGGGTCTCCGGCGCCAGCGCCCAGGACAAGGCCTTCGGTTCACTGCTGGGTGAGCTGTGTGTCGCCGGTAGCCTGGACACCTACCTCGACAACTCCGCCACCCCCGGTTCAGCGCAGCGCGCCTTCTCCTGCAACCTGGACAGCACCAATGTCGCCGGTCTGAGCATCGCCAACCCCAAGGTTCTGATCCACAAACGCTCTGCCGGTGGTTCAGGCATGGGCGTACAGCCAGTGGCTGATGGCGCCGCCATCGAGTTCATGAACGTCAACGCCAGCAACTGCACGCTGACCGCGACCCCTAAGGTCTACTCCTGTGCCTACAACGCCACCACCAACATGGTTACACATGTGCCTGATGCCGGCCTCTCCGATGTCGAGCCCGCAATGTTTGTCGGTGTCAACGTGCCTGCTGGCTTTTTACCAGTGACCCCAGCCCAGCTGGCCAAGCTCGATGTCAAGAGCGTGCGCGCCGGTGTCTTTGGTATCCCGGTGACCACCGCCCTGCGTAACGCCCTGCAGCAGGCCCAGGGCAAGACTGTCGGTTCAGAAACTGAAGCCGACATGCCTAGCCTGAGCAAGATCCAGGTTGCCTCGCTGATGGCTGTGAACGGCGTCAAGAAGTGGGATGCGCTCTACATGAACGGCGCCAAGCTCAATCTGGTACCGGGCGTGGTAGCACCGAGTGACCTGAAGGTGCACATCTGCCGCCGTGTCAACGGTTCCGGCACCCAGGCCCAGTTCAACGCCAAGTTCCTCGACAACCCCTGCACCACTGGCGCACTGACCCCAGCCAATACCACCAACAACCTGACCGGTCCAGTCGTAGTGCTGAACTCCGGTTCTGGCGATGTCACCACCTGCCTGGATACCAAAAACACCGCCAATGTCTGGGCGCTGGGTGTGCAGTCCACCGAAAACAACGCCAACCTGGCCAAGGGTTACCGCTTCATCAAGATCGATGGTGTGGCCCCAACGCTGGAAAACGTCTGGAACAACACCTACTTCGACTGGGTTGAAGAGTCCATGCAGTGGCGCACCGTGGCCGCTGGCGGCCCAGACCCAGTTGACGTCGTAACTGGCGGCGGCAAGGACAAGCTGGCCATCCTGAACACCATGGCCAGCCAGGCCGGTAAGCCCAGCATCATCGCCGCTGGCAACGCTGGTTATGTCCACCCCTGGGGTCAGGCAGGTTACCTCTCTACCTACACCAACGGTTATGCCCCATCAACCGTATGGAATGCCGCCAACCCAGTGCTGACCGCCAGCCACGGTACTCCAGTGAGCAACTGCCGCGTACCGTTGATCGGCAAGCCAGCTTCACTGAAATAGTCGTAACTGCACTACCTTAAGCGGCGGCGCTCCTCTGGGTGCCGCCGCTTTTTTTATGGTTAAGTTGTAGGTGCGAAGGGCCTGCCCCACGTAGTGCTTTGGGCATTTATTCGCAGAGCCTGCCCCGCGAAGCGCTTTGGGCACGATCAACTTTAGGAAATGCTTTTTTGTGTAACAGAGATGTAACTGTCATGTAATGCGTGTCGCGCATAATGCGCGCCTTGAGGTATTTGCCGGGCCTGCGTATGTCGCTTTTGAATCATGTCGAGGTTGGATTTCTAATGAATTTTGTATCTGCAATGGGGCGTTCTGTTGTGGTGCTGCTGGCGTGTTTGTACTGCACCGCGCAGGCGAATGAGGCGCCATCAGCAGAGAACGAGCCACGCTTCAATGTCTGGGAATTTCAGGTTGAGGGGGCCTCGCTGTTGCCGCGCGCGGCAGTGGAGAATATTGTCTATCCGTTCCTGGGCAGCAACAAAAGCCTGGCCGATGTTGAAGAGGCCAAACGCGCCCTGGAGCTGGCCTATCGTGATGCCGGTTATGCCGCTGTGCTGGTGAATATCCCCGAGCAGGAGGCGGCTGACGGTGTAATCCGCCTGCAGGTGGTCGAGAGCAAGATTGAACGTTTCCGCGTCACTGGCGCACGCTATTTTTCGCCGCGTGATCTGCGTGATGAGATTCCCGCGCTGCAACCTGGCGCCCCTCTGCATCTGCCGACACTGCAAGCGCAGCTGGCAGTGGCCAATGCAGTGGCGCCGGACCGCACGCTGAATCCGGTATTCCGTCCCGGCATCGAGCCGGGCACGATGGAGGTTGAGCTGAAGGTCGAGGACCGGTCGCCGCTGCATGGCAGTCTCGGTTTCAATAATCGCTACACGCTCGGTAGCTCCCATCTGCGCATGGAGGCGGGACTGAGTTACGCCAATCTGTGGCAGCGCCATCACAGCGCGTCGATCAATTATCAGGCCTCGCCCCAGCAGTGGGAGGAGGTGCGGGTCTGGGTGCTCGGTTACTCTATCCCGGTGGAACAGGCGCGCTGGAACTTATCTGCCGTCCATTCAGTGAGCCACTCGGCGGCGCTCGGTACTCTCGGCGTGCTCGGTAATGGCGATGTCTATGGCGTCACCTGGCAGCGCAAGTTGCCAGCGGCGAAGCTGGTAAGCCAGGGGCTTTCGCTCGGGGTTCAATACAAGGATCAGCGCCAGGAGGTGCTATTGCCCGATGGCAATGGCCTCTCGACTCCGATCAGTTATGCCGTGGGCCAGGCTAAATACAACCGCTATCAGCAGGACGGATGGGGTTCGACCAGTTACTCGCTGGGTGGTTGGTTTGGTCTGCGCCTGCTCGGCAACAGTGAAAAGGAGTTCCGCAACAAACGCTTTAACGCCAAGGCCAATTTTGCCCATCTCAATGTCGATGTTGAGCGTTTGCAGCGGGGATTCATGAAGAGCACCTGGCGTCTCCATCTTGGCGCGCAGCTGAGTGATTCACCACTGATCAGCAACGAGCAGTTCAACGCCGGTGGCGTTGACACCGTGCGCGGTTATCCCGAATCACAGGCGATGGGGGACGATGCGCTGCTGGCTAATCTGGAGCTGCGCAGCCCACCGCTGACTTCTGAAAACTGGCCGTGGCTGAATGATCTGCAACTGCTGCTCTTCGCCGACAGCGCCTGGTTGAAGCGCCACGATCCACTCGCCAGCGAAGTTGAAAGACAACATCTGGCCAGTGCTGGCGTCGGCGCACGGCTGGTGATGGCCAAGAATTTTATTGTCGCCCTCGACTGGGCCTCGCCTCTGGAAGATGCGGGCAGCATCAAGCGCAGTGACGCGCGTTTTCATTTCAACACTCGTTACGAATTCTAAAGTGCTTGCCGCACGCGCAGTGGAGAGGAGCTTGCCATGTTTGGATTGAGATTGGGTCGCAAGAGAGTCAAAAATATCAACGTGGTGCTGCGTGGCTTGCGCCGCTATCTGCGCTTGCTGATGCTGGGCGGTGTGTTTGTTGCGGTAACTCCGGCGCGCGCCGACCTGCCAGTGCGTTCTGAATTGCCCGTCCCATGCACCACCGGCTGTTCGGCCATGGGCGGCGCCAATGGCTGGATCAGTTCCGGCCAGGCTTCACTCGCAAGCAACGGCAGCACCCTCTATGTCAACCAGCAGAGCGACAAGGCGATCCTCAACTGGCAGAGCTTCAATATCAGCGCCGGTAACAAGGTGCAGTTCAATCAGCCCGATGCCGGGTCGGTGGCGTTGAACCGCATCTATCAGGCCGATCCCAGCAACATCCAGGGGGCGTTGAGCGCCAACGGCCAGGTCTTTCTCATCAACCGCAACGGCATGTTGTTTGGTCCGGGCGCCAGGGTCGATGTCAACTCACTTACCGCTTCGACGCTGAACGTCACTGATGAGACCTTCAACGTCACCGGCATCATCCGGGCGGTAAAACAGGGGCAGGCCGCCTTTGTTGCCGATGGGTCGATGGGTCCGATGGGATCGGTGGTGATCGATACCGGCGCCGAGCTGCGCAGCGCCGATGGCGGGCGCATCATGGTGCTGGCGCCGCTGATCGAGAACCGTGGCAGGATCGAAACCCCTGGCGGGCAGACGATCCTCGCCGCCAGTCAGGACAAGGTGTGGCTGAAGGAGGCCTCCAAGGATGACAATCTGCGCGGCCTGCTGGTGGAAGTTGGCACCGGCGGTGATGTCAGCAATCTGGGGCAGATTGTGGCCCAGCGCGGCAACATCACCCTGATGGGGTTCGCCGTGAATCAGCAGGGGCTGCTCTCGGCTACTACTGCCGTGACCAGTAACGGTTCGATCAGGTTGATTGCGCACGCCACGGGGACGTACAACCAATCAGAGAAGTTGCTGCAGGGGCTGACCACCGAACGTGACGGAGAGGCCGCCCATGTCACCTTCGGCACGAGCAGCCGCACCGAGGTGTTGCCAGAACTGGGCGATAAAACCACTGCCGTGGATGAGCAGAAACAGGCGCCCTCAAGTGTGGATGTGGTAGCCAGGGATATCCTGTTGCGGCAAGGGGCGCAGATCGTGGCGCCCGGCGGTAATGTGAATCTGACTGCGACGGCCAATCCGGCGTCTCAGGCAGCTAAGGCGCGCAACGACAGCCGTGTGATTCTGGAGCAGGGCAGCCTCATTGATGTCAGCGGCACCACCAGCACACTGCTGGCGATGGAGAGCAACGAGCTTGAGATTGAGCTGCGCGGCAACGAACTCAAGGATTCACCGTTGCAGCGCGATGGCGTGCTGCGTGGCAAGAAGGTGACCATCGACATTCGCGAGGGGACGCCAATCACAGATATCTCTGCCAATTTGGCCAAAATCGAGCGTGATGTCGGCGAGCG
>JAYWDX010000094.1:0-2652 GCA_043779675.1 Tenderia sp. (SeqCode)
CCCGACCGGCAGGTTGACCTGCGCCACCTCCAGTCGGCCGATGGTCTGAAAAAACTCCGGCAAAAACTGCCCCAAGCCGATACCGGCGATGATGCAGAGAAACACCCACAGCGTCAGGTAGCGTTCGAACAGGTTCATTGACGTGGCGACCTCATTTTAACTATCCACCAACTATTGAAATAATAGTCACGAAAAAAGCGTGCCGATGCGATCCAGCTCCGCCTTCAGACGAACGGGATCGTTTTTCAGTGCTTCCAGCGGCAGCGCCAGGAATGCTTCAATACGGGCGCGCAAGGTGCGATAGGCCTGCATGAAGGCGGCGTCGATCTCGGCATCGGTGCCGCTGGCGTGGGCCGGATCTTCCACTCCCCAATGGCTGCGGATGGCTGGGCCGAGATAGGCCGGGCAGCTCTCGCCCGCCGCGTTGGCGCAGACAGAGATAACAATATCCGGGGTCTGCGGCAGGTTGTCCCAGGACTTACTGTGCATGCCTTCAACAGAGATCCCTTCACGGGCCAGCAGCGCTAGTGAGCGCGGATGGACCTGGCCGGTCGGTTTACTGCCGGCGCTCATGGCGCGCCAGCCCGCCGAGGCGAGGTGGTTGAAGGTGGCTTCCGCCAGAATCGAACGGCAGGAGTTGCCGGTACAGAGCATCAGTATGTTCATGTTTTAGCCTTGTTTATGGTTTAGGTAAATCGGGGGACTTTGGCGCCGCTGCATCCGCACAGATTGATACCTGTCGTATCTCGGCGCACTGCTCGGGGTGACCGGCGCAACACTCTTCAGTGAGGTAGTTAATAAGGTCAAGCATCAGCGGGATATTGGCGCGATAGCGCTGATAACGTCCCTCCTGTTCGACGGTTGCCAGACCGGCCTGTGTCAGCGTTTTAAGGTGGAAGGAGAGATTGGTCGGCGGCAGATCAAGCGTGGTGGCAATCTCACCCGCCACCATACCCTCTCGCCCCTGCCTGACAAGTAGACGATAAATATCCAAACGCACACCGGAGGAGAGCGATTCAAAGATTGGGATTGCAGTTGTTCTTTCCATGTTTCAACTATACAACAATAGTTGAAATAATAAACTAAATGCAGATTAATTAATCACAACGAAGAAGAGCTCAATTCAAGGGAAGGTTATTTAACGGGCGTGGTGTAAACGACGTCGTTATAAAAGAGATCCCAGCGGTCACCACTCCAGTAGAGGTAACCGTCCGCTATGCTGGCGCTACCATCCAATACCACCTTGCTCTTGCCCGCAGTGAACTCAACCAACGCATTATTCCCGGCATTACACATGGCGCTGCCGTAGGTGGCCTGCACAATCCAGGAGGCTGGACTATCGCTGGCCGTGGTATCGGTTGTGATCGCCAATTCATCTTTGGTGATGGCAGTCGCCTCCTCCAGAACTATCAAGTTGTCGGTATTGATGTTGGCAAACAACGGGTGGTTACTGGTCTGCGCAGGCACACCATTGATCTCCAGCGGTGCGCAGCCGCTGGCCGGGGCGACGGAGATGCCATAACGTTTGGGGGTGGCGTCCGCCAGTGTTTTGGCCAGGGAGATGCCTGTGCCGCCCAACCCGACCACACCGATGCCGGCGCTGATGGCGGCGTCGTAAATATTAAGCATAACCGCGCTGGAGACAAAATTACTGGCCAGCACTACCACCTGATATTTGGAGATATCGCCGATTATGCCCGCCGGTGTCAGCCAGGTATTGGTGGCCAGGGCCGAGGTTGCCCCCATATCGCTGCTCCAATAAAGGTCCACCACGCCACGGCGCAGGTCGAGCCAGGCAAGCCGGCCATTGCTACCTGCCTGCGGGCGGGTCTGAGCGGTGATATCGCTGGTGACACGCTGCTCACGGGCAGTGGCGAAGGAGTAGGCGTAGATGTCGTAATTGCCGTTACGCAGATCCTGCCAGGTCACCAGATCCCCGGATATTTGCGGCAAGGTCTGGTCGGCATCATTGGTGGTCAAGCGCGTCTCGCTGCGGCTGGCGAGGTCATAGGCGTAGATTTCAAAGTTGCCATTGCGATTATCCTGCCACACCACCCGGTTGCCGGAGATGCGCGGATTGAGCTGCTGGCCGGGCTGGAGGGCCACATTGATCAAGGTATTGCTGGAGAGACGATAGGCGTAGATATTTTCACCATTGGTGCGGTTGCTGTTATCGAGCCACACCACATAGTCGCCGTCGAGCTGCGGCTGGTACTGGCTGCTGGTCTCTGTGCCACTGGTGATATTTATCTTGGTGCCAGTGGAGATCTGGTAGCGGTAGATATCGCTGTAGCCATTGCGATAATCCTGCCAGACAATAAAATCCCCCGACACCTGCGGATACCACTGATCACCCGCCCCTGGCCCCGTATCCACCTCCACCGGGTAGGCCGTGCCGCCCGCCCCTGCCAACTGAAAGCGGTAGATATCCGCCGTGCCCCCACGCTGGTCCTGCCAGACCACATTGGCACCATCGGTCTGGGGAGAGAGCTGGTTTTGCGCCGCAGTGGCGATAGGGAATTCGCTCTTGGTGGAGATCTGGTAGCCGTAGATATCGGCATTGCCGTTGCGGTAATCCTCCCAGACGATATAGTCACCGGCGATGGCGGGCAGCCTCTGTTTGCCCGCTGCCTTAGCCACCACAAACTCGGT
>JAYWDX010000095.1:0-13287 GCA_043779675.1 Tenderia sp. (SeqCode)
GTGTAGTGCAGGATGCGGATGTTGGCTTGGCCTAACGCAAAGATATTAAGCTTGCTGCTGGACATGATAGTTACCTCGATTAACCCAATTGCTTATGAATAGCCTGGGTTTAGCAGTAACTGTGCCAGCTTGTTAACAGATTGATTTTTACAGGCAAAAAGCCACCACGCCTACAAATAAAGCAATAGATTCGATCTATTTTGGTGCGGTGTACAGAGCTGCTGGTCAAGCGTGGGGCGCAACGGAAGCGATCAACGAAATATTTTGGCGCAACCAAGGCGCAACCAATGAAGGGCAACAGACATTGTGGGGCATCCCGACTAACCACTACACAACCACAACCTCCAGATCCTGGTAATCATCCACCATAAACCGGGGGGTGCAGATAGCCAGAAAGATCAGATCATCCTGGCCGATGTTGGTGATACGCTGACGACACATGGCCGGAATAATAACCACATCTCCGCCACTCACCTGCTGTGGCGCCAGCTCGCCAACTTCCACCATCCCTGTACCGCTGATAATGCAATAACGCTCCGCACTCTGTTTAAGCAGGTGCCAACTAGTAGTTATACCGGGCACCACTCTGGCACGAGCGATTGAGAGCTGTGGATCTGCAGCTGAGCTTGAAAGCTCGGTGATGTAACAGCGCTCTGGTGTATAAAACTCCTGCTCCAGACTGCCTTGTTTGATGCTCTCTCTCACTTTACCTATCCCCATCGATGTCGCTAATTTTAGCCACAATTGATTACTCCGGTGTTTGCATTGAAACAATGCACACCACATCTCGTGCCGCACTCATCTGGTGCGGTTGCGCCTCAAATATGTGCCATTTCGGTGTTTCACCCCTCCCTCACCTCCCTTGGTTTTATCCGCTCTACTCAATCAGGTCAATGAGTTACCTCAATCTTTATTATTGGCACAGACATTGCTCAAGCCCAATCAATTAGACTCGTTTTAGCTTGGGAGCTTGGTATGAAAGAGAAACTGGTATTGGTCGGTAATGGCATGGCAGGCATGCGCGCGCTGGAAGAGCTGCTGAAAATTGCACCCGACATGTATGACATCACGGTTTTTGGTGCTGAGCCTTACGGCAACTACAACCGCATTTTACTCTCTCCCGTACTGGCTGGTGAAAAGGGCATCGACGACATTATGCTCAACACTGTGGAGTGGTACAAAGAGAACAACATCACTCTGCACGCAGGCAAAAAAGTAACCCACGTCGATCGTACAAAACGTATCGTGGTCGCCGAGGATGGTACGGAAGAGTCTTATGACCGTCTGCTACTGGCCACCGGCTCCAACCCCTTCATCATTCCAGTTCCGGGCCACAACCTGGCTGGCGTGATCGGTTTCCGCGACATTAAAGATGTCGACACTATGCTCGATACCGCCAAGTCGAAAAAACATGCAGTGGTGATTGGTGGAGGTCTGCTGGGACTTGAGGCCGCCAACGGCCTGCAAATACAAGGCATGGACGTCACCGTTGTGCATCTGTGCGACACACTGATGGAGCGGCAGATGGATGGTGTCTCTGGCAAGATGTTGCAAAAGGCGTTGGAGGAGCGTGGCCTGCAATTCCTGATGGCCACCCAGACCGAGGCGATACTGGGTGAGGATCATGTCAAAGGGGTGCGCTTTAAAGGTGGCCTGGAGATCTCTGCCGACATCGTAGTGATGGCCGCCGGTATCCGTCCCAATATCGAACTGGCCAAAAAGATCGGCCTGCACTGCGAACGCGGTATCGTTGTTAACGACACCATGCAGACCTACGATCCCAAGATCTACTCCGTCGGTGAGTGTGTGCAACATCGTGGCGATACCTATGGTCTGGTGGCACCGCTGTTTGAACAGGCCAAGGTCTGCGCCAGCCATCTGGCCAAACATGGCACCGGCACCTATCAAGGGTCGGTCACCTCCACCAAACTCAAGGTCACGGGCATTGATCTCTTTTCTGCCGGTGACTTCATCGGCGATGACTCCACCGAAGAGATTGTGATGAAGGATGCCTCGCGCGGCGTCTACAAAAAGATCGTGCTCAAAGACAACAAGATCAAGGGCGCGGTGATGTATGGCGACACCGTCGACGGCTCCTGGTACTTCCAGCTGCTGCGCGACGGCATCGACGTTGCCGACTTCCGTGATTCGCTGATATTTGGTCAGGCCCAAATTGGCGAAGCGGGTCACGGTGGCCAGAATGCCGCCTCTGCCATGAGCAATGAGATGGAGGTGTGTGGCTGTAACGGTGTCTGCAAGGGCGACATCGTCAATGCCATCACTACCAAGGGTCTGTTCACACTCGAAGAGGTGCGCGCCCATACCAAGGCCTCCGCCTCCTGCGGTTCATGTACCGGTCTGGTGGAACAGATCCTCGCCTCCACCGTGGGTGACTACTCCGCTACCCCCAAGAAAAAACCGATGTGCGGCTGTACCGACCATACCCATGACGACATCCGTCACGCGATCACCAAAAACAAACTCACCACCATTACTGCCGTACGTGAGCTTATGGAGTGGCGTAACGCCGATGGCTGCGCATCCTGCCGTCCGGCACTCAACTTTTACGTGCTGGCCGCCTGGCCACATGAGGCCAAGGATGATCCACAGTCACGTTTCATCAACGAACGTGCCCACGCCAACATCCAAAAAGATGGTACCTACTCCGTCGTGCCACGTATGTGGGGTGGTGTGACCACGCCAAACGAACTGCGTGCCCTTGCCGATGCCGCCGATAAATATGAAGCCAAGATGGTGAAGGTGACTGGCGGTCAGCGCATCGACCTGTTTGGTATCAAGAAAGAAGATCTGCCTGCCATCTGGGGCGATCTCAACGCGGCGGGCATGGTCTCGGGCCACGCCTACGGCAAATCATTGCGCACCGTTAAAACCTGCGTTGGCTCCGAGTGGTGCCGTTTTGGTACCCAGGACTCCACCGGCCTGGGTGTTAAAATAGAAAAAATGACCTGGGGCACCCAGACACCCCACAAGTTCAAGATTGCTGTCTCTGGTTGCCCACGCAACTGTGCCGAGGCCACCATTAAAGACTTTGGTGTTGTCTGTGTTGACTCCGGTTACGAACTGCACGTCGGTGGCAATGGCGGTATCCATGTCCGTGCTACCGATCTGCTGGCCCGTGTTAAAACAGAAGAGGAGGCGATGGAGTACTGCGGCGCCTTTATGCAGGTCTATCGCGAAGAGGCCCACTACCTCGACCGCACAGCCCCCTGGATCGAACGTGTTGGTCTGACTTATGTAAAGCAGCGTGTTGTAGAAGATGAAGCAGGCCGCAAAGAGCTGTATAAACGCTTCCTCGAATCACAAGAGGTATTCCGCTTTGACCCGTGGGCCAAGGAGATTGCTGAAAACAGCCAGAACTACATCCCCATCAAGAAGATTGGGTGAGCGTTATAAATATAGGGTGGGTGCATCATGTGCGCCCCCTGACATTGATTGATGAATGAGGCATTAAAAAATGAGTAACTGGATTGAAGTAGGCAAGGTCACCGACATCCCTAAACTGGGCGCACGGGTTGTTGAGACGACTCGCGGCGACATCGGCGTTTTCCGCACCGCCGACGACGAGATCTTTGCCTTGCGTGACAAATGCCCGCACAAAAACGGTCCTTTGTCGCAAGGCATCGTGCATGGCAAACGTGTCACCTGCCCGCTGCACAGCTGGAAAATCGAACTGGAATCAGGAGAAGCCGTTGCCCCGGATGTAGGCTGTGCTGCAAGGTATGAGGTCAAGGTTGAGGATGGCATGGTCTTTTTGGCATTGTAATAAATCTAACACCCGCAGCCCAATGCGGGGTGATGCGATGACAGTAAGAATGGATGTCAACTGGCGGAATCAATCATGACCAATACAACAGCAACCACCTGTCCCTACTGCGGCGTTGGCTGCGGTGTGCTTGCCACAGTCACGGATAGCGGCGTTGCAATCAAGGGTGATACCACTCACCCCGCCAACTTTGGTCGCCTCTGCTCCAAAGGCGCGGCGCTGGGCGAAACGCTCAGCCTTGGCGAACGGCTGCTGTCACCGATGATCAACGGCGCCGTCAGCAGTTGGAGTAACGCACTCGATACAGTCGCCAGCGGCTTCAGCAACATCATCAAAAAACACGGCGCCAATGCCGTGGCGCTGTACGTCTCCGGTCAACTGCTCACCGAAGATTATTACGTCGCCAACAAGTTGATGAAGGGCTACATCGGCAGCGCCAACATTGATACCAACTCACGCCTCTGTATGTCGTCGTCGGTGGCGGGCCACAAACGCGCCTTTGGTTCTGACACCGTACCGTGCAGCTATGAAGATCTGGAACGCGCCAAGCTCATCGTGCTGGTCGGCTCCAACACCGCCTGGTGCCATCCGGTTTTATATCAGCGCATCGTCAAGGCCAAGAAGGAGAATCGCGATCTTCAGGTCATCGTTATCGATCCACGCAAGACCGCCACCTGCGACATCGCTGATCTGCACCTGCCACTCAAGCCCGGCAGCGATGCACTGCTCTTCAATGGCCTGCTGACCCATCTTGATAAAGACGGCGAACTCAACGACCTCTACGTCAATAACTACACCCAAGGTCATCAGGCGGCGCTGGCGAGCGCACACGCCACCGCCCCCAACATTGAAAGCGTCGCGCAACAGTGTGGACTGCCGCTGACCGATGTGGCGGAGTTCTATCGTCTCTTCGCCCGCACTGAACGTGTCGTCACCGTCTACTCACAAGGCATCAACCAATCGAGCAGTGGCACGGACAAGGTCAACGCCATTATCAACTGTCATCTACTCACCGGCCGTATCGGTCGTGCCGGCATGGGGCCGTTTTCATTCACCGGCCAGCCCAACGCCATGGGTGGGCGCGAGGTAGGTGGCCTGGCCAACATGCTTGCTGCCCACATGGATATCGATAACACCGACCATCGCGAGCTGGTGCAAGGCTTCTGGCAGTCGCCGGTGATTGCCGACCATCAAGGATTAAAGGCGGTTGATATGTTTAACGCCATCGACGAGGGGCGCATCAAGGCGGTCTGGATCATCGCCACCAATCCGGTGGTGAGCATGCCCGATGCCGACCGAGTACGCGGCGCGTTGCAAAAGTGCCCCCTGGTAGTGGTCTCTGATGTAATGCGCAATACCGATACCACCGCCCTCGCCCACGTGCTATTGCCAGCGCTGGGCTGGGGTGAGAAGGATGGCACCGTCACCAACAGTGAACGCCGCATCTCACGCCAACGCGCCTTTCTCTCCGCACCGGGTGAAGCAAAACCCGACTGGTGGGCGATTGGTGAAGTGGCCAAACGCATGGGTTTTGGTAAAGGTTTTGGTTTTGAAACTGCAGCGGATATCTTCCGCGAACACGCCGGCCTCTCCGGCCATGAAAATGGTGGCCGTCGCGACTTTGATATTGGTGAACTGAGTGGCATCAACGACTCGCAATATGATGTTCTTGAGCCGATCCAGTGGCCAGTAAAAGAGGGCCGTGGCACTGCCCGTATGTTTACCACCGGCAAGTTTTTCACCCCCTCAGGCAAGGCGCAATTTATCGCCATTGAACCGCGCCCACCGCAGAATGGCGCCAGCGAAGATTTCCCCTTCACCCTCAATACCGGCCGTGTGCGTGACCACTGGCACACCATGACCCGCACCGGCAAGGCGCCACGCCTGAGTGAACATACCGCCGAACCCTATGTCGAGATCCACCCACTCGATGGCAAAGAGTCAAAAGTAAAAGATGGTGCTCTGGCCAAGGTCTTCAGCCGCTGGGGCGAGGTGATTGTGCGTGTCCGTTATGACGATGCTCAGCAACGCGGCAGTGTTTTTATACCGATGCACTGGAACGATCAGTTTGCCAGTCAGGCACGTGTTGATACGCTAGTTAATCCCGTAGTTGATCCAGTATCAGGCCAGCCAGAGTTAAAACAGACACCCGTGCGGGTGCAGCCCTACCAAGCCACATGGCATGGCTTTTTATTGTCACGGCGCAAGCTCGACATCAAAGGCGCAAGCTACTGGGTACGTGCCACTGGTGATGGCTTCTATCGTTATGAAATAGCCGGAGACCAAGCGACGGAAAACTGGCCCCGCTGGGCGCGCAGCATGCTTTGCACCAGCGATAACGACGTCAACTGGGTCGAATACCACGACGCCCGCCGCCATCACTATCGCGGTGTGCGTATGGTCAGCAACCGTGTCGAGAGCTGCATCTTCATCGCCCCCAGCCATGAACTGCCATCACGCAGCTGGCTCGCCGGGCTCTTTGCCAAAGAGTCACTGGCCGATGACGAACGCAAAGGCATACTGCTTGGCAAACCACCCGTCGGCCAGGCCGATGTCGGTCACATCGTCTGCGCCTGTTTCTCTGTGGGCATCAACACCATCACCGCTGCCATCAAGGCGCAAAACCTCAGCAGCGCCGAAGCAATCGGCAAAGCACTCAAAGCCGGCACCAACTGCGGTTCTTGTGTACCCGAGTTAAAACAGATCTTGGCCGAGCGGGACGTGTAGATCAGCGCTGAGTTGTTCTAACGCAGGTTTTGTCATACAGGTAGTGTCGAATTAATTCAGGACTTGTGTGTCTCAGAACGGCCAAAAACGGACACTCGCATAAGGAGAAACCGCGATCAAGTGCACCAACGCCCCTCCCCACATCACTTGATTCAAACCTTTTCCCGGCACTGCCCTATGCCTGCATGACTGCGCATGCAGTCGGGAAGGTGCTCCGCATCAATCACATCTCTACCTGTATCACTACCCTGTATTTCACTTTTATAGAGCAGTGCTGCATCGCCCCTAACACACTCGGGTGTGACGACACACTCCTTTATTTCAGGACGCGAAGGCAGTTCATACATCGCTGTGCGCAGCAACCCTTCGATAACGCTACGCAGGCCACGGGCGCCAGCGCCACGTTTGAGCGCCTGTTCGGCAATGGTGTGCAGGGCGTCGGGGGTGAATTTGAGGTTGACGCCATCAAACGCAAACAGGCGTTGATACTGTTTGGTCAGTGCATTTTTCGGCTCAGTGAGGATGTGCACCAGATCCTCGATGGTCGGCTCCTGCAACAGCGCCAGCACATGGAAGCGGCCAATGAATTCGGGGATCAGGCCAAAGCTCTTCAGGTCATCGGTGGTCAACGCCGCGAGTGCTGCATTTTTGTTTTCACACCTCGCGCTGCCCTCCTGAAATTCGGCGTGAAAACCGATCTTGGTCTTGCCCTTGCTCTGACGCCGCTCGACACACTCCTCAACACCCGCAAACGAACCACCGGCGATGAAGAGGATGTTTGAGGTGTTGATAGTCCCGCCATCGCTGGAGTCACGACGGCCATTCTTGCCCGGCAGTTTTATAACCGACCCTTCCACCATCTTCAACAGCGCCTGCTGCACCCCCTCGCCAGAGATGTCGCGCACCCCCATGTTGAAGTCGCCCTTGCGCGCCAGCTTGTCCACCTCGTCGAGATAGACGATGCCCCACTCGGCCATGCCGATGTTGCCATCCGCCGCTTCGACCAAGCGGGCGACCACGTTCTCCACATCATCACCGACATAACCGGCCTGGGTGAGTGAGGTGGCGTCGGCGACAATGCAGGGGACTTCGAGAATTCTTGCGAGGGTGCGGATCAGCAGCGTCTTGCCCGAGCCAGTCGGCCCCACCAGCAGTACGTTGGATTTTTCCAGCTCGACCTGATCGTGCTGTTGATGCAGCGTGGGGTTCTGCGGCACAGACGATTCACAGAAGAGCCGCTTGTAGTGGTTGTAGACGGCGACGCTGAGCGACTCCTTGGCGTCGTCCTGACCGATGACGTAATCATCGAGACACGCCTTGATCACCTGTGGCTTGGGCAGCAAACGCGGCTTGCGCTTCTGCTGATTGGCCTTGCTCCAGCTCGACACCACCTGCCCCGCCAACTGCACACAGGCCGAACAGATATGACCATTGATACCGGCAATCAACGGCTGCTCTGCCGACTGTGCCTCGCCACAAAATGAACAGTGCACTGCGTCACTCATACCCTACCCCCTTGTCAGTTGCAGATTGGCAACCTGCTGTTGCAGCCACCTCTTTTGCGCACGTTGACGGTTACGCAGCGTCAGCTGCTCCTTCAAACGCTCTTTCACCTCGTCAAACTGTACCTGCCTGGCGGGCTTGATCCCATCGCAGCGAAGAATATGAAAACCAAGTTCAGACTCAACAACCCCGCTGCAATCACCACGCTCCAAACCACGCGCAACCTCATCCAGACTTTGGTAGAGCTGCCCTGCCGTCACCCACCCCAGCTCACCGCCCTGCATGGCAGTGGGGCACTCGGAGTAACGCGTCGTCAGCGCCTCAAACTTCGCACTGCGGGCGACGAGCTGACGCTCCACCTCCCTGATACGCTTGAGCGCCTCATGGCGGCTGTTATCGGCATACTCATCATTCACCGTCACCAGTATGTGGCGCAGCTGCCGTGACTCAGGCTGATAAAATTTATCGCTGTTCATGTGGTAGTAGATCTCGCACTCAACCTCTGAAACCGGCTCCACCTGCTGCTGTATTGCATCAAGCACCTTGGCCGCCTTCAGCTCCAGACCGATCACCTCACGCAACATCTCGCGTGACAACCCCCAGCCCGCCAGTTTACTGCCGAAGCTGATAGCATCGGCAAAACTCGCTTCGATCTCATCGAGCGCCTGTGCCACTTCACCCTTGCTCACAGCGAACTCTGATGCCAGCGGCGATGCAAGCACCGCCCGTTGAATCAACGCCTGTTTACGCACCTCGCTGATCACATCCTGCTGCTGTTGCTCATTCAGTTGTGAAAATTCTTCACCATGACGATAGAGTGCAGTGCGCTGCAACAGATAAGACTCAATGGCGGAGTCGAGTAGCGAGACCGGTACAGGTGTAGTATTCGTCATCTGTGCACTCACCATCGTTCACTCACCTTTATCAGCCACTGCGACGGGATCGAGCGACGCCTCCGGCACCATCAGTGTGTGGCCAGAAAAATGGACGTGGTAGTGAATGCCCGCAGGATGGTCGCGCACTACTTTGATCACCTCGCCGACATCGCCGAGGTTCGCAATCACCTCGCCAGAGACCGCCAATATCTTGTTGGGCCTGACCTTATCGCGAAACTCATACTGGCTCGGCACCCACGGCTCATCCGCCGCGATCAGCTCCTCCTCGCGGCAACCGACCACCTTATCCTCTACAAGAAAGTGAATGCCGTAGATGATCTGGTCTTGCAGAAAGGTGCCAACAGAACGGATAAATCCGGTGCTGCCACGTTTCACCAGTGGCGCGCCAACCTCAAGCCCTGCATAGGTGCCATCGTTGCGGACATTGCGGGTGACTCGCACTTCCTGGCCGTAATCGAATTTGTACTGCATGACTTTCGACCTCACGCTTGAATTCTGCTTCTATGACGGGGCCTTTCTAAGCACCATGCTCAAATCTATTTGAATATCTCACCCAGACTGACAAAGGTATTCTGCGGCTCCAGATTTTTGTAAACCTTCAGCACCTTCTCAGTCTTGGCATCCGAATGGACAAAATCGCTATAGGCCTTGAGCAGCAGCGCACAATAACTGTCAACACGCGCCTCCAGATCCTCTGGCAACACGGTCTTACTCAGATAGTCGTGATAGCGTTGCAGAATGTGCAGACGGTTGACGTTCACCACCGTTTCATCAAAGGGGATATTGAAGTAGCGCAAAAAATCTTCTGCCGAGACCAGGTCGTCCATATCATCTTCAAGTTCAATTACATCTTCTATGTCGAGTTTGTGCATAACTGCCTCCATCAAGCGGTGAGCGCGACTGCGCCACCCTCACTAAAACCTTCGACCATCTCCAGAAACGCCGCTGTCTTTAAGCAGTCCTTGGGATCGAGTGTGCAAACTTTGCGAATCGCCTCTTTGCCGCCATCAATGTCACCAAGGCGCAAGCGAACAACGCCGAGCGCCTTGATGGAAAGCAGGTAGAAGCGCACCAGCCCTACCGATTTAAACGCGCCGCCTGCGACATCGTGGGCGGTTATCTGGCGCCAGTCGGGGGCTAGATAGATGGAGCGGCCAGAGACATCCAGCGCCCGTTGCGCAATCACCAGCGCATCATCAAGACGGTGCTGGTAGTAGTAATAACGATAGAGCGCCACGATTACGGTGAGATTCTCCGACGCCAGCAGATAGGCGCGCAGCAGCAACAGCTCCGCTTCGGCGGTGCCATAACACTCACTCGCCTGCTTGATCAGCGCCTCTACCTGGGCAGGGATTGGGGCATCGAAATAGAGGCTGTCGATATCAAGATCGAGAAAGTTGCTACTCATCGCTCCACCCTCCCCACAGCCGGCTCCTGCTGTTCAAAAGTGTGGCAGAGATCGTCAGCGATACAGGGCTTGTCACTGCTCTCGCATGAACTCTTCTTGATCATGTTCAACTCCATTTCAACCTCATGCAGCCGTTTCATCAGGCAAGAGACCGCCTTGCCAACAGGATCAGGGATGAGATGATGGTTGAGATTGATGCCATAAGGATTATCAGTTTGATCCTCATCCACCTGCACCACGCGCCCTGGTATGCCCACCACACTTTTGCGTGCGGGGATATTCTTCACCACCACTGAATTTGCGCCGATGCTGGCCCCTTCACCAATCACCACCGCGCCGAGAATCTTGGCCCCTGCACCGACCATTACACCGTTGCAGAGTGTTGGATGACGTTTGCCTTTATTCCAGGTTGTGCCGCCGAGGGTGACGCCGTGATAGATCGTGACATCATCACCCACCTCTGCGGTCTCGCCGATCACCACACCTGCGCCGTGGTCGATGAAAAAACGTCTGCCAATCGTTGCGCCGGGGTGGATATCAACATTGGTCCAGATGCGCACGAAATAGGCGATCAAGCGCGCCAGATAACGCCAGTTACGATTCCACAGGCGAAAGGCGATGCGGTGCATCATCAACGCATGAACACCGGGATAGGTGGTCAGCACCTCAAAGGCGTTGCGCGCTGCCGGGTCGCGTTCGAAAACGCAGTGGACATCCTCGTTGAGCTGCGCCAACAGCCCCATGCGTCGCTCCAATTTATTCATCTCCATCACTGCTGCCATATCTCCCCCTGTGACATCGATCCTTGTGATAATTCAAGCTGAATGCACTCCAGAAACTGCAACAGATCATCACGATCAGGGGTGCGCTTGTTGCGTGTGACAAAGTTGCGCACATAGGGCAACAGCAATAGCGCCTCGCCCTTGTTGATCGCGACACCCAATTCACCATACGCACAAATCACGCCATTGCTGCCGGAGTGTTTGCCCAGCACCAGCACATGGCGGCGGCCAAGGTCATCGGGATTCATCGCCTGATAGTTGGCGGGATCTTTCAGCAGGCCATCGACATGGATGCCCGCCTCATGGGTGAAGACACCTTCACCGACAATGCTCTTCTGCCAGTGCAGCGGACGGCCCGAGGCCAACCCCACCTGATGGGAGAGTGGCGCCAGTTTTTTCAAATCAATGTTTAGATCGATGCCATAAAGATGTTTCAGCCCCAGCACCACCTCTTCCATCGCGGCATTACCGGCACGTTCACCAAGACCATTCACGGTGGTGTTGAGGTGAGTCGCACCAGCAGCAGCAGCGGCCAGTGTGTTGGCAGTGGCCAGACCAAAATCGTCGTGGGCGTGCATTTCAAGATCAAGATCAGTGGCGCGGCGCAGACGGCGCATGGTGCGCAATACACCAAACGGCTCCATCACTCCCAGCGTGTCAGCAAAACGGAAACGTTTAGCGCCAGCGCGTGCGGCGGTCTCCACCACCTTAAGCAGGAAATCGAAATCGGCGCGTGATGAATCCTCACCACCGATACACACCTCCAGCCCCATCTCCAGCGCCATGGCTACATGACGTTCGATGGAGTCCAGCACCCACTCACGGCTCTTGCCGAGCTTGTGCGCAATCTGCTGATCAGAGACCGGCGTGGAGATGTCCACCATATCCACACCCAGCCCCTTGCAGGCATCGATATCGCGCTGGTGCATGCGGCACCACACCAAGGTGCGCGTGTTCAGTTTCATATCAACAATGGCGCGGATCGCCTCAAGCTCCTCCGCCCCCATGGCCGGGATACCGATCTCCAGTTCACGCACGCCGATCTCCGCCAGACCCCGCGCAATCGCCAGCTTTTCCTCCAGCGAAAACGCCACGCCCGCGCTCTGCTCACCATCACGCAGCGTCGTGTCGTCAATCGTAATCGTCTGCTGTAACCGTCTCATCATCGGCCCCGCCGTAGGTGATCAATTTCCCTTAATGAGTGAATTGCAACGGCTGTGCCATGCAGAGACAGTGTTATAAATCATTGGGTTACTTAAACTTGAGGGGAACAACGAGGAATGACAAACGACAAACAGAGAGAAGAGTGTAGCGTTTGCGACAAAACAGAAGAGAGTCGTGAATTAACTCGCGCCCCCACTATAGGATGTGCTGAGGCACGAAGCGCATCAATCGCGAGTCACTCATTAACAGCAATACCAAACTCCCTCGAGTGCCCCCAATTCACAGGATAAATACCCAATCGCACATACCCATGCCTCACAGAATTCCAGTGAATGTAATCACAATGCGCATTAAAATACTCCTGGCTCGTCAACAGATGCGCCCCAAATAGGATGCGGGAGCTGATACATCCTCCATTTAGGATTGTCTATTTGCGGGAACAGGCTTCGATTCACATTATCAGGGTTTGGCGGAGCGAAAGGTTGTTGCGATTGCCTGGGGTTAATTGATTCAGTGTACGGTTCTTCACCAGTTCGCGTGCGCATAGCGCATAGCCTGCCCCGCGAAGCGCTTTGGGTACCCTACTCGACTTCGAGCTATCGTGGTGAGGGACATCTAAAGCTCCGATTCATGAATTCCCGTTATAGACCTCGCCCAACTTTTCAGAGACGTACTCAGCTCTGGATACTGAGTTGTTTTCCTGGCCATGCAGTGAACACCACTCAAAAAACTCATGCGGGACTATTTGGTGGTGGAAACCCCCTCGGCTGGGCCGAGGGGGCTAACGGTACTGCCAATGTTTGTTGTGGTTCACCATTGTTTATGACCCGCGTTGTTCTTGCTTCATCGTTATGAATGGGCATAGGCCTTGATGGCTAAGTTCAAATTAAGGGGCGCGCCGCTTTTGGCGCGCACCGCTCGAATGCAGTTAGCCTTTTACTTGATTACACCGCATGCCATGCGCGCACCGCCTCCGCCAAGCGCAGCAGGGTGATCCGCATGATTGTCTCCGCCCACATGCAC
>JAYWDX010000096.1:0-2142 GCA_043779675.1 Tenderia sp. (SeqCode)
TCAGTCAAGGTTCCAGACCCTAAGTTTTCATCACAAACCAAGGATAAGTTGGTCTCTTCTGAAGTTAAGCCTGTAGTAGAGTCAACTACATCTGAAAAATTGAATGAGTTTTTGCTGGAAAACCCCAGTGATGCCAAAGGCATTACCGGAAAGATGATTGACGCCGCGCGTGCGCGTGAGGCAGCGCGTAAAGCTCGTGAAATGACACGCCGTAAAGGGGTGCTTGATATTGCGGGTTTGCCAGGCAAGCTAGCCGACTGCCAAGAGAAAGATCCAGCACAGTCCGAACTGTTTCTGGTCGAAGGTGATTCTGCCGGTGGTTCTGCCAAACAGGGGCGTGATCGTCGCTTTCAGGCTATTTTACCGCTAAAGGGTAAAATTCTTAATGTCGAGAAGGCACGTTTCGATAAAATGCTCTCCTCTGCTGAAGTGGGTACCTTAATCACGGCCCTTGGCTGTGGTATTGGTCGCGAGGAGTACAACCCCGACAAACTACGCTACCACCGTATCATTATCATGACCGATGCTGATGTTGATGGTTCTCACATTCGAACACTGTTGCTTACCTTCTTTTATCGCCAGATGCCGGAGCTGGTGGAGCGTGGTCATATTTTTATCGCCCAACCACCGCTCTATAAACTCAAAAAGGGCAAACAAGAACGTTATATCAAAGATGATGCTGAATTGAATCGTTATCTGTTGCAGACCGCTCTTGATGGCGCACAGTTGATGGTCTCAAGTGACTCTCCTGCCATTAGTGATGAGGCCATGGAGTCGTTGGCGAAGGATTACACGGCGGTGATGGCCACGATTCAGCGTTTGTCGATGCGCTACAACCCGGCTGTATTAGAAAAAATGATCTACATGCCGCGTATGACCACAGAGAATTTGGCAGATGTAGGCCAACTGGATAGTTGGTTGAATGAGCTGCAACAGCGACTCAACGTTGAATCAACTTCGACCCAAAAATATAGCATTAGTGTCGAACGTGACTTGTCTGGGCAGTTTGGCCGCATGGTAGTGGTTGAAACCCGTCACGGTGTACCTAATCTGCGCGACATTCCTAAAGAGTTTTTTGCCTCAGGCGAATACACCACTATGATCAAGCTTGGACAGCAGCTTGATGATCTGATTGGTGCGGGCGCCAGCGTTAAGCGTGGTGAGCGAACCCTGGCAGTGAATAGTTTTAAACAGGCACTACAATGGTTGCTTGATGATGCCAAGCGTGGCCAACAGTTACAGCGTTACAAGGGTTTGGGTGAGATGAATCCGGATCAACTCTATGAAACAACGCTAAATACAGAGACACGTCGCCTACTTCAGGTGCGGGTTGAAGATGCGGTGGCTGCGGATGATATTTTCACCACTTTAATGGGGGATCAAGTCGAGCCACGACGTGAATTCATTGAGCGCAACGCTTTGTCAGTTTCCAATTTGGACGTGTAGGTAAAAAACCTAAAATAATGCGTTTCATAAACAGCCTATATTGTTGATATATATACTGTTTTTATGATGTAAGCTGGACAGACGTATGATAATACGTCTGTCCAGCAACTTGGTCTCATCTATTTATATCCAGCTGTGCGGCTATCTGCTGCACCAACATCAATGATGTCTTCGTTGTTTTGGCTCTTCTAATCCGCACTACTGCAATATTATCAATAAGCCATGGCTTGGTATTCCCTGGTGGGTGATTGTTTTCTGTGGTGCGGGAGGGGAGGCCTGAATTGCCCGCCTGAAAGTCATAATCTACGTGGATAGATATAGTCTCTACTGGTTTTTGTACCTTTGTTGCTACGAGGGATAGAGGTGACTGTTAATGGGGCGACAAATCATTAGCGGTTATGGTTCTAGGGCATACCAACTATTTGAAAGTAGCAGTCTAAAATTTTGGGATCTTTTCGATTACTTCAAACTCTATTTTCAAAACAGGTTAGATAAGACAGTGGATTGTTTGTCGGTCTTTTGAAATGTCAGACCGTGACGTCAAAATAGACGGGGGAAATTGTTACGTTACATAATGGCGGATAGTTTTTGCGACGCTCGCTGGCGGCCATGGATAGCGAAGCGAGGGCCGCTAGTCCCGGATAGGCTACGCCGTCTGCCCTTTCGTAGTTGGGAGCGCTAGCGAGCGACGGAGAA
>JAYWDX010000097.1:0-4981 GCA_043779675.1 Tenderia sp. (SeqCode)
GGCGGTGCGTTATGGTGTTGAAACAGGCAAGGATCTGGCGCAGATGAGTCTGCTGGAGCTACAACAGTTTTCGCCGCTAATCAGCGAGGATGTCTTTGCGGTATTGACGTTGCAAGGTTCGGTGGCGGCGCGTAATCACATTGGTGGCACGGCGCCTGCTCAGGTAAAACTGGCGGTGGCGCGGGCGCGCCACCGTTTAATAGCAGGGTAAATTACGCGGCGATCGATCTGTCCGCTGCCTTGGCAGCGGACACACTGTCGCTGATGCGATGCAACATCAGGGTGGCGTCGTCACCTTTACGCCAGCCGGTAATGCCGCAGTAAGGTTTGATCTGGTAACTCACCCCATCGACGCTTTTCAATATCAGCCCCTTTACCAGCGCTGAGAGTTTTTCGGCCAATTGACCGGCCGCCTCTTCCGCCGTTTCCGGCAGGATCAGAAGGAAGTCTGAGCCATCATAACGACCAATAATGTCAGCCCAACGCATCTGGTCTTTCAGCAGTTGTGCTACCTGCATCCATAGCTGTTCTTGCAGCGCACCGCCTGCGGCTTCGGCGCCTTCTGGGTGGGCATGCAGCATGATCAACGAGAGTGGGTTGCCGTAGCGGCGACTACGCGAGATCAGTGGCTCCAGCCCTTGCAGCAGGGCGTGGCGGTTGGGCAGGCCGGTGGCGAAGTCGCGGGTGGTGAGCTGTTGCAGGTCTTCATTCAGCTGGTCGCGCTCGTGGCGCAGCCGCTCTTCGGTGGTGATATCCAGATAAAAATGAACGCTGTGGTTGTCCTCCATGATTTGACGATTGCAGCGCAACCAGCGCTGCTCACCATTTTGTTGCAGCTGCATGGTTTCGGCTGGATTGATCAGGATGGCGTGCAGCTCTTCTTTGAGGGTGCCGGTGAGCTGGCCGCGATCAAGGCCCAGCAGTTGCAGTAGGGTGTTGTTGTGCCACTGGATGCACCCTTTATCATCCAGCAGCAGGATGCCAACAGGGGCTGATTGAAGGGCGTCTTGCATTGCCGTCTGGGTCGTCTGTTTCATCGTCTGTAATCTCCCGTGCCTGTTTGGTTGCCAATATATAGATGCACTGGGGCCACTTTGAATCTGGTGGCCAGGGTACTTTGAATTTCCATCTTACACACCATCGTTGTAATTGTATGCCCTCGCTGGGGTGGCACTGTTATCGGCCTGTTTGTGAATATCTTGAGGTTAAATTTGCTACTTAATCAGGCCGCTGAGCCTGTTTCAGACGGGATGTTTTGCATTGACGCTGTTCTTCAGTTTGGCGGGGACGGAACCGATATGCAGTAGGCGGGGATAAATCATGTTTAACAGTGATGCCAAGAAAAGTGAGTTTGCGAATGTGGAGGCGATTAAGAAACGCTTTCTGCTGCTAAATAGGGCGCGTCTGAAGCGCGCCGGCGACTGTATGCGCGTAACGCAGCGTGACTTTCTCGATTTTCTACCGCTGCTATTCCACGTTAATCACCCACGTCTGCCCGGTTATGTGACCACTGAGACACCTTCAGGCATTTGTGACTATGCGCCAACAACGCCGGCGCTGACGGCGGCCAACCGTTATATCAACCGGTTTGAGTACAAAAAACGGGCCATGGCCCGCTATGACATCCTCTCCATGTTTCTTATGGGCAGCAGCGGCACGGTGGCCTATTCAAAAAAGAGTGATTTTGATATCTGGCTTTGCCACCAGCCTAGCCTGAGTGCTGATCAACTCGCACAGTTGCAGAGCAAGGCGGCGGCGATTGAACTCTGGGCTGATGGCCAAGGGCTGGAGGTTCATTTTTTCCTTATGGATGCGGCCAGCTTTAAACAGGGCAGGATTGTTGATCTCTCTTCTGAGAGCAGTGGTACGGCGCAATATTATCTGCTGTTGGAGGAATTTTATCGCACCGGCCTGTTGCTGGCAGGGCGTTATCCGGCGTGGTGGTTGGTGCCGGTGGAGCAAGAGCAGGCGGGGGATTATGATGCCTGCCTTCAGGATCTTTATCAGCGCCGCATCATCAATGAGGGTGAGTGTGTCGATTTTGGCGGTGTCCCGACGATTCCGGCGGAGGAGTTTTTTGGCGCGGCGTTGTGGCAGCTCTTCAAGGGCATAGACTCTCCCTACAAGTCTGTTTTAAAGCTGCTGTTGATGGAGGTGTACGCCTCCGAGCACCCCACTATCGAACTGCTGTGCCAGCGTTTTAAAAGATCGATCTATGAGGGTGAGTTCGATCTTGATCGTCTTGACCCTTATCTGATGCTCTACCGCCGCCTTGAGGAGTATCTGCTTAAGCGCGACGAACCGGAGCGTTTGGAATTGGTGCGGCGCTGCTTCTATTTTAAGGTGAACCAGCGGCTGAGCCAGCCCGAGCCGAGCCAATATGACTGGCGTCGGGAGCTGTTGCGTGGGATGACCAACGCCTGGGGCTGGGAGATTGGCTGTCTGGTTTTGCTGGATGACCGTTCCGGCTGGAAGATTCGCCAGGTGCTCAAAGAGCGCGGCACGCTGGTCAAAGAGCTTACCTATACCTATCAGTTTCTCTCTGATTTTGGCCGCAAACATACCTTGCTTTCAGCCATCAACCAGCACGACCTGAACGCCCTGGGGCGGAAACTCTATGCCGCCTTTGAACGTAAGGCGGGCAAGGTCGAGATCGTTAATCGGGGTATTTCACTGGATGTGAGAGAGAGGACTTTGACGCTCTATCAGATTCGGCAGGCAGGGCGTGGCGGTGGCTGGGCGCTGTTGGCAGACAATGACAGCGGCAAAACCAATGATCTGGCCAGCATGATTGCCCTCAAACGGGGTCATCACGTGATTGATTTGCTGGCATGGGCCTATTTTAACGGCTTGCTGACGGCGGCAACCTTTATCAAGGTAAGTCTTCACGATGGTCATCTGCGGGGGCAGGAGGTCGTGGATTTTATCCGCGAATTTGGGCGGGTAATGCCGGCGCAGCAAGTGCTTGAGGCCAGTGTGGAGGAGCTGGGGCGGGCGGTGCATACAGAGCAGGCAGTGCTGGTTGTGAATCTCGGTTGTGATGTGATGGTGAAACATCTGCGTAATGGCCAGCACCTGGCCAGTAATCGTACCGATGCCTTTAGTTATGGCGGGATGTTGGAAAATCTGGTGAAGGGTGTTGATATCATCGTTCTCAACAGCTGGAAGGAGATAATGACCTATCATCATGAGGGGCCTGATTGCGTTTTTAAATGTCTCAGCGGCTATTTCAAACTGATGCCACCGTCCAAAGGGGTGGCACCACCTGCACTCAGGGTGTTGTGTCACTCATCCAATCACCGCAATACCATTCAGCAGCGCATTGAACGCCTCTGCGCCGACTTGGTGGCATGTTTCTACGGCGAGGCGCAGGCCAATAACCGCTATATCATGCATGTGGATCGATCCTATTACGTGCTCTATTTCGATGAAGATACGCTGCGTTATCAGGCCATTCCCAGCTATGGCGAGCTGTTGCGTTATCTGGGGCGGGGGCGGCAGAGTTATGCTCAAGTGGTGGTCGATCACCTCGCTTTGCAGGAGACACCGCTGCCGCTGATCTTTACGTTTAATAAGCCGGGGGTGGTACGGCTCTTCTACAAGGAGAGTGGCAAGCTCGCCGATGTCTATGTGCTTGATGAGAATGGCTCACTCTTTCACCAGGAGCTGGAGTTTTTTGATAGCGAATCGTTGCTGTGTCATTTTCGCCGTTTTTTCGATGCGGTATTGCAGCGCCAGTATTACCAGCTGGCGGGGTTGGTGGGCGATTCAGGCAATGCGCTAGCGGTAGAGTATTATCATGTGAGTCATGATCGACACAGGTCACCACGGGTGGTTCAATGCGAAGCGAGCATGGCGTGTGAGCGGCACGGTTATTTTAATATCCAAGTGATTGTGGCTGAGGATGATATGAGTCGCCCTCTGCTCACTATCTATTGCGAGGAGCGGGAATTTTCCACAGTTGAGTACGGTAGTGATCTGTTTAAAAAGCTGGCCAGCCATGTTGTGCGGCTACGCCACAGTGGCCAGCGTTACCCAATCTTTATTACCGATCTCGATCTACCACCGACCATGTTGGGTGACTACGCTGACGGTCGGGCGCCGATCGTTGATTTTCTTAATTATAAAAAAAATATTGAACTCAAACTGAACGAAGCCCTGAAAAATCTCGATGGTTCTGCCGCTGCGTCGCCGCCCCGGCCCAATTAAACAGTAATTATCTTTGATCCTGCTGCGTTAATTCTGGGATAATTCCGCCTCTTTGCCTTTTCCCCGCGTGGAGTCTACGGATATGAACAGACAGCATGTGAAAACACTGGTGGTGGGCGGCTGTGTCGCGCTCTCCCTGCTGCTGGTTGGCTGTGGCCAGAAGGGTGATCTCTATTTTCCCAAAGATAAAACAGCGGTTGTGATGCCGCTTAAACAGAATTGATGGTGTGACTGATGGACTATTTTGAATTTCGTGATGGCAGGCTCTTTGCTGAAGGTGTGGCGGTAGCTGATCTGGCGCAGCAGTATGGCAGCCCCTGTTACATCTACTCCCGCGCAACCATTGAACGCCACTGGCACGCTTTTAATGACGCCCTGGCCGGACAGAAACATCTGGTCTGTTACGCGGTGAAGGCCAATTCCAACATCGCGGTGTTGAATCTGATGGCGCGGCTCGGCTCCGGTTTTGACATTGTTTCCGTTGGTGAGCTGGAGCGAGTCATCAAGGCCGGCGGTGATCCTGCCAAAGTGGTCTTCTCCGGTGTTGCCAAACGTGCCGATGAGATGCGTCGGGCATTGGCGCTGGGCATTAAATGTTTCAATGTTGAGTCGTTGGCTGAGCTGGAACGGATCAATGGTGTGGCGGCGCAGATGGGGGTGAAGGCGCCGGTCTCGGTGCGGGTCAATCCCGATGTTGATGCCCAGACCCATCCCTATATCTCCACGGGCCTGAAGGAGAATAAGTTCGGCATTGCCATTGAGCAGGCGCGCG
>JAYWDX010000098.1:0-5744 GCA_043779675.1 Tenderia sp. (SeqCode)
TGATGTGATACTCCCAGACGTCCAGATCGCTGCGGGTGACACCGGTATCCGCCGCCAGCACAAAAAGTACGGCGTGGGCGTTGGGTAACATGTTGAGGGTCAGTTCTGGCTCAGTCCCGAGGGCGTTGAGTCCCGGTGTGTCGAGAATCGCCAGCCCCTGCTGCAACAGCGGGTGGGGGAAGCTGATCATGGCATGGCGCCACTGCGGCACCTCGATCTCGGTAGGTGGTGGCGAATCGTTTTTACGTCGTCTCGGCAGCTCATCCATGTCGTAGAGGCCCAGATCGGCAGCCATCTGCAACGGCACCATTTTGGTTTTGACCACCTCTTTCATCGCCTCCACCATCTGGTCCGGGGAGTTGACATCGAGATGGATGGTCTGCCACTGATCCTTCTCTTTTTTCAGTTCGGAGATGCTCTTGTCACTGAGGCGTGTTTCGATCGGCAGCATGCGGATATAGGCTGACTCCTCTTCGTGGTCATAGAAGAGTTCGGTGGGGCACATGGTGGTGCGTCCCGCCTCTGATGGCAACAGCCGACGTTTGTAATCCGAGAAAAAGATGGCGTTGATCAGTTCGGTTTTACCACGCGAAAATTCGGCAACAAAGGCGATGGTGAGGCGGTCCGATTTGAGTGACTCGATCACATCAAATAACCGCACATCGATCTCGGCGCTGCCCTGTTGCTGGCTCTCCAACCAGTGGTGATAGTCCTGTATCACCTGGATGAGTTCAGCCTTCCAACGGTCGAAGGCCCTCATCTGCTGTTTGAAAATGTCTTCCTCCATAGCTCCTGCGCTTTCCATGGTTGTCTGGCTTTTGATGAGCAGGCAGCGGCGGCAAGCCAAGCTGCCCGTTATGAATATCCGAGCGTCACACCCTCTATCGGACGTAGCGGCGAGGGTCTTTAGCAGAATCTAAAGCGGCTGTTTGTGCGGTAGGGGCGGGACGATAAACGGTGGCAGTTGGGTGGGGTTGGTGATGCTGATGCGTTTGTCGCGGCCGCTTTCGCCGCTGAGCAGGGTGAGCTGTGATTTGGCCACGGCAAAGCGCTTGGCAAGAAAACGGATCAGATGTTCGTTGGCCTTGCCGTAGACGGGTGGCGCAGTGACGCGCACCTTGAGCCGATCACCATGTGGGCCAACCAGTTCATGCCCAAAGCACTTCGTGGGGCAAAGCACTGCGTACCCAAAACGCTTCGCGGGGCAGGCTCTGGGGCAGGCCCTCACGGCTGGCCCGAGGTTGGATGTGAAGGATGAGGGTCTGTTGACGCCATTCGTAAAAGCTCACGGCAGGTTCACGCCAAGCTGCCACCCAGATTGATAATGGGGCTTACCACCAGGATCTTGATCAGGCCGATCGCCAGGAAGACCAGGATCGGTGACAGGTCGATGCCCGACATCGGCGGCAGAATCCGCCGCGCTGGCCGCATCACCGGCTCATTGAGCGCGTAGAGCAGCGATGTCAGTGGATTGTAATTGCCCTGCCCCACCCAGCTCAGCACGATCTGGATCAGGATTGAGACCATGTAGAGATTGAGGACCATCGCAATCAGCTCGCCCACTGACGTCACCAGCAGCCCGGCAAACGACAGGCTCATGCCCGCCGCCAGCGCCATCAGGAAGAGCTTGAGCATCTGTAGCACCAGCAGCAGCACTACCGCCGCCATGTCGATACCCATCAGCCCCGGAATGATGCGCCGTAGCGGTTTGAGCAGTGGATTGGTGGACTTGACGAGAAACTGGCAGGCCGGGTTGTAGAAATCGGCACGTACTAGTTGCAGCAGCAGACGTGCCAATACCAGCATCATGTAGATGCCAAACACGGTCTCGATCAGAAACGCAGCGGCGGAAGAGAGGTAGTTGTTCATCTTACTGCTGCGCCCCCAGTTCCTCTGCCAGTTCATTGGAACGGTTGGCGGCGGCGTTTAGTGCTGTGGCTACCAGCTGCCGCAGGCCGCCGGCTTCAAAGGCGCGGATCGCCTGTTCGGTGGTGCCGCCCGGTGAGGTGACACGCTGGCGCAGGGTGGCGCAATTTTCGTCGCTCTCCAGCGCCATCTTGGTGGCGCCAAAGGCGGTTTGCAGTGCCAGCAGACGGGCGGTCTCATCGGTGAGACCGAGGTTGCGGGCGGCCTCTTCCATCGCCTCGATAAAGAGGAAAAAGTAAGCGGGACCACTGCCGGAGAGGGCAGTTACCGCATGCATCATCACTTCATCCTTTATCCATAGCGTCAGCCCCACGGCCCGCAGGATAGTCTCGGCGCTGTTGCGCTGTGCCGCTGATACCTGCTTGTTGGCATAGAGTGCGGTGGCGCCGGTCTGGATCAGCGCCGGGGTATTGGGCATAGCGCGGACGATGGCGACATCGCCCCCCAGCCAGCGGTTGATATCCTCTTCGCGGATGCCGGCGGCGATGGAGATCAGCAGTGGTTTTTTCTGCTGTACTGAATCACGCAGTTCTATGCACACCTCCTGCATCACCTGTGGTTTCACCGCCAGGATCACAATGTCGCTGTTATTGGCGGCTTCAATATTAGAGGCGGTGGCGTGGAGTTGGAACTGTTGCTCTAGCTGTAGGCGCTGATCATCATTGCGGTCAGAGATCCAGATCGTAGCGGGGTCGCGGCCATCGGCAAGCAAGCCGTTGATCAGGCTGCGGGCCATGTTGCCGGCCCCGATAAAGCTGATGTTGAGTGAGTTCATTGTCTAATCCTGTGGTGAAGATTTTAGCTGGCCATGATGAATGGAGCCGCAAGTAAAAGTCCAGCGCTCACTTTTAATGGCTGTAGTTGCGCGGACCAAAGATGGCGCTGCCGATACGCACCAGGGTTGCCCCTTCGGCGATGGCAGCCTCCAGATCGTCAGACATGCCCATAGAGAGTGTATCAAGGGCAATGCCGCTGCTGATTAACGCTGTTTGCAGCTCGTGCATCTGGCGGAACACTCGTCGCTGCTGTTCAAGCTCAGTGGCGGCCTGCGGGATCGCCATCAGGCCGCGCAGGCACAGCCGTGGCAGGGTGGCCACCTCTTTGGCCACCGCCAGCGCCTCGGCCACCGCAATGCCAGATTTGCTCGCTTCATTGCTGATGTTGATCTGCAGGCAGATGTTGAGTGGTGGCAGCTGCGCAGGGCGTTGTTCACTAAGACGATAGGCGATCTTGAGCCGGTCAACACTGTGGACCCAATCAAAGTGGCTGGCGATGTCGCGACACTTGTTGGATTGAATCGTGCCGATGTAGTGCCATTCGAACTCGCTGTTGTGGAGCGCTGCAATCTTGGCAAGCGCCTCTTGCAGATAGTTTTCGCCAAAGGCGCGCTGTCCTGCGGCGGCGGCATCCAGCAGCGACTGCGCCGGCCAGCTTTTGCTCACGGCCAGCAGGCTGACGCTGTTGGCGGGGCCGCCAAAGCGCGCCTCGGCTTGGCGTATGCGTTGCCGTACCTGTTCCAGTCGGGTAGCGATGTTTTCCATTACAATTGCCCAGTTGCGCAGAGCGGGCTATTGTAGCAGCCACATTAAGAAGTGGGCCTTTTTGCCGTTATCGCTAGGGATTAGTAGGGGTTGCTGCCTCGGCTTGAGCAGAGCGGCAGCGCCATTTTAGGATTAAATTGACTAGGGGAGCACCATGGATATAGCCGAACTGTTGGCTTTTAGTGTCAAAAATGCTGCGTCGGATCTGCATCTGTCCGCAGGCCTGCCGCCGATGATTCGTGTGGATGGCGACATCCGCCGTATCAACGTGCCGCCGATGGAGAACAAGGCCGTACACGGCATGCTCTACGACATCATGAACGACCGTCAGCGCAAGGATTTTGAAGAGTTTTATGAGACCGATTTCTCGTTTGAGATTCCGGGGCTGGCCCGTTTTCGTGTCAACGTCTTCAACCATAACCGTGGTGTTGGTGGTGTTTTTCGTACCATTCCCTCCAACATCCTCTCATTGGAAGAACTCAAGTGTCCGTCGGTCTTTAAAGATATCGCCAACAACCCACGGGGTCTGGTATTGGTGACGGGGCCGACCGGTTCCGGTAAATCAACCACCCTGGCGGCAATGGTCGATTACAAAAACAATACCGAGTTTGGCCATATCCTCACCATCGAAGACCCGATCGAGTTTGTACATCAGAGTAAAAAATGTCTCATCAACCAGCGTGAGGTGCATCGCGATACACTCAGTTTTAGCGCGTCGTTGCGTTCGGCGCTGCGTGAAGATCCGGACATCATCCTGGTGGGCGAGATGCGTGACCCGGAGACCATCCGGCTAGCGCTCACCGCTGCCGAGACTGGCCATCTGGTGTTTGGTACGCTGCACACCAGCTCCGCTGCCAAGACCATCGACCGTATCATCGACGTCTTTCCCGCCGCCGAAAAAGATATGGTGCGTTCGATGTTGTCGGAGTCGTTGCGTTCGGTCATCTCACAAACACTGCTGAAACGTGTCGGTGGTGGCCGTGTGGCCGCGCACGAGATCATGGTCGGCACTCCGGCAATTCGTAACCTGATTCGTGAAAACAAGGTGCCGCAGATGTACTCCGCCATCCAGACCGGCCAAGGGCTGGGTATGCAGACGCTCGATCAGTGTCTGTCCGAGCTGGTACGCCAGGGGGTAATCACCAAACAGGATGCCCAGACCAAGGCATCCAATAAAGACTCCTTCCTGTAACCATTCAAATCAGCGGGGCAGGTACGCCTGCCCCTATTCATCATTGATGCTAAATAGCCGATGCAGATAGTTATTGCAGGGTGCGTTTCATTTCATTGTCTTGCCGTGTTGATGTATGCGCTGGAATGTGGGGGCAGGAGTAGGGTGCAATAAGGCGGCAGCCGCATTGCACCGGATGGTGGCACATGCGGCGCAATGCCCGTTGGTTATTGCGCCCTACTTAGTGCGCCTTACCGGGTTGCGCGCTTTTGCGCAGTCCCTCTCGAATGCAGGGTTAGGCTTGGCGAGATCACAGCCAATTTCATTTATCCGTAATAGGGCATAGGTCGGTGCTGCCGACTGTTAATACTGCACCATCAGAATATGAACAATAGCGGCTAAAGCCATTTACCCTTTGACCTGTGAGCGAGCCAAAGCCAATATTTCTGTTTTCAATATTAATGGTCGGAGAGCCATTGTTTTCTGAACCGGAATTATTGATCGGGCATAGGTCTGTGCTACCTACTGTCAGCACACCTCCGTCACTGTAGGTGCAGTAACGGCTAAACCCGCTAACTTCTTGTGATTGAAGCCCACCCCAAGCATGTGCATCTGCTGATAATGTTATGCAAACAACAAATGCTGAAAATATAAACTGGTTCATTTGTTTTCTCCTTGGTTAAATGCCCAAAAAAAGTTTTGCTATTGCTATAAGGGCGCCAACTCCAGCGATTATTATTCCCGCCCTTTTCCAGTTTTCATTTCTTCTTTCGCTGAGCCTTTTTGTCACTTCTTCTTTTGAGTTTGATTTGTCAAAAATTGTATAAATGCCATTTTCATTAATTTGATCTTGCATTTCCTTGTCTATTGCTTTTTGCTTAGATGATATTTTCATACCTAGGAATTTTTCCCAATCAGTAGATTTTTTCGCAAAAAAACGTTTCATTGTGTATAGCCTAACGTGGGGCTAAGGGGCTGCGCGCTTTTGCGCAGTCCCGCTTGAGCGCAGGGTTGGACGAAGCCGCTATCGCGGAAAAGCCCCTATTCCCCAATCGACATAAATTCTTCAAAATTCATACTCGACCCCGCAAGGGGATTTTAAACAA
>JAYWDX010000099.1:0-18698 GCA_043779675.1 Tenderia sp. (SeqCode)
CCGCGCATCGGTCTCGTAGAGCATGCCGGAGGGGGTGCGAGCGGTCATCATGTGAATGATGCGCTGGCCAAGGCGGGCAAAAAAGAGACTATTGTCAACCGCTGACGCACCGGTAGTGACCTGCACATCGCCACGACTACCGTGAATAAAGACCAGATCAAGGTCCGAGCTATAGCCCAGCTCAATGCCACCGAGCTTGCCATAGGCGATAACAATAAAGCCGGGCTCGTGGCCATGTCCGGCCACCGTGCAGTGCGGCTGCCCATATTTAGCCACCGAATAGGCGTAGGCGAGTCGTACCACTGCATTCACCACCACCTCCGCCACCTCGGTGAGATGGTCGGAGATCACCATCAGCGGATAGACCTCCATCACATCAGAGGCGGCAACACGCAGCACGTTGGTCAGCTTGAAACGGCGCAGCAGCTCCATCTGCTGCTCTTGATCGTCACCGGCATGGTCGAGCATCCGTTGCAGCTCGGCTTCAAGATCTGCTCGGATTGGCGGCGAGTAGAGGGTACGTGGGTCAAGCAGCTCATCAAGCAGCAGTGGATGGCGTGCCAGCTGCGCCGCCACCCAGGGGCTGGCGGCACAGAGCCGCACCAGCTGCGACAGCGCCATGGGGTTCTCCACCAGCAGCGCCAGGTAGGCGGTGCGGCGCAAAATTGCCTCGATCAACGGGATCAGCCGCGCCAGCACTACCGTGGGCTGTTGCGTGGCGGCTACCGCCCCCAACAACAGCGGCATCAGCCGGTCCATACGCTCCTTGCCACGGGCCGACATACTCTTATAAGCAGACCCTTCGCGCAGCCGCTCCAGCAGCCGCAGCGCCTCTTCGGGCTGCTCATAGCCCTGCTCTGTCAATGTGGCGGCCGCAGCCTCGGTGGTCTCGGCAGCGGACCAGACGCCGTCAAATACCGAACCCTGCGTAGCGGCCTGATCACGTTGCGGCGCGGTGAATATCTGTTCAAAATGGCTATGAACCGTACCCATGTGTTTATGCAGGTCAGATTCAAAATCGTTCCAGTTCTGATACCCCATCGCCAGCACCAGCCGCTGACGATCGATCTCGCTACTGGGCAGTTCATGGGTCTGCTGATCGGCGATTGATTGAATCCTGTTTTCAGTGTTGCGCAAGAATATGTAGGCCGACTGCAGGGCGGTGACGACATACTGCGGCAGATACTGTTCGTCGGCGATGACATTCAGCACCGGCTGGATCGGTCTAATCTGCAGGCGCGGATTACGGCCGCCATGGATCAGCTGATAGGTCTGGCCAATAAACTCCACCTCGCGGATGCCGCCGGGGCCGAGTTTGACGTTACCCTGGATGCCCTTACGTTGCACTTCACGGCTGATCATCGCCTTCATCTCGCGCAGCGATTCAAACACACCGTAGTCGAGATAGCGGCGATAGATAAAGGGGCGCAGCCGCTGTAACAACTCGACACCGGCAGATCGATCACCGGCCACCACCCCCGCCTTGATCATGGCGTAACGTTCCCATTCGCGACCATGGACCTGGTAGTAATTCTCCATGGCGTCGAAGCTGATCGCCAGCGGCCCCGCCTCGCCAAAGGGGCGCAGGCGCATGTCAACACGGAAGACAAAACCCTCAGCAGTAGGCTGGTTGATGACACTGATCAAGCGCCGCCCGAGCCGCAGAAAATATTCGCCATTGCTCAGGGGGTGCGCGCCATCGGTCTCGCCCTCTTCCGGGTAGGCAAAGATCAGGTCGATGTCGGAGGAGAAGTTGAGTTCGTCGGCACCAAGCTTGCCCATGCCCAGCACCACCATGGATTGCGGTGCGCCGCTCTGCTCGCCGTGCGGCATGCCGCGTTCCTGGCTCTGCCAGCGGTGCAGCTGCTCCAGCGCCACATCAACACAGGCACTGGCCAGCGCCGAGAGGTCAGACAAACTCTCCGCCAGCGGCGCCCAACCGGCGATGTCACGCCAAGCGATGCGCACCATCTCGCGGCGTCGGTAGTGGCGCAACACTGCGCCCAAGCCCGCATCGTCATTGATCCTGATCCCTGCCAGCGTTGGCAACAGCGCCTCACGCTGGCGCTGCGGCGCGTAGCTGTTCATCAGATCACCACTCTGCAGCAGCTCCACCAGCATGGCCGGATAGCGGAGGCAGGCCTTGGCGACAAAATCACTGCTGGCCCAGACCCGCGCCAGCACTGTCAGGAACTTATCGTTGTCGCTAATCGCTATGCCCTGCTTATGGGCGCTCAGGGCAAAATCACGCCACTGCCCCTGAACAGCATTGCGCAACAGCTCGGGAAGTTGCTCCAGCACTGCATCCGAGAGTTCTATAACCGTACCATCCTGGTTGTTCTGCATTTGAATTCTGCCCTTCGTGATCTGTTTCAAAATCATAGCACTTCTCAAGTTGATCCTAGCCTCGCCGATATCTGGGAACAAACCACAAACTCACCAACAGAGGCCTTTATCGAGCATGGAACTCAAAGACTATCTAAAAATAATGGTCATGAAAGATGCCTCTGACCTCTACCTCACCACCGGGGCGCCCGCCAGCGCCAAGATTCAGGGGCAGCTGACGCCACTGGAAGCGACACCGTTGCCACCGGGGCGGGTACAAGAGATTGCCAATCTGATTATGGATGATGAGCAAAAACTCGCCTTCAAGGATCGCCCTGAATGCAACATGGCCATCTCTGAACCGGGGGTGGGGCGCTTCCGTATCAATGTTTTCAAACAACGCAACCAGGTCGGCATGGTGATCCGCGCCATCAAGACGGACATCCCCAGCTGGCAGAGCCTTGGTCTGCCCGAGATACTCACCAAACTGGTGATGCAGAAACGCGGCCTGGTGCTGTTTGTCGGCGGCACCGGTTCGGGCAAATCGACCTCACTGGCGGCGTTGATCGACTATCGCAACACCAACAGCGCTGGTCACATCATCACCATCGAGGACCCAATCGAGTTTGTGCATAAACACAAAAAGTCGATCGTCAATCAGCGTGAGGTGGGCGTCGACACCCTGAGCTGGGAGGATGCGTTGAAAAACACCCTGCGTCAGGCCCCCGACGTCATCCTCATCGGTGAGATCCGTGACCGCGAGACCATGGAGCACGCCATGGCCTTTGCCGAGACCGGCCATCTGGCCATCTCGACACTGCACGCCAACAACGCCAACCAGGCGCTCGACCGCATCATCAACTTCTTCCCCGAGGAGCGCCACAAACAGCTGATGCTCGACCTGTCGCTTAATCTGCGCGGCTTTGTCTCGCAACGCCTGGTGCCCACCGTCGACGGCAAACGCGCCGCCGCCATCGAGGTACTGCTCGGCACCCCGCTGGTCTGCGACCTGATCCTCAAGGGCGAGATCACCGCCATCAAAGAGGTGATGTCGAAATCAGAAAACATCGGCATGCGCACCTTCGACGCGGCACTCTACTACCTCTACAAGGATGGCCGCATCACCCTGGAAGAGGCGCTACGCAACGCCGACTCACCCAATAATCTGCGGCTACGCATCAATCTGGAAGAGAAGGGTAGTCAGGCGACACCTGGCAGCGCTGGAGGATTAAGCCTGGCCGGTGATGAGGCAGCACCCAAACCGACCAGCAGTGCCGGCAGCAGTGCCGCCAACTACAAACTATCCGATTAATCTGGCATCACGCAGACAACAAAAAGCCCCGTCACTCTCATGAATGACGGGGCTCTTTATTTAGGCTGCACCAGTGCGGCTGATTACATCATGCCGCCCATACCACCCATGCCGCCCATATCAGGCATTCCACCACCACTGGCGGGCTGTGGTTTGTCGGCCACCATCGCTTCAGTGGTGATCATCAAACCAGCAACAGAGGCCGCATTCTGTAACGCTGAACGGGTCACCTTGGTTGGATCCAGGATACCCATCGCCAGCATGTCGCCATACTCGCCAGTAGCCGCGTTGTAACCGAAGGAGCCTTTACCTTCACGCACCTTGTTAACCACCACAGAGGCCTCATCACCGGCATTGATCACGATCTGACGCATCGGCTCTTCCATGGCGCGTCGGGCAATGCTGATACCAACGTCCTGATCATGGTTGTCGCCCTTCAGATCCTTAAGTGCGTCAATCGCACGGATCAGCGCCACACCACCGCCAGGCACCACACCCTCTTCCACCGCCGCACGGGTTGCATGCAGGGCATCTTCAACACGGGCCTTCTTCTCTTTCATCTCCATCTCAGTGGTCGCGCCCACCTTGATGACGGCAACACCACCGGCCAGCTTGGCAACACGCTCTTGCAGCTTTTCACGGTCGTAGTCAGAGGTAGTGGTTTCGATCTGGGCGCGGACTTGAGCAACACGGGCCTTGATCTCATCAGCAGAGCCAGCACCGTCGATAATAATGGTGTTTTCTTTGCTGATCTGTACACGTTTGGCAGTCCCCAGATCTTCCAGAGTCACCTTCTCCAGTGACAGACCAACCTCTTCAGAGATCACCTGACCACCAGTGAGTACGGCGATATCCTGCAACATCGCCTTACGACGATCACCAAAGCCTGGCGCCTTAACAGCACAGACCTTAACGATGCCACGAATGGTGTTGACGACCAGTGTCGCCAACGCTTCGCCTTCCACATCTTCAGCGACGATCAGCAGTGGCTTGCCGGACTTGGCAACGGCCTCCAGCACTGGCAACATTTCGCGGATGTTGGAGACCTTCTTGTCGTAGATCAGGATGTAAGGCGCTTCCAGATCAGCAGACATGCTCTCCTGGTTGTTGATGAAGTAAGGGGAGAGGTAGCCGCGATCAAACTGCATGCCTTCCACCACGTCCAGTTCGTTGGCCAGGCCAGTCCCCTCTTCGACGGTGATAACACCCTCTTTACCCACTTTTTCCATCGCATTGGCGATGATGGTGCCTATCTCGTCATCGGAGTTGGCGGAGATGGTGCCTACCTGAGCGATCGACTTGGTATCGGCACACGGCTGGGAGATCTTTTTCAGCTCGGCAACGGCAGCAATCACCGCCTTGTCGATACCGCGTTTCAGATCCATTGGGTTCATACCGGCAGCAACCGCCTTCATGCCCTCGGCCAGAATCGACTGGGCCAGAACGGTGGCAGTGGTGGTGCCATCACCGGCGATATCGGAGGTCTGGGAAGAGACCTCTTTCACCATCTGCGCGCCCATGTTTTCAAAACGATCTTCCAGATCGATCTCTTTAGCAACTGAAACACCATCCTTAGTGATGGTCGGCGCGCCAAAGCTCTTTTCCAGAACCACATTACGACCCTTAGGACCCAGGGTAACCTTAACGGCGTTAGCCAGGATGTTGACTCCAGCTACCATACGGCTGCGGGCATCGGCGCCAAATTTTACGTCTTTTGCTGACATGTCTTATTCCTCTATAATAAATGTTGGGTATATTGCTGCGACGCGACTTACTTGGCGTCAATAACCGCCACAATGTCGTCTTCACGCATGACCAGCAGTATTTCACCCTCAACTTTGATCTCAGTGCCGGCATATTTGCCAAACAGCACCTGGTCGCCCACCTTTACATCCAGCGGACGTTTGTCACCATTTTCCAGAATCTTGCCGTTACCGGCAGCAATCACTTCGCCACGCACTGGCTTCTCGGCGGCAGAGTCAGGAATGAAAATGCCGCCCGCTGAAGTGCGCTCTTCTTCCATCCGGCGAACCACAACACGGTCGTGCAAGGGACGAATATTCATCTTTAAGCTCCATTAATCAAAGGGTTATACATAAATCAAGGATGGCTGCGGCACAATTAGCACTCACCACCCAAGAGTGCCAGTAATAATAGGGACTAAAAGCCTAGAGTCAAGGAGAGTTCAGAAAATCGGCCAATATTGCTTTGAAAGAGGGCGTCAGCGCCGCTCATCATCCTTCCAATACTCCCCATTCAGGGTGCGCGGCCCATGGTCACCGGATGCTGGACCACCCCCCATACCCGTGGTCGCCACAACACCACGACGCATGGCCCAGATAATCAGCTTGCGTCGTAGCGCCGGGATCAAACAGAGGAAGCCAATGGCATCGGTAAAAAAACCGGGCGTCAGCAGCAGTACACCACCAACAAGCAGCACCGCGCCTTCCATCACCTCAATGGCGGGGATCTCGCCACGCGCCAACATCGTCTGTACCCGCCTCAGCGTGGCAAATCCCTGCTGGCGCAACAGCGCGACACCAAGCACAGCGGTAAAAACCACAAGAAAGACCGTGGGCACAGCACCGATCAGCCCCCCCACTTTGATCAGCAGGTAGATCTCAATCAATGGGATAAGAAAAAACAGCGCCAGTAACAGCCGGAAAGAGAACATGAATACCACCTTGTTTTGGAAAGGGCCTGCCACCCATAGGTGGGGACAACTGAGCCAGTATACTAGCCCCCTTTGCCCTGTCGGGCCGGTTCCGGTATCGTGCCCGACCATGACCACAAACCATCAGATCATCCTCAGCACCTGCCCAGACATATCCAGCGCCCGCACCATCGCCACCGCACTGGTGGAACAGGGGTTGGCGGCGTGTGTCAACATTGTGCCCGGCATTGAGTCCGTCTACCAATGGCAGGGGCAGATCGAACAGAGCAGCGAACTACTGCTGATCATCAAAACACGGACAGAGTGTTACGCGGCCTTGGAGCAGGCGCTCCTGGCGCTACACCCCTATGAACTTCCAGAGGTCATCGCAGTCCCACTGACCACCGGGCTACCAGCCTATCTGAGCTGGATCGACGCCAATCTGAAACAGATCAATCAAGAACAAATAGAGTGATGATACCAACCATGAAGTCCTACTCACGCCTGCTCAGCCCCATCGCCCTGGCAATGAGCCTGATCGCCAGTATGCTGCCCCTGCAGGCCCAGGCCGAAGACCCGTCCGCCCTGAGTATCAGCCAACCGCAAGAGAAAGGCATCTCGGGCATGTTTTCATCCCTTGGTCAGCAACTCGGGATCGGTGGCAATCAGGAACAGTTTCTGCCGCCGGAGCAGGTCTTTATCCTCAGCGCTGAGGCTGTCAACGCCCACCAGCTGGCGATCACCTGGAATATCGCTGACGGTTACTATCTCTACCGCGACAAATTCAAGTTTGCACTCAACGAGACACTCGGCATCAGCTTAGGCGAGGCCAGCCTGCCCAAGGGTAAAGAGAAACACGACGAGAACTTTGGCCTGATGGAGGTCTACTACCATGAGGTAACCGTGTTACTGCCACTCAACCGGGAGAACATGGCCGCCATCGACATCACCCTGACGGCTACTTCCCAAGGGTGTGCCGAGGCCGGTTTCTGTTATCCACCGATGACGCAGGAGCTACTGTTAAGCCTGCCAGAAGCGACCACTGTCAGCAGCAGCCCCCCCGCCGCCACAACAGCCACTCCCTTTACCGACCAAGACCGCTATGCCCGCGGTTTGGCGGAAAACAGTTTATTGTTAAGCATGTTGAGCTTTTTTGGTCTGGGGCTGCTGCTCTGCTTTACCCCCTGTGTCTTCCCGATGGTGCCGATCCTCTCCAGCATCATCGCCGGTCAAGGCAGCGCCATCACCACCCGTCGTGCCTTCTGGCTCTCGCTCACTTATGTGCTAGCGATGGCGGCGACCTACACCGCGGCGGGCATCCTCGCCGGTCTGTTTGGCAGCAACCTCCAGGCGCTCTTCCAAAACCCATGGATTCTGGGCAGCTTCAGCGCCCTCTTTGTATTGCTGGCACTCTCGATGTTTGGCTTCTATGAATTACAGATGCCGCAAGCAATCCAGAGCCGCCTCACCCAGGTGAGCAACAAACAGCAGGGCGGCACCTTCATTGGTGCGGCCATCATGGGGCTGCTCTCGGCCTTGATCGTCGGCCCCTGCATGGCAGCCCCCTTGGCCGGGGCGCTGATCTACATCGGCCAGAGCGGCGACGCAGTGCTCGGTGGCGCAGCCCTCTTTGCCCTCAGCCTTGGCATGGGACTGCCGCTGCTAGCCATCGGCACCTCGGCGGGCAAACTGCTGCCACGTGCCGGCAAATGGATGAACAGCGTCAAGGCGGTGTTTGGCGTGCTGCTGCTGGCAGTGGCCATCTGGATGCTGGAACGTATCATTCCAGCAGCGATTACCCTGGCGCTGTGGGGCGTGCTGCTGGTGGTCTGCGCCATCTATCTGGGCGCACTGGAGCATCTCCAACCCGAGGCTGGCGGCTGGCGCAAACTCCGGAAGGGGCTCGGCATTGTCATGCTGGTCTACGGCAGCATGCTGCTGATTGGTACCCTCTCTGGCGGCAGCGACCCGCTGCGACCACTCGATGGCCTGCGCAGCAGTAACGCCGCTGCCGCTGAACAACACGGGCTCGCCTTTAATCAAATCAAGGGGGTCGAGGGTCTGCAACAAGCGCTTACCCTTGCCAACAGCCAAGGCAAATCGGTAATGCTCGACTTCTACGCCGACTGGTGCATCTCCTGCAAAGAGATGGAGAGAAAGACCTTCTCCAACTCCACGGTACAGAACACCCTGCGCGACGTCGTGCTGCTACAGGCCGATGTCACCGCCAACGATGAGCAGGATCAGGCACTGCTCAAAAAATTTGGCCTCTTTGGCCCACCCTCAATACTGTTCTTCAATCCCGCCGGGGAAGAGCTGTCACAATACCGCCTAGTCGGTTTCCTTGGACCTGAACAGTTCAATACTCTGGCCGCCACTGCACTCAACTGATCGGAACGATTATGAACAAAAAACTAATAATAGGCGGCTCGCTTGTGCTCTTCGTGCTGGGCGCGGTGATAGGCAACTACGCCATCAAACTACTGCGCCAGCCCCCCGCCCCCTCTGCCGCCACCCAGTCGTTGATCGGCTCAGCCATGCCCCAGTTCAGCCTGCTGGGCATGGATAGCGTACGCGAGGATATCAACCAGTGGCAGGGTAAGGTCCGGGTGATCAACTTCTGGGCCACCTGGTGCCCCCCCTGCAAACGGGAGATCCCAGACCTGATCAAGCTTCAGACAGCCTATGGCAACCAGGGGCTGCAAATCATAGGTATCGCCCTGGATAACCGAGAGGCGGTGAGCGACTACATCAAAGAGTCCGGCATCAACTACCCGATACTGCTGGGAGACGAAGCGGTTGAGGTTGCCGAAAAACTGGGCAACGACCTGGGCATTCTGCCCTACACCGTTATTGTCGATCAGCTTGGAAATATCGCCTATGTCCGCTACGGCGAAGTGCCTCATGACACCCTGGAAACCGAGATCAAAAAATTGCTCTGAGCCGCTGTTCTGCCACGCAATCGCCAGAGATGTTGCGGGTGAATTACTACAAGTTCGCCGCAACTTCAGACAAAAACTGGACAAAAATGGCCCGCACGTGACAAAATCGCCACACTCGACGGGATGGGTCGATGCTCGGTCAATACACAGTGCAACTCATCCACATGATTCAATCCAGACCCTGTTCACACTGAGGAGTTTCATGGCCAAGTTTCTGCTGCTCAATGGTCCCAATCTCAACCTGCTGGGCAGCCGCGAACCTACGCACTATGGTGCCACTCGCTTGGTCGACATTGAACAGCAGCTTCAAGAGAACGCCCGCCAAGCTGGCCATGAACTAAGTTGCTTCCAGAGCAACGCCGAACACGATCTGGTGAACCACATTCAAGATGCCGCCGTGCAGAAGATCGATTTCATTATCATCAATCCGGCCGCCTTTACCCATACCAGCGTCGCCATACGCGACGCCCTGAGCGCAGTAGCGATCCCGTTTATCGAGATCCATTTATCAAACATTTATGCCCGCGAAGCGTTCCGTCGCCACTCCTACTTTTCAGATATTGCGGTCGGCACCATCAGCGGCTTAGGGGCCCAGGGCTACAACCTGGCTTTACTGGCAGCAATTAATCATTTATCCAAACACTCATGACAACGGTTAAAACATCAAAAATGGATATTCGCAAAGTCAAAAAACTGATTGAACTTCTGGAAGATTCCGGCATTGCCGAGATCGAGATTCACGAAGGTGAAGAGTCAGTCCGCATCAGTCGCTACCCCACTGGCCAAGCCGCCATGCAGATGATGTCCATGGCACACAACATGGCCATGCCCGCTGCAATGCCGGCAATTGCCGCGCCAGCACCTGCCGCAACCGCAGCAGAAACAGCCGTCGCCAGGGGCCACACCGTCACCTCACCAATGGTCGGCACCTTCTACCGCGCCGCATCGCCGGGCACCAAGGAGTTTGTTGATATCGGCCAACAGGTCAATGTCGGCGACACCCTCTGCATCATTGAGGCGATGAAGATGCTAAATCAGATCGAAGCCGACAAGTCTGGCAAAATCAGCGCCGTCCTGGTGGAAAACGGCCAGCCCGTTGAATTCGGCCAGCCGCTCTTTGTGATCGAATAAGCCATCAGGGAATAACTGGATTTATGTTCGAAAAAATTGTTATCGCCAATCGCGGCGAAATTGCACTGCGTATCCTGCGTGCCTGTCGGGAAATGGGCATCAAGACCGTTGCCGTACACTCCAGCGCCGACCGCGACCTGAAACATGTACGACTGGCGGATGAGTCGGTCTGCATCGGGCCTGCATCCTCAGCCCTGAGCTACCTCAACATTCCGGCCCTGATCAGCGCCGCCGAGGTCACCGACGCCGTCGCCATCCATCCCGGTTACGGCTTCCTCTCGGAAAATGCCGACTTTGCCGAACGTGTCGAAGAGAGTGGTTTTGTCTTCATCGGCCCGCGCCCCGAAACGATCCGCCTGATGGGCGACAAAATCTCCGCGATTGAGGCGATGAAGGCCAGCGGCGTGCCCTGCGTGCCCGGCTCCGGCGGCCCACTCGACGACGATGACGACGCAACCCTGCGCATCGCGCAGGAGATCGGCTACCCGGTGATCATCAAGGCTGCCGGCGGCGGTGGTGGTCGCGGCATGCGCGTGGTCCACAGTGAAGCGGCACTACTCAACGCCATCGCCATGACCAAGGTCGAGGCGGGCAACGCCTTTGGCAACAGTACTGTTTATATGGAGAAATACCTCGAAAACCCGCGTCATATCGAGTTTCAGATGCTGGCCGATACCCACGGCAACGCCATCTATCTGGGCGAACGTGACTGCTCCATGCAACGCCGTCACCAAAAGGTAATCGAAGAGGCACCTGCCCCCGGCATCACAGAAGAACAGCGCGCCCGTATGGGCGAGGTGTGTGCCGAGGCCTGCCGCAGAATCAACTATCGTGGCGCTGGCACCTTTGAATTCCTCTATGAAAACGGTGAGTTCTACTTCATCGAGATGAATACCCGCCTGCAAGTGGAGCACCCGGTCACCGAGTTAATCACCGGCGTTGATCTGGTAAAAGAGCAGATCCGTGTCGCCGCAGGCGAGAGGCTCTCCTATCAACAGAGCGATATCAAAATCAATGGCCACGCCATCGAGTGTCGTATCAACGCCGAAGACCCGGACACCTTTATGCCCTGCCCCGGCACTATCGGCGTCTACCATGCGCCGGGTGGCCCCGGCATCCGTGTTGACTCGCACATTTACAGCGGTTACACCGTGCCGCCCTACTACGATTCCATGATTGGCAAGCTGATCGCCCATGGTGATACCCGCGCCTCGGCCCTGGCCCGCATCGCCACCGCCCTGGACGAGCTGATCATTGAAGGCATTAAGACCAATACACCACTACACCGGCGCATGGTGCGTGACGCCGCCTTCATAGCGGGCGGCACCAGCATCCACTACCTGGAAAAAAAGCTGGGCATGAAGTAATTCTGCAGGGGGCCTCAACGCCCCTTGCCTCTCTCACCCCCAAACAGACATCACTATGCCCTGGCTACAACTCAAACTTGATACCATTCCCGAACAGGCTGAACAGGTCAGCGACCTGCTGAGCGAATTGGGCGCCGCCGCCGTCACCTTTGAAGATGCCAAAGACCAGCCGATCTTCGAACCTGACCCTGGCGAAACACCACTCTGGAACAGCACTCGGGTAGTAGGACTGTTTGAATCTGATTGGGATATGGAGGCGGTCATTGAGCAGCTTCAGCAACAGCTCGGCAGCGACGCCATCCACCACCTGCACGTCGATCCACTCGAGGATAAAAACTGGGAACGTGCCTGGATGGAAAATTTCAAACCGATCCGTTGCGGCGAACGGCTCTGGATCTGCCCCAGCTGGCATACACCAGAGGCAGATGGAGCCGTCAATGTCATGCTCGACCCAGGCCTCGCCTTTGGCACCGGCACCCACCCCACCACCTGGCTCTGCCTGAAGTGGCTGGATGGCCACCCCCCGGCGGGCAAAACCGCCATCGACTTTGGCTGCGGCTCCGGCATTCTCGCCGTCGCCGCCGCCCTGCTCGGCGCCAAACATGTCAGCGCGGTCGACCACGACCCGCAAGCAATCCTGGCGACCCATGACAATGCTAAAAAAAATCACGTCAGCGACCGCATCGACGCCTGCCTGCCGCAGCAATTCCAAGATCAATCACGGCGTGAACCAGTCGATCTGATACTCGCCAACATCCTCGCCAATCCACTGATCGAACTGGCGCCGCAACTCGCCGCACTAGTCAAGCCGGGCGGCCAGATCGTGCTCTCCGGCATTCTCATCGAACAGGCGCAGGCCGTCAGCGAACGTTATCAGGAGTGGTTTGTGATGACGCCCATGGTCACTCAGGAGGAGTGGGTTAGGCTTGACGGCGTGCGACGTTAAAGAGATCGTCATCGCCGGTCGATTACTACCTCATCCACAACACGGCACATAGATGTATACACACTGCCCCCACTGCGACACCTGCTTCCGCGTCACCAGCGAGCAGCTTAAGGCTGCCCGCGGCGGTGTGCGTTGTGGCCGCTGTTTTGGCACATTTAGCGCACTTGAGCATCTTGTGGATGAGCCACCCCAGCCGCAGGTGCCGCCCCCCGCACTGACCGTCGCTGCCACAAAAAAACAGCCGCCTGCATCGCCATTGCCCGCAACCCCTAAAATGGAACCGGTGCCCACCGCCCCAACGGCTGCCATCACCCTTGTGCAGCCAACAACAGCAGTGCCCACGCCAGCGCCAATACTCGCGTCAATATCGGCGCTAGCGCCAGAAAAACAGCCAGAACAAACTCCGATACCAGCATTCAATTCATCGGCAGCGACCCACCCAGCCGCCGAAGCCGCAGCTGCCACAACGCCCCCACCCCAGCGACTTCATGAGGCGCAAATCGAGCAACTGGTCGAAGCGACCCAGCCCACTCACCCCAGTCCGACCCATAAACGCCTCTGGCTCTGGATGTTCTTGACCATCGTCCTTACGCTGCTCTTTGCTGCTCAATACGCGTGGTTCAATCTGACCACGTTAGCCCAACAACCATCGCTACGCCCTGCCCTGCAGACAATGTGCAGCCTGCTCAACTGTGAAGTGCCGCTCATCAAAGCCCCCAACATGATTACACTGGTAGAGCGCAACATCCGCAACCACCCCAAACGTCCACACGTACTCCAGGTCAAAGCCCGCATCATCAGCAAGGCCCTTGACCCACAGGCCTACCCACTGATGGATCTGAGCCTGCATGACATTACCGGCCACGTGCTTGCGACACGCCGCTTCACCCCTGATGAATATTTGGACAAAGAGATCGATCAGAAGCTGGGCATGGCGCCACAACAGCCGGTCGACATCCTGCTGGAGCTGGATGACCCCGGCAAAGAGGCGGTAGGTTTCGAATTTGCGTTTTTCTAAACCCTGGCCAAACGCAAACCAGATATTTTTTAATTCCGATCACCGCAGCCAGTGCCAAACCCGCGGGCGGTCAAAGGGTTGCACAATATCGCCGCTTTCAGAGCCACAAGGGTTGGCTATTTTTCCGGCCACAACCCTTTCCCGGGCACTTATTTGCCGGTATTATCTCCCCCCCAGGCCCAAAGCCAACACCAAGTGAACCCCATGAAGATTGGTCCCTATACGCTAAAAAACAATCTAGTGCTTGCCCCGATGGCGGGCGTCACCGACCGACCCTTCCGTCAACTCTGCAAGCAGTTGGGGGCCGGCATGGCCGTGTCCGAGATGGTCTCCTCCAATTCACTGCTCTGGGGCAGCGAAAAGACCAAGCGCCGTGCCAACCACGAAGGTGAGACCGAACCAAAATCGGTGCAGATCATGGGTGCCGATCCTAAACTCATGGCCGAAGCGGCACGCTACAACGCCGACCAGGGCGCCCAGATCATCGATATCAACATGGGGTGCCCGGCAAAAAAGGTCTGCAACGTCGCCGCTGGCTCCGCCCTGTTGCAGCACGAAGCCCTGGTCAAAGAGATCCTGGAGGCGGTCGTTACCGCTGTTGAAATCCCCGTCACCCTCAAGATCCGCACCGGCTGGGACACAGCCAACCGCAACGGCGTCACCATCGCCCGCATCGCTCAGGAGTCTGGCATTCAGGCCTTGGCGGTTCATGGCCGCACCCGCGCCTGCGGTTACAGCGGCGACGCTGAATATGACACCATCGCCGCCATCAAGCAGGCGATCAACATCCCGGTGCTTGCCAACGGCGACATCACCACCCCCGAAAAGGCCAAACTAGTACTGGAGAAGACTGGCGTTGACGGTCTCATGATCGGCCGCGCTGCCCAGGGCCGCCCCTGGATCTTCCGCGAGCTCGAACACTTTTTGCTTACTGGCGAAAAGCTGCCCGAACCCCACATCACCGAGGTCCGTGACATCTTGATGGGGCATCTGCACAATCTCTACGAATTTTACGGTGAACGCACCGGCATCCTCATGGCGCGCAAACATATCTCCTGGTACAGCAAGGGCCAGCGTGATGGCGCCAGCTTCCGCCAAGCAGTTAATAAGGTGGAAACAATGGATGAACAACTGAAAATGACCGAGGCCTTCTTTGAGCACTTACAGCAAAACCTGCAACAGGCCGCCTGACGAGATGCCAGCCGCAATGAAAGAAAACCCAATCCCGCTCGTCAGGGAGCGGCGCAAACAACCACTGCGCAGCGCCACGCTGACGGCGCTGGACAACTACTTCGCCGATCTCGATGGCCAGACCCCGGGCAACCTCTACGAGATGATGATTGGCGAAGTAGAGCAGGCGCTCTTCAGCGCCATGCTGGAGCATACCCAAGGCAACCAGTCCAAAGCGGCCGAAATGCTCGGTATCAACCGCAGCACCCTGCGCAAAAAGCTGCGTCTTTACGGCCTGATCGACCAGGCGTAAATCTCTGCTTCTCAGCGACGGCCGACTGGCCGTCGGCCTTTATTTATAACTGCTGGACAGGACAACATGGCAACCATCAAACGTGCATTACTCAGTGTTTCCGACAAAAGCGACATCATTGAATTCGCCCAGGCCCTGGAACAGATGGGGGTTGCGCTGCTCTCCACCGGCGGCACCTACAAGCTGCTGACCCAGAACGGCGTCAAGGTGACTGAGGTCTCCGACTACACCGGTTTTCCCGAGATGATGGATGGCCGCGTCAAGACCCTGCACCCCAAGGTTCATGGTGGCATTCTGGGTCGTCGTGGCATTGATGACCAGGTCATGGCTGAACACCACATTGACGCCATCGACATGGTGGTGGTCAACCTCTATCCGTTTGAACAGACCGTTGCCAAACCCAACTGTGACCTGGCCAGCGCCATCGAAAACATCGACATCGGCGGCCCCACCATGGTCCGCGCCGCCGCCAAGAACCACAAGGATGTCGCCATCATCGTCGACGCCAGCGACTACGGCGTGATCCTCGACGAGATGGCCGAAAACAATAACGCCCTCAGCCACGAGACCCGCTTTGACTTGGCCACCAAGGCCTTTGAACACACCGCCGCCTACGACAGCACCATCGCCAACTACCTTGGCAGCATCAGCGATGGCGGCCACAGTAGCGCCAACCGCGCCGCCTTCCCACGCACCTTCAGCGCCCAGTTCATCAAGGCCCAGGATATGCGTTACGGCGAGAACCCCCATCAGCAAGCGGCCTTCTACATTGAGGCCCAATCGCAGGAGGCAAGTGTCGCCACCGCCATTCAGCTGCAGGGCAAAGAGCTCTCCTTCAATAACATCGCCGATACCGATGCGGCGCTGGAGTGTGTCAAACAGTTTGACGTACCCGCCTGTGTCATCGTCAAACATGCCAACCCCTGCGGCGTCGCCATCGGCGAGTCACTGCTAAGTGCCTATAACCGCGCCTACCAGACCGATCCGACCTCCGCCTTTGGTGGCATCATCGCCTTCAACCGCCAGCTTGATGCGGCCACGGCACGCGCCATCGTTGACCGTCAGTTTGTCGAGGTGATCATCGCCCCGACCGTGAGTGATGAGGCGATTGATATCATCGCCGAGAAGAAAAATCTGCGTCTGCTCGCCTGTGGCCAATGGGGCGACAACCAACCCGCATTGGATTACAAACGCGTCACCGGCGGCATGTTGCTGCAGACGCGCGACAACGGCATGGTCACCCCCGCCGAACTCAAGGTGGTCACCAAACTGGCGCCCACGGAACAGCAGCTACGCGACCTCGCCTTCGCCTGGAAGGTGGCCAAATTTGTCAAATCCAACGCCATCGTCTACACCCGTGACGGCATGACCATCGGCATCGGTGCCGGCCAGATGAGCCGCGTCTACAGCGCCAGGATCGCCAACATCAAGGCCGCCGATGAGGGGCTGGTGGTGAAGGGGGCAGTGATGGCCTCCGACGCCTTCTTCCCCTTCCGCGACGGCATCGACGCTGCAGCAGCGGCAGGCATCAGCGCCGTGATCCAGCCCGGCGGTTCCATGCGTGATGATCAGGTGATCGCCGCTGCTGACGAGCATGGCATTGCCATGGTCTTCACCGGCATGCGCCACTTCCGTCACTAAGGGACGCAGAACTTTCTGATGTACCATTTACTCTTCTGTCATGCCCGAATGATTCTGTCGGGCATCCAGCTTTAAAGCCTGGATTCCCGCCAAAAACACGCGGGAATGACGGGGTTGTGGTATGCGGTACAGTGGTAAATACTGAGTCCCTAAAACGGCAAACATCCCAAATAGAAAAAGCCCGCTTGTGCGGGCTTTTTTATTGCTGCCTGACTCGTGGCCTAATGCAGGCGGCGGCGATATGCTGCTGCCAACAGCAACCCCGCCAGTACCAACAGATTCAGCGCACCACCGCCACCATTCGTACCATTCGTACCATTCGTACCATCCGTACCATTCGATGAACTCGTGGGCAAACCAGCACCACCAGTCGAGTCATCCTCTGCCGCAACCCTTGGCACAGCCAAGGCCACCGGATCGGAAATCACACCCACCGCCAGATCGGTATCAAAACGGTCGTTATCACGCAGCATCAAGGTGATGGTTTTGGCAACTGGATCGATTGTGCCGGTTGTCTCCAGTGGATTAGGAATGCTAGCAAGGGTGCGCCACACCCCCTTGTTATCAAGCTTGCGGATCACGGCGTTGGCGGAAATAGTGGCCGAAGCAGGCAGCTGAAGGGTCACCACAACTCCGTTGGCGCTGACACCCGAAGTCACCGTCGCATTAAAAAAGAAGGCCCCCAGCGGGTAGCTGTAATCCGGCGTGGGGGCAAACACATCCAAACTCGGCCCCGTCAGCACCGTAATCGGTGAGGTTGTCCCGGTGCCCGACGCCAGCGTAATCCCGATCTCATGGACAGCATTAGCATTGCTGATGACGATGGTGATCGACGCTGGCTCGGAACAGCCAACAAAATCACAGGCCTTATAAGTGAAGCTATCCGTACCGCTGGCGTCCGCGCCTGTCATATAGGTGAAACTGCCGGGAATGACATTATTGGCAGACTCGATCGGGTTCACCAGGCCAATCGTACCCTTGGTTGGTCGGGCAACGATCTGGTAGGTCAGCGGATCCCCATCAAAATCCACCCCGTTAAGCACCCCATGCAGCGGCTCACCGACCACCGCGTTATAGGGCATGGGGAAGACTTGCGGCACCCGATTCAGGCCATCGCTGGAGACTCCTCCCGGTGCTGGCAGAGTTGATGGCATCGGTGTCGCTGGCGCAACACCCTCTGCCTCAAAGGCACCCGCATCACAGCTAGAGGCCGGACGGGTATAGCCACGCTGATCCACCGACTTGCAAAGGGCATTGACCCCAGCATTGATAGCCAGACTGCCCGGCAACAGGGCGTGGCTCCACGTTGGACCACCGTTATTTTTCAGCGCGCCAAGGCCAATCTGCGCCGCCGCGTGGTTAGTTCCAGAACTATCCCCTGCATTATTACAACTTGCACCATCAATGAAGTTACCCTGCTTCACCAGCGTGCCTATGTTGTAGCAGTTGCCACCATGTCCATTGGCGGCAATCAGCGAATTTTCCAGGAAGGTGGTGACCGTACCACTCTTATTAGAGGGGTTGCCGTTAAAGAGGCCACCGCCACCAAAGCCTATGGAAGGCACAGAAGTATCATTGGCGTAGGCGCGATTGTTGGTGATAGTGGTATGGGCGATGCGGTTGGTGGTGAACGCCCTCAGGGTATTGGCGATAAAGATACCCCCACCATTACGCTTGGCCTCGTTGTCACTGATGGTGGAGTTGCTGATGCTCATATTGCCAATCAGGTGGTAGATGCCGCCGCCATCGTTCATGACGCTGTGGCCAGTGATCAGCGTGCGGTTAACCTCCAGCTTTGCCACGAGAGGCCCTGGCAGCTGCAACGAGCTGGAGTTGTAGATGCCGCCACCCTGAACACTGTCGGCGAACTGGCCGCCCTT
>JAYWDX010000100.1:0-1816 GCA_043779675.1 Tenderia sp. (SeqCode)
TTCCATGAAACAGGTCATCGGTACTGATAATGGCGTTACGATTGGTCAGAAATATTGCACCAAATATCTCATTCTTGACATCAGCCAATTTCAAGCGCAAAAAGTCAGAGACATCTGCTGGATTTTTCATCACAAATCCAGGTCTGTATTTCTCCCTCAAGAGATCAAGAGATAGCGCGATGAGCGTGCTCTTTTCGCTATCGGTCAGGGTTGATCCATAGATGGAGTTGAACCTGTTGTCGTTGTTTGTTTCCAGTCTTGCTATGTTTTCCATGTGCATCTCCTTGGTGTGTATAAATCAAACACAAAAGACACACATCCCATCAAGGGGTGTCTGCCCTTGTGGGTGAGTGATGGTGGTTGTGAATCAGTCAGTTATTAGTAAGACTAATGACGTGTCTTAGCCCAAGACTGCTCTTTAGAGTTAAAGGTGTAACCATTGGCTTTCAGATAATCCCGCTGTTCGCGGAAAGCGCTGCGCCCAACAGTAGGATCAAGTTTGACAGTATCGCCCAGTGGCCATAACCCGCCGAATAATTGCTTCGTATCACCCTCGGATCGATTATCATATCGCCCCTCGTTGGATACATTAGGTTCTGGCAAAACACCGGCTTCTTCCATCTCTTCTTCGATGGGATCGGGTATCGCGGCAGGCAGGGCGTCCTGACTGCCTTCAAAGACATTATCAAAAATGACATTATCAATTTCAGCGACCGGTTCGATGATGATACCAACACGAAACTTGCGAGTTTTCTGGTAGGTGCGACGGACAATGAATTGCCCTTCATAAGTACCCTCGTTGAACTCATCAAGGCCATCGTATTTGACGACAAAATCACCTATCGATGAGTAGAGTGTTCCTACGTTGAACGTACCAAAATTACCACTGATAGTATTGACGACCAGACGGCCGGTGATTGATAGCATTGACTTCATGGACTTCTCCTGTTGTATAAATGACAGAAGCCCGTGATACATTCCCGCCGGGAATGTATCTTCCGGGCAGGATGTGTGCTAATTCCTTCGATATTGATAATCGGAGGGATCAGCAGTTACGTTGAATTAATATGTGATAAGACACACGTGACCAAGTGCATTTCCCACTGAAACACGCTTGTTCAAGTCTTTCACGATACCGGCCTTGAGCAGGGCGTCCAACATCCCTTCATTCTCAAACCAATCTTTAATAATGACCTCTTGAGCGCCCAGCTTATATGTGGGCACATTCACGGTCGCACATGCAATGGGAGACCCATCTTCACAATTTAACAATCGAATGGCAGTCTGACCATTTAGATAATGATCAAGCATTGCGTTACAACGCCATGCATGAAATTGAACAGTGCCTAAATTTATTGGTTTACTGGACTCTTGTTTCATGGTGACTTCCTTTCATCTAATAGTTGGATGATACGAATACCCTGAACGAGAAACCAATACCCATCTGGGAATTGAAATCCCCGGACAGGCTGTTAGTGATGAATCAACTCCAATGGAGCCGGTGGTGTTGCATGATTCACGACCACCTGATCGTGCTGCTTTATTGAGGCCGGGCAGCGAACGGCACTGAGAAACCATTAGGTAGTGACATCCTTTCTCAAAACAACCTTCCAAAAAAGCCGCTTTGAGAAAGCCCGCCAACGACGGGCTGCCTGAGTAGACAACTAACAACTCCATGTCAGCCAGCGCGTCGCTTCGCAGCCTTCCATGTAGCACAACGTCAGTTACAAGCCTGCATATTAGGTGCCTTGGCTTGCCATTTAACACATTTGATACCGCTCTCACGATTCCCATCAATTCTGGAATCGCCTGATCC
>JAYWDX010000101.1:0-7663 GCA_043779675.1 Tenderia sp. (SeqCode)
ATGGTCATCGAGCTGCCCTCAGGCCGCACCCTGGAATTGATACCGATTGAGCGCCATCGCAACCGTATCTACGCCGACGACTACGACCCCTGCATGGTCCTGCTCAACAACGACCTCTCCGATGGCATTCCGGAAACATTAAAAGGGCTGGAGCAGCGTATCATTCCACCGCCCGAGCTGGGCTGGGTGCAGCGGCGCAAATCGGGCCACTTCAGCCACTATCAGCAGGTGGCAGAGGAGTTCGCCACGCTGATTGATATCGATCCGTGGCTGATCAACCCACTCTTCCGCCGCTGTAGCGACATCAACTTCATGAAACAGGAGGGCAGTGATCGCCTGGCGCACGAGGTCGGCCAACTGTTGGATGAAATTCAGAAAAAATATGATGAATACGGCCTCAAGGATCAGCCTTTTGTGGTGGTCAAGGCCGACGCCGGCACTTATGGCATGGGCATCATGATGGTGCGTTCCGCCGCCGAGGTGCTGGAACTCAATCGCAAACAGCGCACCAAGATGTCCGCCTCCAAGGGAGGTCAGGAGGTCTCACAGGTGATCATTCAGGAGGGTATCTACTCCTTCGAGACGGTTGGCGAAGAGCAGGCGGTGGCCGAGCCGGTGGTCTACATGATGGACCACTTTGTAGTGGGCGGTTTCTATCGTGTGCATACCGGCCGTGGCCCTGACGAAAACCTCAACGCACCCGGCATGCACTTTGAACCACTTGCCTTTGTTGAGCCCTGCAACACCCCTGACCAACGCCAAGAGCCCAATGCCACCCCTAACCGCTTCTACGCCTACGGCGTCATCGCCCGTTTGGCACTGGTGGCGGCGGCACGTGAGATTGCCGTGCAAAACGCCTTGCGGGCCAAGGCATGAGCATCAAACTCGGCGTGGTGATGGACCCGATCGAGTCGATCCATCCAAAGAAAGACAGCACGTTGGCGATGCTGCTGGCGGCCCAGGCGCGCGGCTGGCAACTCTTTTATATGCAGCAGCAGGATCTGCTACTGCGCGACGGCCAGGTCTTTGCCAACATGCGGCCGCTGACCGTGTGCAACGACCTGCACGACTGGCATACCCTGAGCGAACCACAACTGACACCATTCACCGAACTCGACGTGGTGCTGATGCGCAAGGACCCGCCCTTCGACATGCAGTACATCCATACCACCTATCTGCTGGAGCTGGCGGAGGCGGCCGGGGTGTTGATGATCAACAAACCCCAAAGCCTGCGCGACGCCAACGAAAAGCTCTACACCGCCTGGTTCCCGCAGTGCACACCAGCGACATTAGTGAGCCGCGACATGGCGCAGCTGCGTAAATTTCTGCATGAACAGGGCGACATCATTGTCAAACCACTGGAAGGTATGGGCGGTACATCGATCTTCCGTCTGACACTCTGCGACCCCAACATCAGCGTGGTGCTGGAGACCTTAACCGACAACGGCAAACAGTACATCATGGCGCAGCGCTACATCCCCGAGATCAGCGTCGGTGACAAACGCATCCTGCTGATCGACGGCAAACCGATCCCCTACGCCCTGGCGCGCATCCCCGCCGCTGGCGAGACCCGTGGCAATCTGGCCGCCGGTGGCCGTGGCGAAGGTATACCGCTAAGCAAGCGCGACTACTGGATCTGTGAGCAGGTTGGTCCGACTCTCAAAAAAAAGGGTTTGGTATTTGTCGGCATTGATGTCATTGGCGACTACCTCACCGAGATCAACGTTACCAGCCCCACCTGCATCCGCGAACTCGACAAGCAGTTCAACCTCGACATTGCTGGTGAGCTGATGGATTGTATTGCAGAAAAACTGAAACATTAAATCCCTCAATCCACAGGCAATCCACAGGCACTTCTCATGAACTCGCCCCGGCTCACCGCAACACAACCGCGCCAGTGGCTAACAAAACTAACGCTGCTCTGCGGCCTGCTGATCAGCCTCACTCTCAGCCTCAGCGGCTGCGAACAAAAACAACCGCTCTACCAGCAGCAGCTGCTCTCCCTCGGCACGCTCATCGACATCACCATCTACGGCGTCGATGAGAAAACAGCTCAGGCGGGGATCAAGGATGTCGAGCAGTTAATGGCGAGGCTGACCCACGACTGGCACGCCTGGCGACCGAGCAAGCTCACGGAAATCAACCGCAAACTGGCCGCCGGGGAGACCGCCACGCTCGATGACGAAGGGGTCTTTCTGATACGCACGGGGATTGAGAAGTCACAACGCAGCGGCGGACTCTTCAACCCCGCCACCGGCAGGCTGATCGGCCTGTGGGGATTCCACAGCGACGACTGGAGCGGCAACCAGCCGCCTGCCGAGGCTAGGATTCAGGCGCTGCTCGCGGGCAATCCGCAGATGTCAGACCTGGTGCTCGAAGGCCATCAACTGCGCAGCACCAATCCGGCAGTGGAGCTGGACCTCGGCGCCTACGCCAAGGGGTATGCGATCGACATCGCCATCGATGCGCTGCGCAAACACGGCATCAACAACGCCATCGTCAACGCCGGCGGCAACCTGCGCATGATCGGCAGCAAGGGTAAACGCCCCTGGCGCATCGGTATCCGCGATCCGCGCGGCACAGGGGTCATCGCTTCGCTCAACGCCCACAACAACGAGGCGGTGGTCACCTCCGGCGATTACGAGCGCTATTTTGAATATAAGGGGCAGCGCTACCACCACATCACCGATCCGCGCAGCGGCCATCCCGCCCGCGGTGCCATCGCCGCGACGGTCATCGCTGCCGATGGCCTGAGCGCCGACGGCGCCTCCACCGCCCTGCTTATCGCTGGACCAGACCATTGGCGCGAAACCGCCAGGGCCATGGGCATTACAGAGGCGATGCTAATTGATGATAAAGGCGTGGTGCACATCACCAAGGCGCTGATGCAACGGATTCACTTTGAAAAAGAGCCCGCCCCGCATATTCAAGTGGTCGACTGATGTTAAGGCGCGCCGATTACGTCGTCATTCTGTTTGCCTTGCTACTGTTGCCCTATCTCTACATCACCCTTTGGGGCAACGGCAGTTACGGCGAACAGGTGATCATTCGCATTGCCAAGCAGCCGCCGCAGCACTATTCACTCTACGACAACCGGCAGATCACCATTGAAGGAGCATTAGGAAAAACGCTGATTGAAATTAAGGATGGTCAGGTGCGTTTTGTCGAAGCACCCTGTCAAAACAAACTCTGCATTCTCAGTGGCCGGCTCAAGCATGACGGTGAACTCGCAGCCTGCCTGCCAAATGGGGTATCGGTAAGTGTGGCCGGGCGTGACAACCGCTTTGATGCCATCAACTTTTAAACGCTCAGCGCCCCCGACAGATACGTATTAAAAAAGCTTAGACATCTACCTCGCCTAACGCCTTGCGCAACATTTTATTAAGCTCCAGTGGGTTAAATTTGGCCACGTAATAATCGGCACCCACGGCACGGCCAAGATTAATATTAGCCTCCGCCGACAGCGATGAGTGCATCACCACCGGGATTCCGGCAAAGGCGCTATCACTCTTAATTTTTTTTGTCAGTACGTAACCGTCCATCTCCGGCATCTCAACATCGGTCAGGATAAGATGAAGCATGCTGCTCACCGGCACTCCATGTTCTCCCGCACTTTCTTTAATCTCTAGCAATCGAGCCCAGGCATCCTTGCCATTATTGGCACTAATGTACTCCAGCCCCATTTTATCCATAGTCATGCTGATCTGTTTGCGCGCCACCGATGAGTCATCGGCAAACAGCACTATCTTGGGATGCTCCAGGGTGTGAATGCCGTGAAACTGCATCTTCTCATCCTCCTCTGAGTGAGTGGTCTCAGCGAGGATCTTCTCCACATCCAGAATCATCACAATACGGCCATCTTCCAACTCTGAAACAGCCGTCAACAGCCCGCCCATGCGGTTAGCCATCATCGCTGGTGGCACTTTTATCTGGCTCCAGTCCATACGCAAAATATGCTCGACCGAATAAACCAGAAAACCCAGCATGTTTTTATTGTATTCACTGACAATCAAAATATTGGGAGGGGCATCTGACGTCACATTGCAAAAATGGGCCAGATTAATCACCGGAATCATGGTGCCACGCAGACTGACCATGCCTTCAATACCCGGCGGTACATCGGGGGCGTGGGTGATCGTCGGCACATTCAGTACCTCGCGCACCTTAAAGACGTTGATACCAAACACCTCTTCCTTACCGGTCTTGGTATCCTTGCCCAAACTGAACAACAGAATTTCCAACCGGTTGGTGCCAGCCAAGCGAGTGCGATCATCCACGGACTGCATGACATTACTCATAATGGAAAATCCTTTTTACGAAAAATTATTGTCACTATGGGTTTCGTCATCACTGAAGATAACTTGAGCCAAGCCACCACGTTTTGTATCCGCAGCATAGGGTCTACCACCGTATAATCGAGCCATTATCACAAACCGCAGCCATGGGCTTTTAATGAAACTTACCCTCCAGACCACCCGTGACGATCACCGCATTGCCTGGCTTGCAGCGCTGGCGATCACCATTCATATTGCCGAAAGCGCCCTGCCCAGCCCGATCCCTGGCGCCAAGCCGGGGCTGGCCAACATCATCACCATCGTCTGCCTGATGCACTACGGCTGGCGCACCGCCGCCTGGGTCTCACTGCTACGGGTGCTGGTTGGATCTCTGTTGATTGGCACCTTCCTCTCACCCACCTTTATCATGAGCCTCAGTGGCGCCGTGGCCAGCTTAACGATACTGGCAGTGGCCAGCCGCCTGCCCGGCATTGAGTTTGGCGCCATCGGCTATAGCCTACTGGCGGCCATGGCCCATATGGCAGCGCAATTTTTCACCGCCTGGCTACTTTTCATCCCCCATGAGGGGCTGCTGCGGCTACTGCCAGTCTTGATGACCATGGCCATTTTTTTTGGCACCACAAGTGGCATAATTGCCCATCAAGTTATAGTACGGATCAAATCAGGCCGTTAATGCCCACATGAGTACAGCAATCAACAGCCCCAAAGTCTCGTCCACTGACCGTTTAGCCTTTACGCTATTTTTGTCACTGGTGTTCAACGCATTTATCATACTTGGCGTCGGCTTTGCCATGCACGATCCAAAAAAAGGGGACGCGCCCTTACCCACCCTGGAGGTGATACTGGTAGCAGCCAACGACAGCGACAAGGTCAACGAAGAGGCCGACTTCCTTGGTCAATCCGCCCAGGAAGGCGGCGGCAATACCCAGGAACGCAGCCGCCCCACCACCATGCGGGCAGCCCCGATCTTTCCTATGCCGATCGAAGGTGACTCCGACACTATTCAACCGCGCCAGGTCGCCAACAATCAAGCCGGCCAGCAAGAGGTGCTCAGCACCTACGAAGGGGCATATCAGGTGCAGAATCAGGACAACCCCGATCGTGACCAAGTGGCCCAAACCACTGCTGCCCAGCTGATGATGCGTGGCCAGGAGATCGCCCGTCTCAGCGCCGAGATTGCCGATTCGCAAGAGATCTACTCCAAACGCATCAAACACCGCACCATCAGCGCCAGCACCAAAGAGTATCGGGATGCCGCGTACCTGGATGGCTGGCGCCGCAGAATCGAATATATCGGCAATCTTAACTACCCCGAAGAGGCCAAGCTGCGCCACATCTCCGGCATCCTGGTACTGGATGTCGCCATCAACGTCGACGGCACCATTCGCAGCGTCGATATACTACGTACCTCAGGCCAGAAACTGCTCGACGACGCCGCCGTACGCATCGTCCGTTCCGCCGCCCCGTTTGCCGCGCTGCCCAACGAGATGAGCAAAGATACCGATGTGCTGCACATCACCCGCACCTGGGTCTTTGAATCAGGCAGCAGCGGCTTGAGCACCAAGTAAGCTCGCCTCCCACCACCCACCACGCAGCCCCCAGACAATACGGATCTTTATGAACAGCACCATCTGTCTCACCAATCATTTTTTGATCGCCATGCCGCAACTACAGGATGCGCACTTTTTTCACAGCGTCACCTACATCTGCCAGCACGATTCTGAAGGCGCGATGGGGGTGATGATCAACCGCCCGCTGGAGATGCAGCTGGCGGATATTTTTGAACAACTAAACATCAGCAGCGATGCCAAACTCGGAAAAGAGACCGTTTATTCCGGCGGTCCGGTACAACCCAGCCATGGCTTTGTACTGCACCGACCGGGCAAAAATTGGGAGGGCACAATGTTCATCTCCAACGAAATCGCACTCACCGCCTCCAGCGACATCCTCAACGACATCGCCCATCACAACGATCCAAAAGAGCGTTTGATCGCACTCGGATATGCCGGTTGGGGCGCCGGTCAACTGGAGGATGAGCTGGCACAAAACGCCTGGCTCAGTGTGCCAGCGGATGCCAGCATCATCTTCGACCTCCCTTTTGACCAGCGCTGGCACGCCGCCGCCTCACTGCTGGGTGTCGATATCAGACTGCTCTCCGATGAGGTAGGACATGCCTGAACCAAAGCCATCTAACACCGGCCAACGCACCCTGCTCGGCTTCGACTTTGGCCTCAAACGCATCGGCGTTGCCGTCGGGCAAGAGCTAACCGGCACCACCCGGCCACTCACCACCGTTAACGTCAACAACCAGTTGATCGACTGGCCCCACATCGAGCGGCTGCTCAATGAATGGCAACCAGACCTCATCATCGTCGGCCTGCCACTCAACATGGATGGCAGCGAAGATGAGATGGGCCACAGGGCGCGGCGTTTCTCCAACCAGCTGCATGGCCGCTTCAACCGTCCGGTGGAGCTGGTGGATGAACGCCTCACCTCCATCGAAGCCGAACAGATCGTCACCGAGGCACGCCGCCACGGCCTGATGAAACGCCACAAGGCCAAAGAGTCTGTTGACCAGATCGCTGCCGAGTTAATCCTCAAAAGCTGGCTGGGGCAGTAATCCTGAAAAGCGATTAACCGCCCTCGTATTCAGAATCGGTTTGCGTTTCTGCATCTATGGGTTGATTCAATCCGCGCTTAACAATATGTTGCAACATTCCAATTAATTTAATGCGCGGGCGACTAAGTATTATTATTTCTCAAAAACATATTCGAAGCTGACCCATTTAATTTTATAGACGTAATAAATCCTGCTCGATTACCTTTGCTGTTTGCTCTTGACGCGGAATTGGACATACCTGATGGATTTCGATATTCGCTCGATGACTGTGTCAGGCGATATGAAAAATATCTGGCGAAGTACGACGTAGGATGTTAAGGAGAAACCGTTTGTACTCAGAGATGCTTATCAGAATCGCATACATGGTAAAATTCACGGTTTTCATCGATTATTTCAGGAGGACAGCATGAAAAATATAACTACACCCGCCAAAAAAATGGGACTGCTGAGCATATTAGTCTGGATCGGCGTGGCGATCCTCGGTGCCAGTGCCGTGGGAGCCATTGCGCTGCACCGGGGCGAGTCCATCAATAGTGTATGGTTTATCGTCGCGGCGGTGTGCGTGTATGCCATTGGCTACCGCTTCTACAGCGCCTTTATCGCCGCCAAGGTGTTAATGCTGGACGCCAGTCGCGCCACGCCCGCCGAACGCCTCAACGATGGCCGTGACTTCGTGCCCACCAACAAATGGGTGGTATTCGGCCACCACTTTGCCGCCATTTCCGGGCCGGGACCACTGATCGGCCCC
>JAYWDX010000102.1:0-6485 GCA_043779675.1 Tenderia sp. (SeqCode)
AAACACAGGAGTCAGTAACTCCCGCCAGTGGTGAAGAAAACTGTCAGCAGTGCCCGCAACAGGAACAGCTGAAAAAGGGCGATGAAACGCCCGCCAACTGAAATGAGTCCCCCGGCAGAGCGGGGGGGATTACCTTATTTATTCCGTCTAATCTGATTAATTTTTTCTATACTTTAATAGTCAGGGCCTTGTCGCCCGCGCAGGCTTGGAGTACACCAATCTGTATTCAGCCATAGGTGGTTCAGGGAGATAGAAAAATGAAAAAATAGCGTTCGTAGTGTGTTTTTGGTGCTGACTGTTCTGGCTGGGCTACTCACTGTTATAGGCAGTGCAGTGAATCCGATAACTCCAGGCAAATCGACCTTGCTAGGTGCTCGAACCGGCACCCTCGTTGACGGTTACGGGAACCTGGTAGCACCTAGCCGCCCCGCCAACTGTTTGAGCGGGGCGGAACCTTTTCCGGATGCGTCCGATGCCTGGTGGAACGTTATTTCGCCCTCGGTGCGTCAAATAGCGCCACTGACTGGTTATCGTGTCTGGGCCAATATAAACCCGCCGCCCGGTTGTCCGGCAGACTGGCGCACCGAAGTCTATCGCGGATTCTATGAGTTTGACTTGACCCCGTTGTTGGGACGCTCTGGCGGCATCATGAAGGCTGGCCTGCGCGTCAAGGTACGTGCTACCTCGGTGTCGCCGAGTAGTATTCCTGAGCCACCCCTGTTGCCCGTGGACGCCTACAAGTGTGACAACACGACCGCCGGTGCCTTTCAATTGGTGCGGGTGCCGCCAGCGGTGCGTTTCAACAACGGCTTCGACATCAACAATGGCATTGGCAGTCAGGGCATTACTCCGCGCATTCCAGGCAACCTGCCTGCGGGTGTCGTGGTATTCAATTTTCCCACCAAGGAGCCGAGTAACCTAGGGTCTGGCTCTACGCCGCGACAGTTCGATATCGATCTGACCCACGACGTGGTTTCAACCTTGCAGGCATTTGAAGCGCTTAATACCAATCCGCCCGCAGGACCCGGCTTTGCCCGTATGGTTTTCATGATGACCGGTGCCAACGAACCTCCTGGTCTGAAAGGTGCGCCACTGCCATTCTCGGATTGCCGTGGTGCCTATTCGGTCGAACTGGATATTCAAGAGCCGTGATGTTTGGCAGGGCCAGCCTATGGGTAAACAGGTCCGGCCAGTGCCGGGGCTGGGCCGATGGGTGGCTGGCCCTGCTGGCATTGCTGCTAGGCGTTATTAGTTATGCGTGGGGGCGGCCACCTGCATCACTGCCAGCGATTTTTTTGTACTGGCAGCATGCCGTCCCGTGGTTGGATGGTTTGCTGCCCGTGTCCCCCGTCGCTGCAAGCCTGAACAGGCTGGCTAACCATTTGCCTGATCTGCTGCACCCACTTGCCTTTAGTGCGCTCACTATTGCGGTCATGCCCGGTCCCAGACGCGTAGCTCTAGTGTGCGGCGGCTGGGGCCTGGCGGACGCGCTGTTGGAGTTGGCGCAGCATCGTGCCATTAGCACTCCGTTGCAGGCGTCATTATCAGATTGGCTTGGTCAGATGCCTGTGGTTGACCAAATCAATATCTATCTGGTGACTGGGCGTTTTGATTCCCTGGATCTGTTTTGCACTGCGCTCGGCAGTGTTATCGCTTACGTGGTCGTTCACAGATTGATCAGACATGAGTGTGCTGAATCCGCCAGTCGATATATGGATAGGCGGGTTTTTGGGATAAACCAAGATTAGATTTTTAATGTTCACAAATAGATTCCCCTTATCTACAACGCCGTCGGTCTGTTGTATCCATTTTTTGGCCTGCTGCTCTCGCCGCTGAGCTTCAGTTCGGTATCGGTGATCACCAATGCGCTACGCATAAAACGAGTCAGGCGGTAACACTTTTGTCACCCGCATTTTTTCAGAATGAGCTGCCTAGCTGCAGGTAGATCTCATTGCCACCGCCATAGTCAAAACCGTGGGCGTAGCCGAGGCGTGTCTCTATTCCAAGTCCGTAAAAGGCGATGACCTCGGCGCGCAGCTCGACACCGGCGGATGAGGCAAAACTCTGTTGTTGCCCCTTGTGCCAGGCGTCGCCCGATTCTACAAAGGCGATGCCGTGCAGTTGATGCAGGGCTACGGGCGGCGTCATGATGCCGCGCTCAATGCGCTTGATGGGAAAGCGCCACTCAAGTGACGCCAGTGCCATGCGTGATCCAGCCAGATAGGCCTGGCCGGCGCTGTAGCCACGCAGTGCATAGCTGCGTTGGTTGAAGGGCGAGTTGATATTTGCCGCGCCCAATAACATGTTTGTCTGCCCGGCACTGCGGCTGCCGCCCAGCTGGAACGGTCGCGGTTGTTCGGTGCCCAAGCCGGCAGCAAGACGCAGTGCCAGTACGTTGCCGTCGCCAACGCTGATGAAGGCGCGGCTATCAAGCAGATAGGTTGTGCCGCTGTAGTCCGAGCCGCTCAACGCATCACTATTCTCCGCCGCTAACTGAATATGCAGGCCGTTGCTGCGGCTGATAGCGAGTGGATAGCGTCGTGCTGAGTCATAGACCATGGCCAGTCCAAGCAGACGATCGGTACGTGGTGCATGTGGTGCGACGCCCGGCGCCAGCCAGTGGTCTGAAGTCTCATCACCGATGGCGGCCGCATGTAACGAAACAGTGCGGTCGTACTGCAAGTAAGGCACTACCACCTCTGCTTGATAGCTCTGTTCCTGACGGACGCGCAGCAGTGTGTCATCGCTAGTGTGTTGTAGTTGATTGAGTTGCTGGGCGTGCAGTTTGATGATGGGGAAGTAACGGTCATATATATAGTTAAGGGAGCCTACCATCACCTGATTGCTGAAATCATAGGCGGCATCCAGCTGGTAATTATGGCGATAGAGCGGGTCGTTGGCCGAGGTGATAAAACCAAGCTCGGTACGGCCGGACTCAATTGCCAGATACGGAAACCACCAGCGTGGGCGCAGGTGGGAGTAGGGGGAGTAGTCACTGATCTTGAGCCCGTGTGGCAGCGCTGCTGGCGGCAGCGGGATGGCTGACGGACCGTCAGGGGCAGCGGGGGTGGGTAACGGTTGTGGCTGATCCAGACGATAGATATCCAGGCCGTCGCAATCATAACCGGTGTAGTAGATCGGGCCGTCAACCGTCGCCTGGCTTGGCTCAAATGCGCCGCTGGCAACGTGGGTCAGCGTGGTGATCTCACCGTTGGCAAGATTCAGTTGGCGCAGATTATAAACGCCACCGTTGTCGGCGCTGAAGAGCACGGAGGCACCATTGGCGCTGTACCGCGGTTGTGCCTCAATCACCGTTTGTCGTGTCAGTTGCGTAAAGGCACGGTCGGCCAGATTGAACTGCTCCAGGTTCCAGCCCCCCTCCGGGCGCCAGACCGACATCACCAGTGTTGTGCCGTCGGGTGACCAGTCGGGGTCGCTCAGAGTAACGCCGCTCTCGCCGCGCCAGAGCACCTCGATTAACTTACCGTCCGCATCAAGAAGATGCAGCTCGTGGCGGCCCAGCGCGTTGTGCAGCGCAACCATCTGTTTGCCATCTGGCGACCAGGTGACAGCGCGATAGCGTTCACCCTGCGTCAGACGGCGCTGCTTGCCGCTGCTCAGGTCGATACGGTAGAGGTCGTAAAACAGATTGGCGTTGTGGTTAAACTCCGGTTGCGCCAGCACAATGCCCGCCTCGGGGTGGAGATCAAAACGGCCCCCTTGGTGGACGTTGGCGAGCTGTTCCGGTGGTTGTGTTCCTGGCCGTAGCCGCATCAACGCCGGCGCATCTGTGCCGTTGAAGCTGAAGTAGATAACCGTGCCATCCGCCAAGGCGCGCACGCTGCTTGTCACGTAACCCTGTTGACCAAGACGTTGTCCCGATACTTCCCCTTGTTCCTGCAAGGCGGCGAGTTGGGGCTGATATTCTTGCTGGAGATAGGTTTCGAACTCGCCCCAGAGTTCATCCAGACCCTTGCCAAATACCCGACGGCTGGTGGAGTTGAGGCTAAACGGCAGCATGTTGCCGCTGTATTGCGTGACCAGTTGCTGAATCTTTTCCGCGCCGTAACGGTCGGCGATAAATTGATAGAAGTTGACACCATAAAGGTAGGGAACAGTGCCGCCCGGCCAGCTGGCGATGGGCTGGTTGACCTGTCGCAGCGGTTTGATGCCACAGCTAGACTCGGTGCGCATCAACATATCGAATCCGCTGCTCTGGCCTCGTCCAACAGAGCGCGCCGGATCGGTTTCATAGTAGGTAGCCAACCCTTCGAGCAGCCAGCCCGGTTGCAACATGCCCGGAAACAACAGAAAAAACCGCCCAAATAGCTGGCGCGCCAGCAGCGGGGTGCGGGTTGCCTTGTCGGTGTGCAATATGTGCACATACTCATGGGTGATCAAAGTTTCCATCGCTCCGGCGTGGTCTTCAAGCCCAGTGAGCATGTCGGGAGGAGTCACATGCAATGTCATGAGGTTGGTGGGAAATACGCTGGCATAGCCGTTAAAAAAATCGATCTGATCGGTCAGCACGATGTCTGTGGGTTCTGTGGGCGACCACTGAAATAGTGGCGAGAGCCTTTCATGCACACGCTCGGCGATGGCGATGGTCGTTTTTGCCAGCTGCTCCTCACCATCATGATAGTGAACGGCAAAGTGGCTGCTTGTCAGCGTCTGCCAGTTGAGTCTGGGGTCGTTGCTAATGCCTGCATGGGCGGTTGAAAAAAGCTGGGTAATGCAGATGAGTGCAAACGTGAGCAGTGGCGACTTTGCCATGTATGGTTCCAGACCAGAGCTATGCTGGGGTTTTTGAGTTATGCGATTAGAGCACGAAAAAAGCGCTGCTATCTAGCTGCTTGTGGCAGGTTTGGTTTTTTGGAGAGATGACGGGGTTGGTTTTGTGTAATCGATATTAGGTCAGGATTGGGCTTATAGACGGCATCAAGTTTTTTCGAGACTCTTCTGTCTCAGAACGGCCATGAAGAACCATTCGCCAGGTGCCAGTGCAACAACTGGTCAATACTGAAGCGGTCATTCAACTTCAGAAGGTGGGCATGATAGCTCAAGCACCATTGGCCTCTTTCCTCGGCCTGCCTACCCCTTTTGATACCGCGCGTCGTTGGGTCAGGCGCTCGATCTGCGTCTTGAATTGTTCACCCCCCCAGCGCCCAACCTTTGTGCGTGCTGACCTCATTGTTCCTCATTATTTTCGAACCTAGGCCACACGAAATTTTGCCGCGATTTGGCCTAAATTAGTGGCAAGTTGTTCCAGCTCCGCTGCGGCACCGCTGGTCTGGCGTGAGGCTGCGGCGATGTCCTCGGTGCCCTGTGAGACTTTTTCCACGCGACGGGCGATGTCGTGCGTCGCGGCGGATTGTTCTTTGAGCGAGAGACTGATGGCGTGACCGGCTTGTGAGATATGTTTACTAGCGTCTTGTATCTGCGCGATTTCCGTGCCGGCACGAGAGGCGAGCGTGACACCTACTTTCATGCGTGCTACGCCAACTTCCATGCCGACGGTCGCGGTTTTAGTGCATTTTTGAATCTTGCCGATCATGCTGCCGATCTCAAGGGTGGCCTTGCTGGTGCGTTCGGCGAGCTTTTTGACTTCATCGGCTACCACGGCAAAACCTCGCCCTTGTTCACCGGCGCGTGCGGCTTCGATGGCCGCATTCAGCGCGAGCAGATTGGTTTGGTCTGCGATTTCTTTGATCACACTCACTATCGCGCTGATTTGATTTGCCTCGTCTTCCAGTCCCTGAATACTTTTGGCCGTTTCAGTGACGCTTTGGGCGATGTGGTGCATTTCTTCAACCGCCTGATGGATCACATTGGCTCCGGTATTCGAGCGCTCTGTCGACTCTAAGGTCATGAGCCTGGCAGTGGCGGCGTTGTCTTCCACTTGGTCGATGGATACCGACAGCTCTTCGACTGCCGCCGCCATGCTGGAGGTAGCGTCTGATTGATGTTCGGCTATGCTGGTTCCGCTTGCGGCCGTATCGCGCAATTTTCGGGAGTGCTGCGCTAAGCTGTCGATGCTGTGCCTCAGTGTGTTGATGAGGTCTAATAAATTATTTCGCATCACCGTAATTTTGCCAACCAGCTCGCCCATTTCATCTTTGCCTGCAGCAGGCATGGGGTAGGTCAGATCGCCGTTGGCAATGGCGCCAATGGCGAGCCCCGCTTCACGCAAGCCGCGATAGGTGCGATTGATGGTAGGCACGGCTAACACGGCGATCAACAAAAGCCCCAGTACGCTAACACCCGCCAAGATCCAATTGCTTGTCGCGACCGTTTGGTTGAGTTGATTGAGACTATCTCCGGCCAATTTATTAGCGGAGATTACAGTCGCATCCAGCCCTTTACGATGCGCTTCGTAATAGGTGCGAAGCTTTGTTGCCGAGGCATTCGCAGCGTCTAGATCCCCGGCTTTCATGCTGGGGATAAAGTGATCTAAAGATTCTTTCCAAAACAAATCTGCTTGCGTG
>JAYWDX010000103.1:0-7375 GCA_043779675.1 Tenderia sp. (SeqCode)
AAAATTAAACACTATCGCGGAATCTTTTCGCGCTATGAGAAATTGGCGGTGAACTACATGAGTTTTTTGTCTTTCGTCGGTGCGCTGATTTGGCTCTGGCAAATGTCAACAGAACCTAGCAACGCCTGTTTTATTGGCCCGTTGCTACGCCCTACCCCATCCTTTTTAAACTTGCCCTGTGCTAAATTGACGTTTTAATCTCCCACTATTTTTTGAGGTCATGCCATGACAGAGAAGGCAGTTCTGATTTTTGGGGATCGGCAAATTGAGTTGCCCATCATTGAGGGGACCGAGGGCAACAAGGCGATCGATATCTCACAACTGCTGGCCAAGACCGGACTCACCAGTTATGACCCGGCGCTGGGCAATACCGCACTCTGTAAAAGCGCCATTACCTATATCGATGGCGAAGTCGGCATCCTGCGTTATCGCGGCATCCCGATTGAGCAGTTCACCCATCAGCCCAACTTTATTGAGGTGGCCTGGCTGCTGATCTTTGGGCGGCTGCCCAAACACGACGAACACGCCGATTTTCGCGCCCGACTAACCGCCAATGAGCTGTTGCATGAAGATCTCAAGGATCAGTTTCAGTTTATTCCGGCCGATGCCCCACCCATGGCCATCCTCTCAGCCACGCTCAACAACCTGGCCTGCATACACAAAGAGTTTCTTGAGGTGGATAACCCAGAGAGTCTGGTAGAGGCTGCGGCACGTTTGATCAGCAAGGCACGTACCATTGCCGCCTTCTCCTACCGCCGCTCCATGGGCCTACCCTTCATCTACCCCGATCCGAGCCTGCGCTACTGCGCCAATTTTCTACACATGATGTTCTCGCTGCCCTACAAACAGTATGTGGTGACCGACGAGATTCAGGATGCACTCAACCTGCTCTTCATTCTGCATGCCGACCATGAACAGAATTGCAGCACCTCAACAGTGCGAGTGGTCGGTTCATCCCACGCCAACCTGTTTGCCTCCTGCGCGGCAGGTGTATCGGCATTGTGGGGACCGCTGCACGGTGGCGCCAATGTCGATGTCGTGCAGATGCTGGAACGGATTCATAAGGGCGGCATTTCACCCGAGCAGTGCATCCGCGACGCCAAGGACAAAAACAGCCCTTTCCGCCTCTCTGGCTTTGGTCATCGTGTCTATCGTAATTTTGACCCACGCGCCAAGATCCTTAAAGAGGCGTGTGACCGGGTGCTGGCGAGCATGAACCGCCACGACCCGCTGCTCGACATCGCCCGCAAACTGGAAGAGCTAGCGCTCAACGACCCCTATTTTGTCGAACGCAGGCTCTACCCCAATGTCGATTTTTACAGCGGCATCATCCTGCGCGCCATTGGCATCCCCACCAACATGTTCACCGTCATCTTTGCCATTGGCCGCCTACCCGGCTGGATTGCACACTGGAAAGAGCAGCATGACGATCCCAGCAGCCGCATTGTCAGGCCACGCCAGGTTTACATCGGTGAAGGACAACGCGACTACATCCCCATGGAGCAGCGCTGATGGAGTTTTTGGTCTATATCGAAGTGGGGCTGGCGCTACTCACCGTGGCCATGGTGGTGTGGGTGCTGCGGCTGGCAAAAAGAGATAAGGCGGCGTCGTTGAATAACAACCGTGGGAAATACAACGAGAAGTAGTTGCTATCGCCCTCCTTCACATCAAAAAAACAGCGCCATTCCGGCCTGCGCCGGAATGGCGCTGTTTTATGCGGGCAACTCTTCCGGCACCAAATGCACGGTCATCTGGTTAAACGGAATCACCCAGCCATGGGTATTACAGGCTTCTACTGCAATCCGCTGCAACACTCGACGCAGGTGCAGGTAGGCACCTGCCGCGTCAGGAGTGAAGCTGGCGATGGCAATGAAGTCAAGTGATGAGGCACCGGCCTCAGCAAACTCCACCATCAACTCTTGCAGGTATTTTCCTTGCGGCTCATGTTGCAACCCTTCGGACAGCGCCTTTTCCAGGGTGTCGCGAATCACGCCAGTCACCTCAGCCTGATGTTGATAATCGACACCAAAGCGGAGGATCACCGCGAACCCTTCGAGAGAGAGATTCCTGGGGGATTGATTTAGAAAATTCTGCACAGGAAAACTCTTAATCGCACTGGCGATACGCAGCTGCACTGCCTCGGGTGTCTGCAATATTACTTGGCCATAGGTGTCATCACCCAGCAGTACATAATCATTTTCACGCGTCGGAAACCACGGCTCACGTTCGCTGGCGACACGTGAGGTCAGCGGCGTCAGCTCTCGCAGTGGCAGGCGCAAAACACCACCGCTCAAGAGGGGATTGATCAGCGTTGCCTGCATACGCAACGTCTGCACCCGCCACGGCAAGCCGTGGTAGATGATCCTCTCACCTTCACGCACCGGACCAATATTGAGCAACAGCTGCGCCTCGTTGATATACCCCGGCAATGAACGTTGCAGTACCAGCACCAGCCCCACCAGAACAATGATCACCAGCCCCAGCAATATCCAGTCACCCTGCGCGTAAAGTACCGACATGCCCGCCAACAGCGCCAACAGCGAGGCAAAGAGCATCAGGGTCAAGTGGACTACTCGGGTAAGCAGCTTTGGATTGCGGCCACGGCGCAATAGGGAACGAGCGTAGAGCTGATTCAGTTTCCAAAAGAGGCCATAAACCACACCCGCTGCCAGTACGGCCAGCAATAGATTGAGCAGCCGACCCGTAAAGAGCTGCTTCAATGATTCAATGGCTTTCGCTTCCTGATCGGAGCTTGGCGTGAGCAGCTCCTGCAATTCAAAGTTGAGGAGATCCAGCTTGCCCTGCAGATCATCACAACGTTTCTGCCAACGCTCTTCGAGATTAGCGAAGGCAGCCACCAGATCGGGGCTAGGGGCCTTGAGATGATAGTTATTAACACTCTTGAGTGCCATTTTTGCCGCTGTGAGGCGCTGTTCCAGATGGCCTTGAGCCGAGCGCAAGCGCTCTATTTTACGCGGCCTGTCGGTGAGGCGGCGCATCTCCATCAAGATCGGTTCAAAGACCGATTGCAACTCTTCACGCCAGTCGAATTTCTTCTCATCCTGCTGCTTACTGCCAGCAAAGAGTTGCAGATCAACCCCCCCCGTCGCCCACATCTCCCATGCCAATTGCAGCGAAGAGAGTTCATTGCTGAGACGCTCCACCTCCGCTTCGGCCTGTTTCCGTTCGCTATCAAACTGCGCCGCCGAGAGCGTCTTACGCGCCCTATCAAGCTCCTGCTGCACCCCCTCCATGGTGACCAGAAGATTACCAAAGTTACGCCAGATATCCGTCTGCTGGGACGGAGCACTGCTCGACTCATCCTGACTCCAGACAGATGGAACAACCGAAAAAAATAGCAGCAGAGATAAGAACAGAGGCGCAAGAGGTTTCATGGTAAGAACCTTATCCAGTTATGTGAGGAACGAGTTGAAATCATATTATGCACGCCAATTACTGCGCAGCCAGAAACTCTTCAATCCTTTTTACACCCATCTGCAACCGCTCCAACTAAGTGGTGTAGGCAAAACGGACGTAATGAGCAGGTTCGTGATAGCCAAAATCCTTGCCCGGCGTGACAGCAACACCGGCCTCTTCCAGTAGGCGACGACATAACTCTTCACTATCCTCGCTAAGACGACTGCAATTGGCATAAAGATAAAAGGCACCCTGTGGCGTGACCAGGATATCAAAACCCAACTTTTGCAGTGCTGGCAACAGAGAGTCACGGCGCTCTTGGAAGATACAGCGACGCGCCTCAAGAATCACCAGTGTCTCGGGCTGAAACGCGGCCAGGGCGGCGTATTGCGCGGGTGTTGAGGAGGAGAGAAAGACATTTTGCGCCACCTTTTCAAGCGCTGGCACGTACTCCTGCGGCGCCACCAACCAGCCGAGACGCCAACCGGTCATGTAGAGAAACCATTAATAACAAACAACTCATCACTAAACGCTAGGGCGGTATCCGCATGAACATGCGTAAATCAACCCATGATAGATCTCATCCACTAATAGATGGCCACCGTGTTGCCGCGCAAACTCTGCCATCAGGCGCATCTCATTACTTAAGATGAGTGTGCCGGTGGGATTGGCGGGCGAAGCCACCAACACCGCCCTGCTGCGGCTGTTCCAATACTGTTGCAGATGGCTGACATTGAGTTGATAACCAGTGCTGGCACAACGGCATTGGAGAGCACCTCGCCCTCCACCAACCGCACAAAATTACGGTTGCACGGGTAACCAGGAGCCGCCATCAGCAACTGATCACCCGGATTGATCAATACTGACATCAATAATTGCAGGGCACCCGATGAACCGGGCGAGGTTGGCCGTTTTAGCCATGTACAGCCTTGTGCAGGGCGCGCACCATCGCCAGGTCTACATAGCTATGGCCACAGGCATCGCCCTGGATAAGAGTGAACGATGCATCGGGCTCACCCATCTGATCCAACACAATCGCCGCACCCGAAAAATCATCATCCTTTGTGTAACCAGTCGTAGTAATCAGCGTAGTCAGGCGTGCCTGTACTGCCGAACGGATACCGTTATGGGAATCCTCAAACGCAACACACTGCTCGGGAGAAAGATTCATCTGCTCCATTACATAGTTGAAGATGTCAGGCGCTGGTTTTTTAGAGGGCACCACATCACCAGCACCAATCACCTCAAACCATTTGAGAGAACCAGCCCCCAGTGTATACCCCAACAGGGCAGTCACATTCTCCGGCGTAGTGGTGGTCGCAATGGCCAAGCGCATCCCCGCCCTTCTCGCCTCACGCAACAGCCGTTCAACACCGGGACGCAGTGGAATCTTACCCAGCGCCATCAACTTAGTGTAAAAGCCGGTCTTGGAAGCGTGCAGCCCAGCAACAAAGTCGCTGAAATTATCCGGTTTTTCAAAACGAGTATTAAATTTTTCAAGGTAAAAGCGAATGCGCTCTTTACCACCGGTCACAGCCAGCAGTTCGCCGTAAAGTTCAGGAGTCCAGTCCCAATCAAGTCCAGCTTCCTGAAAGGCAAGGTTAAAGGCAATTCGATGACCATCACGCTCAGTGTCAGCCAGGGTACCATCGACATCAAAAATTAAAGCCTCAAGATTGCTCATGCTCCACACCTTTTATTTAAATCGCTAAAAAATCCAAAAATTATTATTCTATCACCAATCAAAAGCATTAACTCCTTGAAAGACCACCCCTTTTCAAGTCCATCCGAAGCGGGTCCACAACATCTAATGTATTGCCTATGTCGACGTTTTCCGGTATACATTTATCTCTTTGCCACCCTCTAGTATTTAGGAGAAGGGAATGTCCCCAACCAAGCCCGGCGTTAAGGCAGCGCCAAAAAAGAAAGCTGCTGCACCAAAGAAGAAAGCAACCGTCAGTAAGGTAGAACCCCAAAAAGCCGCCACACCCGCCGTCGCTGATAAAGAGACCGTTGTAGCGTCCGCTAAAGAAACGTCCGGGTCCAAGGCCGCAACTAAAAAAGTGGATACCGCTGAGGCCAAGGCACGTGCCGAATCTCTGTTGCAGGGCTTTGGCAACTTCCAGCCCTACCAATCCAAGAAAGATGAGGAGTACATGAACGCTGCGCAGTTGACACATTTCAGACTGCTGCTGCAATCATGGAAACATGCACTAATGGAAGAGGTAGATCGTACTGTGCACTATATGCAGGATGAGGCAGCCAATTTCCCAGACCCCAACGATCGCGCCAGTCAGGAATCTGACTTCACCATGGAGTTAAGGACCCGCGACCGCGAGCGCAAATTGATCAAAAAAATCGAGGAGTCTATCACCATGCTGGACAGCAGTGACTATGGTTACTGTGAAAGCTGCAGTATTGAAATCGGCATCCGTCGACTAGAGGCGCGCCCCACAGCCGTACTCTGCATCGACTGCAAAACACTTGATGAGATCAAGGAAAAACAGAAAGGGGGCTAAGCCCCCCTCTCTTTTTACACTGCATATTAGAGTTACATATTTTTAGTGACGGGTTTTAAAGACTTTTCGCATCAGGTGAAGTTTCACAAGTCTCGATGACCTGAAGACGATTAGCCTCAACAAAAACCATTATAAAATCGTACGCTTCCGGATCGTCATCTTTGAGCGCCTGATCAACCACCAAACACTTCTCACCCTCGACAATCGAGGGTTGCACCGCATTAGAGTAGTGAAGGCGATGATCAGGGCCAAAGGTGGCCAGCTGAGTGGAGATGCGTTCTATCCAGTCACTCGGACGAAACTGTCTCCCATCCCGATTGACACTCTTAATTACAAGTTTACAGCCGCGTTTCAATGCTCTATCTCCAAAACCCAGTCTGAGTTACCCATCCTGGCAACCCTCTTGCTCATCTAAATCACTTAAAGAGTTCGCGCCTTGGCACTAAAAAACTCTTGCTTAAAAGCCAGTGGCATCTGTCACATAACCTATCGGCAACTGACTCACATCTATTAGGCGGCATTATACATCCAACAGAGCCAACTATCGCTAGTAGCCGCAGAGAAACACACTCGACACCACAGAGAACATGGCATGCGCCAAGCATCAGGGGCTGCTATATTAGCCCGGCAATGAAAACTACAACACCGTCAGGGAGGCAGACATGAGCGTCGAAAACATCGACTCAACCTTGAATGAAGAGCGGCTTTTTGAACCGACCACAGCATTCAAAGCACAGGCCCGGATTAACAATCCAGATACGTTGTCAGCCATGCGCTGCCAGGTTGACACGGACTATACCGGCTTTTGGGCCGAGCAAGCACGCAACGAGATTAGCTGGTATAGACCTTTTACTACGGTGCTCGATGAAAGCAGCGCCCCCCACTACCAATGGTTCAGTGATGGCCAGATGAACGTCTCCTACAACTGCCTGGATCGTCATTTAGAAAGCAAAGGTGATCACGCCGCCATCATTTTTGAAGGAGAGAAGGGCGACACCCGCACCTTCAGCTACCGCGAGCTCTATGCCGAAGTCTGCGCCTTCGCCAACGCGCTCAAGGCCCAAGGCATTACCAAGGGTGATCGTGTTGTCATCTATATGCCTATGACTCCGGAGGCGGTGATCGCTATGCAAGCCTGCGCCCGCATCGGTGCGATCCACTCGGTAGTCTTTGGCGGCTTCTCAGCAGAGTCACTTAAAGATAGGATCGAAGACGCCAGCGCCAGAATGTTGATCACTGCCGATGGCGGCCATCGCGGCGGCAAGATCGTTGAACTCAAGGTTGCTGCCGATATGGCTTTGACATCGGGCTGCGCCACTATTGAAAAGGTAATTGTCTATAAACGCACCGGTCACGACGTTGACTTTAAAACGGGCCGCGACCTCTGGTGGCATGACGCCATCGACTGCATGGACAGCATCTGCATGCCTGAATGGGTT
>JAYWDX010000104.1:0-2368 GCA_043779675.1 Tenderia sp. (SeqCode)
CACTGCTCATCAAACCATCGTTGACAAGACGTAGTGCCAGTCCACTGAGTGCAGGGCTATTCATCGTGAGCTTGATTCTCTACCTGTGTTGGTTCATCAGGGTTTTCGACCGTTGGCGCTGATACTTTAAGAAAACGCCGTCACTATCGTAGAGCAATGAAAGAGATATTTTTTTGGCGCAAATGAAAACGCCACCCGAAGGTGGCGTTGTAGTCTTCAGGCGGGATTACCCCACCCTAACGATTACCAAGTTAATTTTTTACATAACCCTTGGTTAGGCAGGCACCAGAATAAGCCCACACCAAACGTTGATTGCCAGCAGTTCCTTCTGCGGTGGGGGTTAAAACGCAAGTGTCTAATATCGCAAGGCTCTTATAAGCGTTAGGTGTTGCGGTAATCACACCGTCTACTATAGCCAGACTGTTAAGTGCCTTGCTTGTGGATACGGCAGGTGTTGCTGGTAGTCCGCCAGTTGCAGCACCGCCAGCAGTTAGCGCATCCATATCAACCAAGGCTATCCCACTTTGAAAGGACTCTGCAATGGCTAATTTGTAAGGTGCCATGGCACCAGTAACTTCGGTGTACGCAGCCTTCTTGATGTAATCCTGATACGCCGGAATCGCCACCGCCGCCAAAATACCAATGATCGCCACAACGATCATCAACTCTATCAGTGTAAAACCTTTTTGCATTGTCTTCATTTTGTTTCTCCTAATGTGCCTGTGTTTGAATCCGACCTGTGAGAACTTTTCACCGTGGCTTGAAAATGTGCTTCGCTTAGCTCTATCGGTCTTGCTGTTTCAGACTTTAGCGGCGATTTACATCTTGGCCTTGGTGGGAGTGTTGCACTTCCTGTGCCAGTGAGTGGAGAGAAGCTGCTTGTATCTGTTCCATCCATGGCTTGTGTCGAGTATGTCACAAAAAAATGGCTAAACAGCGGCTGTGGTGGTGGGTGAGTTGTAAAACTTTATTAAATTAGCATGTCGATATTGCAGTGTGTCGTCGTGAGGTGACAAGGAGTGTCACTTTGTGACGCGCAGTGTCGGTTTGTCACTCCATCCCCCGAACGGGGGAACCCGACAGGCTGAAATCAGGAATCCAGTTGCCAGGAGATATCAATCTTGCGGTGGTGGGCCACGCAGTCACGAAGATAGAGGTTGATCAGGCTTTGATAGGGGACGCCGGACTCTTCGGCCATGGCCTTGAAGTACTCAATCACATCTTCGCTGAGCCGCATGGTGATGGGCTTTTTTAGCTTGGAGGCGTAGGGGTTCTTGCGGGACTTCATTTTGGAGAGGTCATATTCGGCTTTCATGGCTGGTCACCTTCGTAGTGTTTGCGTTCAATCAGCCAAATAACTCGCTATGCGAGCCAAGCCGCGCCAACCGTAAAGTATCAACATCCGGTTTACGATAGATCAGCAGCAGATCGGGCTTGATATGGCATTCCCGATAGCCCGACCAGTCACCGCTCAAGGCGTGATCACGGTAGCTCTCTGGCAACTCTTGGTCGATCAGCAATAACTCTACAATTGCAGACACAAGAAAATCCACATCTTTGCAATGGCGTGGTGTTGCCTTCACACGCTTGTAATCACGTTTGAATGCCGATGAGCGTTCAATCGTTCGCATTCAAATCCGCCATGAGTGCGTCAACGCTGTTGAAACGCTTACCCTTGCCGACTTCAAGTTCAGTAATGGCCTTGCGGGTGGTGGCGTTAGGTACTTTCACGTCAAACGGCAAGCGGCGTTCATCCGCAATACGCAGCATCAACAAACGGATGGCGTCGGAAATAGTCAACCCCATTGCTTCTAGCGCCTCAGCGGCGCGTTCCTTGGTGACGGTGTCGATGCGAGCGCGAACATAGGTATCAGCAGTATCCATGATAATCCTCCTCAGGCAGGTACTTGATGTTCATTGTAGTCACGGCAGGACTACATATCAAGCGCGGTCTGTTGCAGATTCAATACATGACAACCTAATCCAGCCCCATCTTCTTCAGCCGATAGCGCAGCTGGCGGAAGCTGATGCCGAGTTTTTTGGCGGCGGCGGTTTTGTTGTATTTGGTCTCTAGCAGTGCCTTTTCAATCACCTCGCGGGCGTGGTGGTCGAGGTAGGCGTCGAGCGGCTGGTTTGTTTTGATCTCTTCCGGCATCTCTTCTGGTCTGCTTTCTAGCGGCGGTAGATGTAGGTCTTGCGGTTGAATGGTATTTTTTTCGCAGAGGGCGATGGCGCGTTCGAGGATGTTTTCCAGTTCACGCACGTTGCCGGGGAAACGGTACGCCTGCAGTGCCTGAAGTGCGGCGGGGGAGAGTGTGGGTTTGGTGAGCCCCATGCCGTGGCTGATTTTTTTTAGGCAGTGTTCGGC
>JAYWDX010000105.1:0-21852 GCA_043779675.1 Tenderia sp. (SeqCode)
GCCGATTCCTCACCGGGTTCAAGTGTTAAATTTTCGAGTAGCGATACATAAGCGACACGCTGCCCCGCATCCCGTGGCGCCTGAACCATAATTGATGAACCATCCATTGGTGCGGCGGTGCCCATACCGATCTTCTCATTGATGGCATCGGCCAGACGACTGGCGGTAGTGAAGTCAGGATTAAAAAGATTCAATACCACGCTGCTCTCGCCACCAAACACTGTCGGTGCAGGACGCTCCACCGTCGCACCACCCGGGATGCGGCCGACACTGGGAATATTAATAGAGACCTTCGAACCATCCCCACCACCAACACCCAGGCCACCCACAACCAGATTGCCCTGAGCCATGGCATAAATTTGATTGTCCGCCCCCTTCAGTGGCGCCATTAACAGGCTCCCACCACGCAGGCTCTTGGCGTTACCCAGGGATGAAACGGTGATGTCGATGCGCTGCCCTGGTTTGGCAAAAGCGGGCAATTCGGTATGAATAGAGACGGCTGCTACATTTTTTAGTTGTGGATTAACGTTAGCCGGGATTTGCACCCCAAACTGCGCCAACATGGTCTTGATACTCTGCACCGTAAATGGGGTCTGACTCGTCTGGTCACCTGAACCATCAAGCCCAACCACAATACCGTAACCAATTAATTGGTTACTACGCACACCCGCTACCGATGCCAGATCCTTGATGCGTTCTGCTGCAGCACTCTGTGAAAACATCAGCAGTGTCACGACCAGCAATCTTTTGGTAATCGACTTCATATCAGCATCCTCAGCCACTAAAAGGGCCACCACTTACCATTAAAGAAACGGGCCAACCAGCCTTGGCTGTTGACATCTGCAACCATGCCATCGCCTATATAAGCAATATTGGCATCGGCCACTTTGGTAGACATGACTGAATTATCGGGATTGATATCGGCAGTACGAACAATGCCTGAGAACTGCACATACTCGTCCCCTTGATTAATGGTGAGGCGCTTCTGCCCCTTCACAAATAGATTGCCATTGGGTAGCACCTCAGCCACGGTGACAGTGATGCTACCGGTGAGGCTGTTGCTCTGGGCCGAATCGCCTTCGCCCTTAAAGGAGTTGGCGCTGTTAAGTGAAGCATCCAAAGAGAGGTCCGGCAGTGCCGAGGTAAACGGCCGGGGCAGATCAAATTTAAGTGCACGCCCAAACAGCGTTGGATTTTTTACATCAACGGAGCTGTCTTTTGCTGTATTGGTTGCCGCTTTCTTTGAGGCATTGGTTCTCTCACTCAAAATGATCGTCAGGATATCGCCAACACGTCTCGCCCGCATATCTTCATAGAGCGAGACCTCATAACCGGCCTGGAAGATAGCGCCATTTTGATGCGGCGGCGGACTATAGTAATTAGGACGTGACGCCTCAAACCCTTCAGATATTGGACGCACTGGCGACGTTGAGCATCCTGTCAGTGCTGCAACCGCAAACAGCAGGACCGCAGTTGCAAACGTACTTAGCTTAAATTTGCCACTCATCACTCATCACTCATCTCTCATCTCTCATCTCTCACTTAGAGGTTATTGGAGGCGTACTGCAACATCTGGTCGACGGTAGAAATCGCTTTGGAGTTCATTTCGTAAGCGCGTTGCGCCTCAATCATGCCGACCATCTCCTCCACCACATTCACATTGGAGCTTTCCAATGCCCCCTGAATCACACTGCCAACGCCGTTAAGACCTGGACTACCCGCCTGTGGCGCACCACTGGCAGCTGTTTCAAGAAAGAGATTTTCACCTACCGGCTGTAGACCACTGGGATTAATAAAGTCAGCGAGCTGAAGATTACCAATCTGCGTCGGTGCCGTCTGGCCGGACTGCATGGCCGAAATCACACCATCACTACCGATGGTGACCGAGAGAGAACCGCTGGGAATGGTGATGGCTGGCTGCACCTGATAACCACTCGAAGTCACCAACTGTCCTTGTGCATCAACTTGAAAACTGCCATCACGAGAATAACCAAGACCACCATCGGGACGCAGCACTTGGAAAAATCCACGGCCCTGTATCGCCACATCCAATTGATTACCCGTCTGCTGCAAGTTTCCTTGAGTAAAGAGTTTCTCAGTAGCAACGGTTCGTACCCCGGTACCCAGCATTAAACCCGAAGGAAGAACGGTGTTTTGTGATGACTGTCCACCCGCCTGCCTGACATTCTGATAGAGAAGATCTTCAAAAACTGCACGACTCTGCTTGTAACCGGTGGTATTTACGTTAGCCATGTTGTTGGCAATCACCGTCATACGGGTCTGTTGTGCATCAAGACCTGTCTTTGCTACCCATAGTGCTGAATTCATTGTTAACTCCTTGCGCTACTATTTAGCTCAGTTTCATAATTTGTTGCGATGCAGTATCTAGCTCATTGGCCTTTTCCATCACCTTGATCTGCATCTCAAATTTTTTCGCCAGCTCCATCATCGAGACCATACTCGCCACCACATTCACATTACTGGTTTCCAGTACACCGGAGGCCATTGAGACACGTGCATCGGCAACCGCCGTAGTGCCATCATTCATACGAAACAGACCATCTTCACTCTTGCTGATTTTTGTCTCGTCTGGCTGGACCATTTTTATACGATCCACCACTGCCAACGTTGCTGGTGTTTGGCCGATAGGGCGAATGGTGATTGTTCCATCAGTACCAATCTCGAGTTTTTCATAAGGTGGAATGGTGATAGGCGAACCACTGTTACCAAAGACCGGATGGCCCGCTGCCGTTGTCAACATTCCACTTGGGGTAACACTCAAATTACCGGCACGGGTATACCCCTCGGTACCATCCTGTCCCTGCACTGCAAACCAGCCTCTCCCATTAATGGCAACATCAAGCTCATTCCCGGTCGTCATCAATGAACCGGCAGTCACATCCGAACCTTTACCTTCGGTGATGGCGTAGACACGACTGTCGAGGCCTGGACCAAATACCGGCAGGCTCTTGGCGTAGGCAAGATCCTCTTTGAAACCAACGGTATTGGCATTAGCTAAATTATTGGCGTTTTGAGTTTGGGCAAACATGATCTCTTTGCCTGCGCTGCTGGCCAGATACAACACTTTATCCATGCATCACCTCGTTATGGCTTATTTGACACCAATGAGTCATTGAGTAATTAAAATGCAAGCTGAGTGCCAACGGTCATTTATTTACGACCAAGAGAAAACAATGTGGCTATTGGGCGGAGGAAAATGCAAAAGCGGAAAAAACCTGCCGCAGATGCGGTAATATGCAGGGACATAAAAAAGGAGGACAGAAGTCCTCCCAGAGTTAAAACACACTATTAAAAATTAGCGGATGTTGATGATGGTTTGAGTCACTGTATCCGCCGTGCTGATCACCTGGGCATTGGCCTGGAAGTTACGCTGTGCAGTAATCAAATTTACCAGTTCTCCTGCAATATCAACATTCGATGACTCAAGCGCACCCGATTGCATCAATCCAAAACTAGAAGTCCCGGCCTCACCCAGAATAAGATCGCCAGCGGCAAATGTTTCACCCCAAACCGTGTCTCCCTGCGGACTTAACCCTTGAGGATTAGAGACGTTAGCAAGCGCCACCTTACCCAACGTCGTTGATTGACCATTGGTATAGCGCGCAGAGACGATGCCTCCTGAATCTATATCAATACCACTTAATCGACCCGTTGAATAACCGGTTTGTTGTAACGCACTGACTGAAAAAGGGCTGCCGTATTGAGTCAGATTTGAGAAATCAAGATCAAGAGAGATCTCAGACGCACCTGTAGATGCAGAAATCGCGGTGGTTGGTCCCATTGCTACAACACCGTTGCTTCCAGAACTCATCGCAGTATCGAGAACACCTTGATTGGTATAAACCAAGTTTGCTGGTGAACCTGTTACTGTTTCACCATCTATCTTCAAGTAAGCACTCCAATTATTCGGGCTATTTTTAACAAAATATTGGGTAGCGGAGTGCTGTGCTCCCAAAGAGTCATAAATCGTCAAAGAGGTAGAGCTATTATAGGAGGCTGGATCTGGTGTGGTTAGCGCTGCGTTAAAAGCGACCAGAGGAACAGTTTCAGCCGCATTTAGGTTGAGCTTGGAGCTAATCTCATCCGTAGATTTTGGCACACCTTCATTAGTTGATAGCTGTAAATCGGTCAACCGTCCAGTATCAAATGATGTGCCACTAGCAGTGGTAATCGCGGGAAACACCTGTAACTTGTGACCACTACTATTGACCACATTTCCTTCACGGTCAGAACTGAACGCGCCGGCACGAGTCAATACACGCGTCCCTTCATCACTCAAAACAAAAAACCCCTGGCCATTCACCGCAAGATCGAGGTTGTTATCAGTAAAATCAACATTTCCTTGTGAAAATTGTTGTGTAACAGAGGCAAGCCGCACACCACCACCAATAGCGGTCGCTGAGATACCGCCATACCCTACCGCAAAAACATCAGCAAACTCTGTACGCGAAGATTTAAAACCGGTAGTGCTGGCATTGGCAATGTTGTTACCAGTGGCCTTCAAATCAGCAGTAGATGCATTTAATCCACTAAGCGCTATACGAAATGGCATGACTATTCTCCTTTACTACGCAATTACATAATCTGTTTGACATCTGATAAACTGATCTTTCCAAATCCTGTCGCATTGACAGTCAGGCCCGTACCAACCTTACCCATGATTACACTGTCCACTGGAACCACTGTATTTGTGACCAATGACTGGTTCTTTCCCGCGATGTTGGCATTTGCCTCGATGGCATATTTCCCGGCCGCGTAAGTATTACCATTATCAGCCAATCCATCCCAATTGAAATTCACAACACCTTTCTCTTGTGGACCAAGATTGATCTGTTTGACCACCTGACCACTGGCATCCTTAATAGAGACCATCACCTGGCTGGCAGAGGATGGCACCTCCACGGCACCCGCCATGCCAGCCTTATCCCATAACTGACCACTATTACTTTCAATCATCACCCAGCGTCCAACCAGCGATGATGCTTGCAGTGCCTGATTAGACTGAAATGAGTCTGCCATGGCATCAACAGACTTCTTCAAATCATCAATCCCTGAAACAGATTTGAACTGCGCCAGCTGACTCAAAAACTGGCTGTTGTCCATCGGTTTAGTTGGATCCTGATTCTGTAACTGGGTAAGGATCAGTTTCATAAACGTATCCTCATCCGTCTGATTGGTAGCAACAGCCCGTTTCTGTGGCGCTGCTAGACCAAGCCCCTCTAATACTGCTGAATCAATATTTGTTGACATGATAAATATCCCCCACTATTAACGACCGAGATTTAATGTCGCCATCAGTAGTTGTTTAGAGGTGTTAAAAACCTCAACGTTATTTTGATAAGAGCGTGATGCTGACATCATATTAGCCATCTCCTCCACCATATTTATATTCGGAGAATAGATGTTCCCCTGTGCATCAGCGAGTGGATGGTTGGGCTCATATCGCACCAGCGCTGGCGCCTTGCTTTCAACAATCTCTTTTACCTGAACCCCTGCTGCACCTTGTTTACTACCCGCTTCTTGCAACAACTCTGAAAATATGGGGTGCTTGGCTTGATAGACCTGATCTGGAGTGCTGCTGACAGTATCGGCATTTGCCAAATTACTGGCGACGGTATTCAGACGCACACTTTGAGCATTCATTGCCGAGCCTGATATATCAAAAATGTTAAACATGATTATTCACTCCCTTTGATAGCCTGCATCAGGCTCCTTGATTTTCCGCCAAGAAACTGAAGCGTCGCCTGATACTCAACCGCATTTCTAGCAAAAGCAGCCTGCTCTACATGCGACTCGACTGTGTTTCCATCAAGCGCTGGCTGATGTGGAACACGATATTTTATCCAGCCATCCAGATCGCCTCCGGAGATATTTTGAATATGATTTTCACTGGTGGTCTTCAACGCAGTAGCCTGTCCACCACTACCACTCATTGCGCTGCTCAATGCCGCCTCAAAATCGATATCCTTTGCCTTGTAGCCAGGAGTATCAGCATTAGCAAGATTGGATGCCAGAAGTTCGGTACGTTGGGCACGTAGCCTTAACGCCTGCTCATGTATTCCAAAAATATTATCAATGCCTGATGCCATTACATCACCTTGTGACTATGCACGAATTAAGTGTTTAAATAACACATGCAAGGCTAGTGCCAAGTCAAGCCCGCTCGTTTGGTCTAAACAAACATAGGGATTCTATTGATATCAAGCAGCTCAAGCGGCAAAAATATGCCAGCCTCTGCGGCAACGGCAAGCACCCGCCAAAAAAACAGAAGGTCATAAAATAGCTCGTGGATTCAATATTATTGAAATAAAAGAAGGGAAAATCAGGCTTTTGGTAGAGAGGATACCCAAGAGGGTTGTGCCGCGCTCAATTGCGAGCTGGTTTTCAATTGATAGGCCATACCATTTTCATAACGAACCAATTCAAAATCATCAGAGTAGCTTGCCAATGTTTCTGTAGATCCTAAAATAAGGTATCCACCTGGAACCAGAGCTTGAGAGATTCGGCGGAGGATATCTTTTTTTAGGTCGCTAGAGAAATAAATCATCACATTTCTACAAAAAATAATATCGAACTTTCCAAGTGAAGCATAACTATTCATTAAGTTTATTTCGATGAAACGAACGTTTTTTCTAACGTCCTCATTAACTTCCCAGCAATCACCAAGATTTTTAAAAAACTTCTGCTTACGCTCTGGTGATAATCCTCGTGACAAAGCCAAGGCATCATATTTTGCTGCTTTGCAATGTGCCAACATTGTTGGGGAGATGTCGGTACCGACAATATCAACACTACTGATTGAGATGCTTGGCCTAGACTGAATGTACTCCTGAGCAATCATACTAATAGAATAGGGTTCCTGACCCGATGAACAGGCAGAGGACCAAATGCGTACCTGGTTCTGGCGTTTTTTAGCTATCTCAGGAAACATCAGATCTTTCAAAAGTGCATATGGATGGTTATCACGAAACCAGAATGTTTCATTGGTAGTCATCGCGTCAATAATCCGTTCACGGATACCCGAATGGGGGCGTGATTGCATGGACTCAATCAACTCTCCCACCGATGTCAACTCAAGCTCTTTAAGTAGACGATTTAAGCGGCTGGCAACCAGATAATGTTTATTTTCACCCAGCACGATTCCACACGCCTCTTCAAGAAAGGCACGAAAAGATTCATAGTCTCGGCTCGATATTGAGTGATTCACCACTTTCGCCCTAGATCCTTCTAGTATTACTTATCATTCGCTGAATTTCGAACGGGCAAATGCCCTAACCTGTTCAAGCACCACTTTTGCCAGATCATCAGGTTTGAATTTTGGTACAAATTTATTCGCCCCAACACTCTCCACCATAGCGTTATTAAATGTTCCACTTAGCGATGTATGCAGCAGTACAAATAAATCTTGAAAACTCGGATCGCGACGAATCTCTGTAGTCAAAGTATAGCCATCCATATCTGGCATCTCCACATCTGACACTATCATAGCCAGATGCTCCAGCCTAGGATCATTGGTTTTGGCCCACGACCTCAATAAATCCAATGCTTCGCGACCATTATTTGCCAATGTATTTCCGATGCCCAACTGCGCCAGGGTACGTTTTATCTGGTTACGCGCCACACTAGAGTCATCGACCACCAAAACATGCTGCTGACGAACAGAATCTTCCAGGTTTTCGGTAATACTCTTAGAAACCTCCGTTGGCAAACACGACACTTCAGCCAACACTCTCTCAACATCAATGATAGAGACCAGCTCATCATCGATCTTGGTGACGGCAGTGAGATAACTACTTTTTCCCGAACCTTTAGGAGGTGGCATAATATCTGACCAGGTGAGGTTGACGATACGCTCGACGCTACCAACCAAAAAACCCTGAACGGAACGATTATATTCCGTCACAATCATATAGCATCCAGTCGTGTCCACCATTGCAGCGCGGCCGATTGCCATATTTAAGTCAATCACCGGAATGGTATTTCCACGCATCGTGGCAATACCTCGCACGACTGCGTGCGCATGTGGAATGTGATTCAACCGCGGACACTGAACAATCTCTTGAATCTTAAACACATTGATGCCAAAACGCTGCCTTCCTGACAGCTTAAATGTCAGCAACTCCAATCGGTTATGGCCCGCCAGCTGAGTCCGCTGATTTACCGTGTCCATGACATTGGCCATTAATTTAAGCCCCCTTCGCAGATTACTCGGGATTTTGATATTGATTCTATCGACCATGAGCAAAACTTCTTGAATCACCATAATGGGTATGTTTATTGCTTGATTTTAGACGCTATTGGAGACGAGGCTCAACCATGGAATACGAAATACGCACATTTATTATCACACTAGCAACCATATTATTAACCACAACAGGCGCGATAGCGGGAGAGTTTCACTCCCTAGACGACATTCGCAAGAATGCGGCGGAGTTTGCTAGCAGACAATTAGCCACATCTGACAAAAACAGTACCGTCGAAGTTGGTTACCTTGACCCACGCCTACACCTGCCACGCTGTGACCGCCCGCTCAGCGTCGAGCAACTTGGCCAGCAACGCAACAGTACTAATATCACCGTGACAATAAAATGCCAGGGCGAAAAACCATGGAGCGTTCACGTTCCGGTAAAAATATTCACTTTTGCCGATATTTTCATCGTCACACGGACACTAGCACGGGGGGTCGTCATCCAACTGTCAGACCTGCGCCAGGAAAAACGAGAAACCAGCCAACTTCGGAATGGCTATTTTGAGCGCGCCGAGGACATAGTAGGACGCATACCTAAACATTCACTAGCCAAAGGGGCGACCGTCAGTCCCAGTGATCTCGAACAAAATAGGATTATCCACCGCGGCAACAAGGTCACCATCATTGCCCGCAATAAAAACATCACTGTAAAAATGCCGGGCAAGGCACTAGATGATGCGATCGAAGGGGCATTAATTAAAGTTGAAAATCTCTCGTCAAAACGAGTAATCGAGGCAGTAGCATTAAGACCAGGGATTGTTGAAGTGCAAATGTGATCCACAGCCAGAACCGACAACAGCGCCCTGTAAACCACGGAAAATACTTCAAGTGTCACTAGCGTTGGCCGATATTTAGTTGACTCAATATCGTAGGAGATGATGAGAATGAAAATTGACAATTCTGGTTTAGTCACCAGTTTGACCCGGCCCGCGAAAGAGGGGATAAAACCAGAAAAACCACAAATAGTTAACACTCCGCCCCTGCAAACAACAGAAAAAACAGGCCAGAATGATGCCATCACATTTACTGACACGGCGGCACGCATGCAACGTCTAGAGCAAGTGATTACTGCTCAGCCAGTGGTCAACAATCAGCGAGTTGAACGACTACAACAGGTAATTAATGACGGCGGACCACAGATAACCCCCTTTGACTTAGCAACCAGAATGCTTAATTTTGAGGAGGATTTAAACAATGCCAGGACCAGAGCCTGAAACCACCATGATTCTTCATACGGCACAACAGATCAACAATCTATTGCAACAGCAAATTTATGGCACTGAACTGCTGGAGCAGATTTTGAAAATTGAAAGCGACAATTTGGTGAAGAGAAACTATGATGCTATACAAAAACTAAATCAGAAAAAAAGCGAACAAAGTATTGCCATAGAAGTGCTTAGCCAGCAACAACGTCAGTTATTGGAGAGAAGTGGCTTTTCATATTCACCTGAAGGCATGAATGAGTTTGTCGGCAATCTGGCACCCGCCAGTGCCACACAACTGCAAAAAAAACAGCAGCAGCTACAAATGGTGCTAGAGAGATGCCAAAAGCTAAATATGATCAACGGCAACATCATCGCCGCCAACAAACACACCACCGAAACAGCACTGGCAATTCTGCGCGGCCAGCGCACACCAGAGAGCCTTGTATACAGCGCGGGTGGGCATGCAGTGATTAGCTCACCATCCAAACCCGTAATTAAGGCTTAAATGGAGCAAACAGAGATGCTGACTGTTAACAAAGTCAATAATTATGATTTGAGCATTGTTAACGTCAATCACACTTAAACCCATGGAGACATTAGCAGACACAGCGCGAATCATCGTTTTCCTCAAACGGCTCCTGGAACAACGCGTATTAATCACTGTCCGGATAGCAGACCATGCCCAGGGGTTCGCCACAGCCATAATTAAGCTCTCCAGTGATCACAATGGGTATCTAATACTTGATGAACTCCGCCCTCGACAGGGGCACGATCTACTCAAACTAACGCCCACAATTCGAGTCAGCGCACTGCTTGATGGAGTCACACTCGACTTCAACTCCACCGTAACTACATTTGGAGAAGAGGATGGAATTGCCTATTACAAATTAGCGATCCCTAAATTATTGAACTATTTCCAACGCCGAGAAAGCATCAGAATCCCATTGAGCGCCACCATTTCGATGCCGGCCACGCTGACCACAGCGGATAATCTGATATTAAAGGGTAATATTGCAGACCTCTCCATTGGCGGCATTCGTATCCGATTTAATAAAGATTTACCTAAAAACATCGAACCTGACCAATTAATGGACTGTTCATTCCTCCTCCCAGCCGATAACAAACAGCCGTTCACCTGCGAGGTCAGAGTTCGCGCAATTAAAGGGCGGCATGAGAGCCACAAAGCGGCCTTCATCGGTGGTCAGTTTGTAGGCATCAGCAACATCCAAGAGAGGCAAATTGAACGTTGCGTGATGTTACTGCAGCGCACCGCCCAGCAAAAGCGCAACAGTTGATTTCCTTTCTGATTCAACTTGATATACTGGCACCCCCTGCTACGCAGGCACAGCAGTCTAAAGCAAAGCCCCGGTAGCTCAGTGTATAGAGCAATCCCCTCCTAAGGGATAGGTCGCAGGTTAGAGTCCAGCCCGGGGCACCAATTTCCTTCATTACACCACCCGCCTTATATAATTAGTTGATATAAAATATATAAAACATTTAATTTATATTATATAAAAAATACCCTATCTTACGGCTGGCGGTCGTCTACCACACAATTGGGATGACCATCTTGATATGGAAAATTAAAGCAGGCGGATCAGCATGAGTCAAAGCCAGAACATAGCCCCGTCAGCGCAGCCCCTGCCCACCCGCACGAAGACCCAGCGCCCTGGCATGTATATCTACGACCAATATGATCAACGGCTGGTTGATGAGCGTGTGAGCCAATTCCGCGACCAGACCCAGCGTTATCTAACGGGTGAGCTGGGTGCCGATGAATTTATGGCCCTGCGTCTGATGAACGGCCTCTATATACAACGCCATGCGCCGATGCTGCGCATCGCCATTCCCTACGGCCTCTTTTCATCCGACCAAATGCGGATGCTGGCGCACATTGCCCGCAAATATGACAAAGGTTACGGCCACATCACCACCCGCCAGAACATCCAGTTCAACTGGCCAAAGCTGGAGACGGTGCCGGACATTCTCGCCGACCTGGCTTCGGTACAGATGCACGCCATCCAGACCAGCGGCAACTGTATCCGCAATACCACAACCGACCCACTGGCCGGCGTTGCCGCCGATGAACTCGAAGATCCACGGCCTTATTGCGAAATCATCCGCCAGTGGAGCACCCTGCACCCTGAATTTGCCTATCTGCCACGCAAATTCAAGATAGCCGTCACTGGCGCCAGCCGTGACCGGGCCGCCACTCTGGTCCATGACATTGGCCTGCGACTGGTAAAAAATGAGATCGGTGATATTGGCTTTCAGGTCAGCGTCGGCGGTGGTCTCGGCCGGACGCCCATCATCGGGCAGACCATCCGTCCCTTCCTTGAAAAGCAGCATCTGCTTTCCTATCTGGAAGCAATTGTGCGTGTCTACAACCTCAAAGGCCGTCGCGACAACAAATATAAAGCCCGCATCAAGATCCTCGTCGCCGCCATGGGCATGGAGGCGTTTCGGGCATTGGTTGATAAAGAGTGGAACAATAACAAGGATAAACTCATCCTTGATACGGCCGAGATCAGCCGTGTCAAAGAGTTCTTCGCCCCACTACCCTACGAAGTGAGCGCTGCTGCTGATAAACGCCACGAAGGCCATGCCAACAACAGCAGCGACTTCTCCCGCTGGCTCAAATACAACACCTTCGATCATAAAATAGACGGTTACCGCGGTGTCTTTATCTCACTAAAAGCGCCGGGTATAGCGCCAGGCGACATCACCGACAAACAGATGGACCTGGTGGCCGAGCTCGCCGACCGCTACAGCGCCGGGCTAATCCGCAGCACCTACGAACAGAACCTGGTACTCAGTGATATCAAGCAGGGCGACCTCTATCTCCTGTGGCAATCACTGCATCAGCACGGCTTGGCGACACCCACCATCGGCACGCTCAACGACATGATCTGCTGCCCTGGCCTCGATTTCTGCGAACTGGCCAATGCCAGCTCCATCGACGTGGCCGACATGATCCAGCGCCGTTTCGAGGATCTCGACTACCTCTACGACCTTGGTGAGATCAGACTCAAAATGTCTGGCTGCATGAACGGTTGCGCCCACCACGCCATCGGCCACATCGGCATTCTTGGCGTCGATAAAAAGGGTGAAGAGTGGTACCAATTGACGCTGGGCGGCTACGCCGAGACCACGGCTGAGCTGGGCCAGCGCCTGGGACGTGCAGTTTCCAAAGATGAAGTAGCAGGTGCAGTCGAAAACATCGCCCGTGTCTACGTTGAAAAAAGATTTGAAGGCGAGCAATTTATCGACACCTTCCAACGCATCGGAATCGTACCCTTTCAAGAGCGTGTCTATGCAGATCATTAAGAACCGTCAGATCGTTGAAGATCAATGGCAACATATCCCCGACATTGTCGACGGTGTCGAAGCTGCCCCACTGCCCACTGGCAACATCATCGTGCCGCTGGCCCTCTGGCAAACCGATAAAGAGCGGTTATTGCGACACGAGGGACGACTAGGGATACGCGTAAATAGTGACCAAGATATGGCCGACATAGGTGCCGATCTGTCGCATTTCTCTGTTATTGCCCTGCAATTTCCCAGCTTCCGTGACGGTCGCAGTTACTCCATCGCCAGTGCCTTGCGCCAACATTATGGTTACACCGGAGAGCTACGCGCGGTCGGCAATGTACTGCGTGATCAATTGGGTTACATGGCCCGCGCCGGTTTTGATGCCTTTGAGATCGATCCGACACAGAAGATTGAAGATGCGCTCAACGCTTTTATCGAGATCAGCGTCAAATATCAGGCTTCATCTGACGAACCGTTGCCCCTCTACAGGCGCCGCACCTAATCAAACACTGCCGCCTACCAACATTGCGTTAGCGGCGGCTAACCTACCTATTCTTTACCTTCCAGCGCCGCTAGCAAACGCGCCGCCGGCACATAACCCGGGATCATACTGCCATCTTCCAGAATCATGGTAGGCGTACCCGTAATGCCCATTTTCTCAACCAGCGCCATATGTTTATCAACCGGGTTGCCACACGTTTTATTGGGCAGGTTTTTGCCGGCCTTGGCATCAGTCAGTGCCTGCTGCCGATTGGCTGAGCACCAGACCGTCACTGCCTTATTATAGGATTTAGAGCCTACACCAGCACGTGGAAAGAGCAGGTAACGCACCTCAATACCCATGCCATTCAACTCCGCCATCTCCTGATGCAGGCGGCGGCAATATTGGCAATCAATGTCAGTAAACACAGTCACCCGATGTTTGACCACTTTCGGACTATAAATGATCATCGATTTATCATCGATCTCTGAGATCAACTTAAGTCGCCCTTGACCACGCTTCACCTCTGACAGGTTTTTGCCATCTTTCAGGTCAACCACACTGCCATTAAGCAGATATCGCCCATCGGCCGAGACATAAAAGATATCTGCCCCATAAACCACCTCATAGAAACCAGGCACGCTGCTCTTCACAATTGAGTCCGGCGCCGTGCCCGGCACAATCTTGGCCACCGCATTGCGTACCTGCGTCACCTCATCGGCAGCCCAAACCGGATTACACAACGCCAAAACCAACATTGAGACCAGCAGTAAAATTCGAGACTTCATCCTAAACATTCCTTTATTTACATAGTGACGGTTGTGAACCCATTATACCTGTAGAGTTCCGCTACAACCGAAAAACGCCCCGCCTCAAACAAAACTCTGAATAATTGACCCAATAATCTATACAACCACCATCTGCTAACAACAGCCCATATCGACGTCTATGGAGGGGGCGATGCCCTACACCAGACGCCCATACCCCCACTTTTTTAGCAGTATACATACATGGATGTTTATATATAATTTGCCTTTCAATCTTAAAACGCGGACATATGTCATGGCACTTTCCCCTCGCAATCTTCACTCCCATCAAAACAGGCGTCCACGGTTGCGTTCAGTAGCTGGCACAATAGTGTTGTTTGCCCTTTTGAGCGGTTGCGGCAAAGGTGATCAGGCAACGGGTGGTTCAGGCGGAACGGGGGCGATGCCACCAATGCCGGTAACTGCCATTGACGTACATCCAGAGTCGGTTCCTACGCTCATTGAAGCGGTAGGTCAGACGGAGGGGTCGAAGGATGTGGAGGTACGCGCCCGCGTCTCCGGCATGCTGATGCAACAGCGCTATGAAGAGGGCGATCAGGTCAAGGCTGGTGCTGTACTCTTCACTATTGACAGGGCACCGCTGGGTATTGCTCTGGCACAGGCCCAGGCGGCGCTGGCGCAAGACAAAGCCAATCTGGAGCGAGCTCAACGCGAGGCCGCCCGCCTCAAACCACTGGTGGCCGAGAAGGCAATCAGCAGCCGCGAGCTGGACGACGCCAACACGGCACTGCAAGCAGCGTTGGCATCACAGCGGGTGAATGAGGCCAAACTGCGTGATGCCGAACTAAGTCTCTCTTACACCAACGTTACCGCGCCAATCTCCGGCGTGACTGATCGGGCGCAGTTTTCCCAAGGCACGCTGGTGACTGCTGGCACCGAATCCAGCCTGCTGACAACCATGCATATCATTGATCCAGTCTGGGTCCGTTTCTCCTTGTCGGAGAGCGAAGCGTTGCAACTGCGCCAGTCCAAGGGCAATCGTGAAGTGACGCTAACTCTGGCGGATGGCAGCAACTATAAAGCCACCGGCAAGATCAACTTCTCCGCTTCGACAGTGGACAACAGGACCGGCATGGTAGAGATGCGCGCCGAATTCCCTAACCCTGATCACCTGCTATTGCCCGGGCAATTTGTCCGCGCTCAAGTCAAGATTGGTCAGCGTGAAGCCTATCTGATACCGCAAACGGCCCTGACGCAGACCGATCAAAGCAGCATGCTCTTCACTGTGGCGGCTGATAACACTGTGGCGCCGCGCCCGGTGGAGACCGATGGCTGGTCTGGACAAAACTGGGTGGTGACCAAGGGGCTGGCGCCGGGCGACAAGGTGATCATCGACAACCTGATGAAGCTGCGCCCCGGCGCGGCGGTGGCGCCGCATGCACCGGGTGAGGCACCTGCCGCACAAACGAAGCCAGCTGAAGGTAAAGATGTAAAGAAATAAGCGACCGATGACAAAGGTTAATTGAAATATTGATGCTTGATTGACTCACTCACCGCCCCCCCCCAGGGGCATGGGAGAGGGACAGACATCTCTAACAAAGCCGCAACAGAGCGACCACCAAGCCATGTCCAAATTCTTTATCGAACGCCCCATCTTTGCCACCGTGCTGGCCATCATCCTGATGCTTGCGGGTCTGGTGGCGGCGAGTATTCTGCCAATCGCCCAGTACCCCGAGATTGCTCCGCCAACGGTGACAATCACTGCCGTCTACCCTGGCGCCTCGGCAGAGACATTGTCCAAAACGGTAGCCGCACCGATTGAGCAGCAGCTCTCCGGGGTGGAGAACCTGCTCTACTTCAACTCAACAGCAGCTTCCAACGGCACACTTTCCATTACAGCGACGTTTGAGGTCGGCACCGACGTTGACAAGGCCACTTTCAACATCAACAACCGGGTACAGCTTGCCACGCCACGCCTACCTGAAGAGGTACGCCGTAACGGTGTAACGGTTGCTAAACGGTCGCAAAACATTCTTCTGGTGGTGGCGCTCAACTCACCCAAGAGCACTTACGACATGCTTTACCTCTCCAACTACGCCAGCCTGAATATCGCCGACGAACTCAAGCGCATTCCCGGCGTGGCGGATGTAGTCATCTTTGGCGCACGCGACTACTCAATGCGCATCTGGCTCAAACCGGACCGCATGGCTCAGCTTGGCCTCACCACTAGCGATATTACCAACGCCATTAACGCCCAGAACAGCCAATACGCAGCAGGCAAGATCGGTGCTGACCCCGCACCTAAAGGGCAACAGCTGGTATATACAGTCACCACGCGTGGCCGCATGCAGCAACCGGAGGAGTTTGGCCAGATCATCCTCCGCTCCGGCGGCCCCCACGGTGTGTTACGACTCAAGGATGTAGCGCGTATCGAGTTGGGAGCCCAGAGTTATGACCAGTCCAACAGTGTTAACGGCATGCCCGCCATTGCCTTGCCGGTATTCCTGCAATCTGGCTCCAATGCGCTTGATGTTGCCGATGCCGTTCGGGCAAAGATGGAGCAGATTAAAAAAGAGCAGTTCCCCGAGGATGTTGACTACATCATCCCCTACGACACCACCCTGTTTGTCACCGCCTCCATCCGTAGCGTCCTGAAAACATTGATTGAGGCGGCCCTTATCGTACTGCTGGTAGTGTTTGTCTTCCTGCAGAGCTGGCGCGCCACGCTGATCCCGATGATCGCCGTGCCGGTGTCGCTGATCGGTACCTTTGCCGGTCTCTGGCTCTTTGGTTTCTCCATCAATACCCTCACCCTCTTTGCCATGGTGCTGGCAGTGGGGATCGTGGTGGATGACGCCATCGTGGTACTGGAAAACGTCGAGCGACTGATGCGAGAGCGGCTACTCAAACCCTTCGACGCCGCCATCGAGGCGATGCGTGAGGTGCAAAACGCCGTTATCGGTATCGTGTTGGCGCTGGTGGCGGTCTTTATCCCCGTCGCCTTCCTTGGTGGTATCGCCGGTCAACTCTATCGCCAGTTTGCAGTGACAGTGGCCATCGCCGTGGTGCTTTCCGGCGTGGTGGCGCTAACCCTCACCCCAGCCCTGTGCGCGATGCTGCTCAAACCAGCGTCGCCGGGTGGCCACGAACCAAACAAACTGTTCAAACACTTTAACCGTAGCTTTGGCTGGATAACGCGGCGTTTCCTGGGTGCCGTCAACTTGGCGATACACTGGCGCATCGCAGCCATGTCACTCTTTATATTGCTTCTCATTGGGGTTGCCGTACTTTTTATGCGTGTACCCGGCAGCTTTGTACCCGAGGAAGACCAAGGTTACATCGTCAGTGTTGTGATGTTGCCCGACGGCGCCACACTTGAACGCACCATGAAAACCACTACCCAGCTACGCGGCATGATGGCCAACAACGAGGCAATCTCGAACATTTTCATCGTCAACGGCTTTGATCTCATCAGCGGCAGCAGCAAGAGCAATTCCGCCACCATTTTCATGCCACTCAAACCGTGGGAAGAGCGTAAACAAACCGCGCAGGAGCTGGTGCAGGAGGTAACTGGCAAAGGGATGATGCTACCGGATGGCCTCGCCTTCGCCATCAACCCGCCAGCCATTCGCGGCCTGGGTGCCACGGGCGGTTTTGAGGTCTATGTACGTGGCCGTGGTGATCCTGACCCACAACGGCTGGCACAGGTGACGAACGACCTCATCGCCGCTCTCGGGCAACATCCGGCGCTTGAAGGAATCAGAACTCTCTACCGCCCCACGGTACCGCAACTGCATGTTGATGTAGATCGGGAAAAGGCACTCGCGCTCGGCGTGCCAGTGAATGATCTGTTTGCCGCCCTACAGGCACAGATGGGATCGCTCTACGTCAATGATTTCAACAAATCGGGCCGCACCTATCGCGTCACCATACAGGCGGATGCCCAGTACCGTGCCAAACCGGATGACCTTGGCAAAATCTATGTCCGTTCCAATACCACGGGTGCCATGATCCCGCTCAAGGCGCTTATCAAGGTTAAAAGTATCATCGGACCCGAGCAGGTAGAGCGCTACAACGGCTATATCGCCGCCAAGGTCTTTGGCAGCGCCAAGACCGGCTTCAGCTCTGGCGATGCCATCAAGGCCGTTGAAGAGGTCGCCAAAGCAAACCTACCCAAAGGATATGACATGGAGTGGACCGGTCAGGCGTTCCAGGAAAAACGGACCGGCAACGCCTCGGTATTTGCCTTCGGCTTTGCCCTCATCATGGTTTACCTGATTCTAGCAGCACTCTACGAGCGTTGGGGTGTGCCGGTCGCGGTGCTGTTAGCAGTGCCGTTTGCTATCGCCGGGGCGTTGGGCTTTGTCTATCTGCGTGGACTCAATAACGACATTTACTTCCAGATTGGTCTGGTGGTGCTGATCGGGCTGGCGGCAAAAAATGCCATTTTGATCGCCGAATTTGCCATGCAGGGGATGGAAGAGGGTTTGAGCGCTGTTGATGCCGCGCTGGAGGCGGCACGACTGCGCTTCCGCCCCATCGTCATGACATCTCTCGCCTTTGTCTTTGGTGTGCTGCCACTGGTGATTGCCACCGGCGCTGGTGCCGCCGCGCGGCAGTCGATGGGTAGCGGCGTATTTGGCGGCATGATCGTCGCCACCTTCATCGCGCCGATATTTGTGCCACTCTTCTTCACGCTGTTGGCGCGCAAACCACGCCCCTCACACAAACACCCTGAGATGCAGCCAGCGGCGGCAGTGCAGGAGGATAAAGCATGAGTTATCAACGCCCCTTCCCTGTTAAAAAAATGAGCGCCTTGACAGCACTAATCCTGCTCAGTGGCTGCACAGTTGGCCCCCACTACAGCCGTCCTGAGGTTGCGTTGCCAGCAGATTACTCGCTGACGCAACCAACGGAAAATGTGGCGCAGGTACTACAGCATGGCTGGTGGAAACTCTACAACGATGCAATGCTCAACGAACTTGTTGAGACCACGCTACGCAATAATCGGGATCTGCAGAGGGCTGTGGCACAGATAGACGTGGCCATGGCAGTACTGGATGAGACCGGCGCCAGCTTTTTGCCTCAGGTCAACCTCGAAGGTTCTAGCAGCCGCTCGCGTTCCAGCACGCTCAACGCACAGCCCCTGCAACCGGGGGTACCGATCATCTCAAGCGCCAATCGCCTGGTGCTCTCCACCTCATTCGAGCTCGATTTTTGGGGCAAGCTGCAACGCGCTTCGGAAGCAGCACGCGCCCAACTACTCGGTAGCCGCTATGCCCATGATGTAGTTGCCCTGACACTCGCCAGCACCACCACTCAATCCTATTTTACGTTACGCTCCCTTGATGCCCAGCTCGCCATCACCGCACAGACACTCGCGGCGCGTGATGAAGCGCTGAGCGTTATCAAAAACCGCGCCAAAGGTGGCCTCGCCTCGGAGCTAGACGTAAATCAAGCCCAAGTGGCACGCAGCGACGCCTCATTGCAGTTGCGCGAACTGCAACGGCAACGGACACTGGTGGAGCATCAGCTTGGGTTGATCAGCGGCAAACCCGGACTCAAGCTCACCGCAACACCCCAGACCATATTGCCTACTGCCATACAGCCTCCCGTCGGTCTCCCCTCAACCTTGGTGGAGCGCCGCCCCGATGTACAGCAGGCAGAGCAGGCACTGATCGCCGCCAACGCTACCATTGGTGTCACCAAGGCTGCACAACTGCCCACGTTCTCACTCACTGGCAACTTTGGTGGCCAAAGCAAAGTATTGAGTGACCTGCTCAACAGCGGCGCCCGTGTTTGGTCACTCGGCCTGGGTGCCGCCATGCCAATTTTGGATGCGGGCAAGTATTCAGCGCGTAGCCGTGGTGCCGAAGCAACACAACGCCAAGCGCTGGCAAACTATCAAAAGACCATTGAAACCGCCTTCACAGAAGTGGCCGATGCCCTCACCAACATCGAACAGAGCAGCGCCTCTATCACTGATCTGGAAACCAAAGCCGATGCCGCTCGTAACGCCTTACGCCTGTCGCACATGCGTTACGATGCCGGCTATTCAAGCCACCTCGAAGTGCTCGACTCCCAGCGCACCGCCAACAGCGCCGAACAGGCGCTGGTACAAAATCGCCAGGCGCAATTGCTTTACAGCATCGACCTGATGAAGGCTCTGGGGGGTGGCTGGTCCGCAGACAGCTCCGCGCCACTGGCGCAGCGCTAACTGACTCAGGCTGAATTTATGGTCCGTAGAAACAAGACCGAAACCGAACAGACACGGCAGGATATCATCGCCGCTGCCCGCCAGGTATTTGCCCAACGTGGCGTCAGCCGCTCCACCCTTGAGCAGATCGCCAAGGCAGCAGGTGTCACCCGCGGTGCCATCTACTGGCACTTCAAAAATAAACCCGACCTCTTTTTTGCCATGATGGAGCAGGTCTCCCTGCCACTCATCGACCATATCGACGAAAATTCACTTGTTAAAAATATTGATGACCCACTGCGTAAGGTCCAGGAGAGCATGAACGAAATTGTCCGTCTGTTAAGAGAGGATGATATCGCCCGCACTACCTTTGAGATAATCCTGTTTAAATGCGAATACGTGGACGAATTTTCCTCACTCAACAATCACGCCAACAAAACCAGCTGTAATTTCATGCAGATACTCAACCGGGCGTATGAGAGCGCCAGTAAAAAGGGGCTACTGCGTAGCGGACTCGACCCAACCCTGTGCGCCCTCGACAGCTACACCTTCATCAAAGGGTTGGTGCGTCTCTGGATATCCGATATCGACGGCGACACCATCCGCAACAAAACAACAGAATTGATCAATACCCACATTGCCATGCGCTACAACTAACTCCTCTCCCTACTTTTCCAGTCGTTGTCAATATTTCACAGATTAGCTGTTACCTACTTCATAGTCATTGCCTGTAAAGGGGTGGATGCTGACACCATACAAATGACTTCTTGTAACCAAGTTCAGAGGAGAACGGCTATGACTATCTCACAACATCAAAAACAGGGCGGTAAGTGCGCCTCGCTCATCACCGCCATTACATTGCTGATTTACGCTTCAACAAGTGAAGCCACTCTGATTCAAACCAGCGACCCAAACGTAGTCAGGGATACCTCAACCCAGCTGGAGTGGCTGTCGCCCACAGTCTCCATTGGCAGAAGCTATGACGAAATGAACGCCATGCTAGGGAACGGTATTTTCACTGGTTTCAGATACGCCGCACCTCTGGAGCTGTTTTCACTCTTAACAGAGGCTGGATTGACAGTCGATGGCTCACCACAACCCACGGAGCTGGAAGCCGCCAACCATTTTCTCAACCTATTTGGTACCACAGGCACACAAACGCCAAGTGGGGCGCCTATGAAAACCGTCTTGTGGGGTATCACAAACTCAACCATCAATGGGTTACAGGCCACCGGGGGGATTTTGATGCCCTTAACAGAGATCCCCCGCACATTCTGCGGCTGCTTTGAACCACCCATCGTTATCGGTGGTCTCCAGAACCCCTCTTTGCCTGAAAACATAACCGGAAGCTGGCTAGTAAAATCCACCACCAATACGGTACCTGAATCAGGGAGCTGGACACTAATACTGATGGGGATAATGTTATTTTGGACTCTTGGCAGGTCAGCAGCATCAACGAAAGAATGGCTAAGAACCTGTTCACGATCCTCTGAGCAGTAACGCCAAAAAAGCCAAATGGACAAACTCGCTGGCGGCCATGGATAGCGAAGCGAGGGCCGCTAGTCCCGGATAGGCTACGCCGTCTGCCCTTTCGTAGTTAGGAGCGCTAGCGAGTGACGGAG
>JAYWDX010000106.1:0-3806 GCA_043779675.1 Tenderia sp. (SeqCode)
GGGCTGGGCATCGGTGGCCGCAAGGAGTCAAGCGGCGAACCGTGGTTTGTGGTCGGCAAGGATCTGGAGCGCAACATCCTGCTGGTGGCTCAGGGCGAACACCCGATGCTCTACAGTGATACGCTGGAGGCGAGCCAGCTGCACTGGACCACTGGCATTGCTCCCAAGGTGCCACTGCGTTGCGCCGCCAAAAACCGCTACCGCCAGCCGGAACAGCTCTGCACCATTAGTTGGTTAAAGGGCGACCGCTGTCAGGTGGTTTTTGATGAACCACAGCGGGCGGTAACACCAGGGCAGTCGGTGGTCTTCTACAAGGGTAACGAGTGTCTGGGCGGCGGTATCATCGAGACCACTGCTACTACTCACGAACCTGCCGCCAAATTTTTACACGGTTAGCCACAAGGAAGACGACGCACCATGCAACACAGTTACCGCGAACAGCTACTGGCCTTTGCTGGAATTTGGCAAGCAGTCAAACTCGTCCAGCAGGTGGCGCGCCACGGGCGAGCCGACAGCGCCGACATGGCCGTCTGCATCAACAGCCTGTTTGAGATGGACCCCAACAGCTTTGACGACATCTATGGCGAGACCAAGGGGCTGACCACCGGCCTTAATACCATCCTTGATCAATTTGGCGACGCCACCAACCAGCGCGACATGGAGCTGACCAAATATGTGATCACCCTGATGCACCTGGAGCGCAAGCTGATGCAGCAACCCGCCATGCTGGAAAAGATCAGCCGCGGGCTGCGGCAGGCTAAAAGCCAGGCCGAACACTTTGGCTCCAGCACCCATGAAAACGTCTTTGCCAACATCGGCGATCTCTACGCCAATACCATCAGCACGTTAAAACCCAAGGTCATCGTTCAGGGCGAACAGGGGCACCTCAGCAATAGCGCCAACGCCGCCAAGGTGCGCACGCTACTGCTGGCAGGCATCCGCTCCGCCGTGCTCTGGCACCAGTGTGGCGGCCGCCGCCTTGGGCTGATCTTCAGCCGCAAGAAGCTGCTCAACCAGACCAAAGAACTATTGAATGAAGCCAACTAAGACAAAACATTTAAGACAGGAATCACCATGCAACTATCAGAACTGACCGCCATCTCCCCCATCGATGGCCGCTACGGCAACAAGACCACCGACCTGCGCCCCATCTTCAGCGAGTTTGGCCTGATCCGTCACCGTATCCTGGTAGAGGTACGTTGGTTACAGTTGCTGGCTGCCGAACCTGCCATTGCCGAAGTCCCGGCCTTGGGCGAACACGCCAACAACATCCTCAACAACATCTTTACCAACTTCAGCGTTGAAGATGCACAGCGGGTCAAAAATATCGAGAAGACCACCAACCACGACGTCAAGGCGGTGGAGTACTTCCTCAAAGAGAAGATCGCCGGCAATGCCGAACTCGAAGCGGTGAGCGAGTTCATCCACTTCGCCTGTACCTCCGAGGACATCAACAACCTCGCCTACGGCCTGATGCTGCGTGAGGCGCGCACCCAGTCGCTGCTACCGATGATGGATGAGACGATCAAAGCCATCACCGCCCTCGCCCACAAATACGCCAAGGTGCCGATGCTGTCGCGTACCCACGGCCAGCCCGCCTCCCCCACCACCCTGGGCAAGGAGATGGCCAATGTTGCCTTCCGTCTCAAGCGCCAGCGCGAACAGGTGGTGATGGTGCCGATGCTGGGCAAGATCAACGGCGCGGTCGGCAACTACAACGCCCACCTCTCCGCCTATCCCGATCTCGACTGGCAATCCCTGGCGCAGCAGTTTGTCACCAGCCTGGGATTGGACTGGAACCCCTATACTACCCAGATCGAACCCCACGACTACGTTGCTGAGTTCTTCGACGCCACGGCACGCTTCAACACCGTGCTGATCGACTTTTGCCGTGATGTCTGGGGCTACATCTCCGTCGGCTATTTCAAGCAGCGCACCGTCGCCGGCGAGATCGGCTCCTCCACCATGCCGCACAAGGTCAACCCCATCGACTTTGAAAATGCCGAGGGCAATCTGGGGCTGGCCAACGCCATCTTTGACCATCTGGCCGCCAAGTTGCCGATCTCGCGCTGGCAGCGTGACCTCACCGACTCCACCGTGCTGCGCAACCTTGGCGTCGGTCTGGCCCACGGCGCCATCGCCTACCAGTCTTGCCTAAAGGGGATCTCCAAACTGGAGGCCAACGAGGCGCGTCTGGCAAGTGACCTGGATAACTGCTGGGAGGTGCTGGCCGAACCGATCCAGACCGTGATGCGCCGCTACGCCATCGAAAAGCCTTACGAGAAGCTCAAGGAGCTGACCCGTGGCAAGGGGATCGACAGGCAGAGTATGCAGACCTTCATCCAGGGGCTGGCGATCCCCGAAGATGAAAAAATACGACTGCTGGCCATGACCCCAGCCAGCTACATCGGTAATGCCATCGAGCAGGCGCAGGATATCTGAATGCAGCATCGGGGCAGAAATTTCACGGCCCCAACACGATTCAGTTCAATTGTGTGACCAACAGCACAGTTTTTTAGCCACCAACCGCCACACTTAGAACGTAGGCATTGCGTAATTTACCCCGCATCCACCCCGACGCTCCATTTACGCCATGCCCTGCACCAGACCCGGACTGCCTGATAAAGACAGCCCGGGTTTTTTTATTGATTCATCCGCGCCCCAGCAACGTAAATTTTTTCTTCCCTCTCTAGACAATGCAAGTGAGAATCACTATCATTTACAGCAACACTACCCGTTAATGTTTTTCTGGAGATAGGAATAATGAGACCACGGTTTACTGCTAAACTCATTTCTTTCGATCACTCCGCTCCGAACAAGGAGAACACCGTGCCCCGCCGTGCACGTTTATCGTTGCCCAATATCCGCTACACATCATCCAGCGTGGCAACAACCGGCAGGCGTGCTTTTACGCCGACGAAGATTACCGCTTTTACCTGGACTGGCTACGCGAACACGCAGACAAGACTGGCTACCGCGTTCATACCTACATGCTGATGACCAATCATGTCCATCTGCGAATTTCCGCAGAACGGCCGGAAGCGCCGGGGGCCTTGATGAAAGCCCTGGGGTCAGATCGTGCCACTACCTCGTGACCAATTTATGGCGTCCCTAACTACGAAAGGGCAGACGGCGGCCTATCCGGGACTAACGGCCCTCGCTTCGCTCTCCATGGTCGCCAGCGAGCGCTACGTTCAGTACGTGAACCGCACGTATCGCCGTAGCGGTACGTTGTGGGAAGGGCGCTTCCGCTCTTGCCTGACGCAAGAAGAAACCTACCTGCTTGCCTGCCAGCGCTATATCGAACTGAACCCGGTGCACGCGGACATCGTAGCGCACCCGGCGGAATACCGCTGGTCAAGCTACCGCGCGAACGCGCAGGGCGAAACCGATGCGTTGTTAAAATCGCATCCACTTTACGACGCGCTGGGGACGCGCGCGGTAAGCCGTCAGGCGGCGTACCGTGAGTTGTTTCGTTATGAACTGGAACCCGGTCTGGTGGATGAAATCCGCCGCGCGACGAATGGGAATTATGCGCTGGGCAATGAAGACTTTGGGGCGGCGTGCCGCGCCTGGAAAATCGGGGCGACCCCGTCGGATGCAGGAGCCCGAGTCAGGGAAATTGTTTGGTGAATAGAGAAAACCGTGGTCTTCCCCCTGTTGTCGTGTTGTCGTGTTGTCGTGTTGTCGTGATATTATTTAAACGCAAGATCGTGTCGCTACCTCGTGACCAATTTATGGCGTCCATGCCATAAATTGACTCGCTTACGCGACAGCTGATTCCTTTTGCCCGGACCGTCCTGCGT
>JAYWDX010000107.1:0-3465 GCA_043779675.1 Tenderia sp. (SeqCode)
TCCCTGCCGGCCAGGGCGATTTTCGAACAGCGCCGACAGATCGCCGCCCTCCAGCCCTCCAGCCCTCCAGCCCTCCAGCCCTCCAGCCCTGCTCAACAGCTATATAAGAATATAATAATATACAGATACTAGAACTGTACTAGACCACCTATGCCGACGTATTTAAACCCGGTACTGAACAGGTGGCCGTTGGCATTCCAGTGTAGGGATTTTGTCTGTGCGAACTCATACCCTACGCCAAGGTGCCACGTTGCTGCTAAGACTTCATCCCCGCCAAGGCCGTAGTCAGCATAGATCGTGGTTCGTTTTTTAGCGCTCAGCCAGGGTAGTGGTTGTGGCGTGAAGTGAATCTCTCCGATGCCGGTGCCCAGGTTTAACAAGCTGGTAGCGTAAAGTGGGTTGTTACTCTCAGGAACCATGACCACAGCCAGCACTTTTGACTGCGTATCTTTTTGAACCTGCGCGGAAAGCCCCACTTCTTTTTTCACTTTGTCTGCCATGGCCTCTACAGTTTTGCAGTTCTCGGTCTTGGTCTTGGCGTCAACAAACTTGGCTGGGGCTTCGCCGAGCACGGCCGGCAGTGATGGCTTGAATGTGCTCCACACCCAGATGCCTGCGGCACACAGCGCGCACACCACGAACCCAAACAGGAAGCCGGTGGCTTTATCGATTACGTTCATGGCTTTTCATCCTCGCGCCGTTCGTGCGTTGCTGGTGGCGGTCCGAGTTTCAGTTTTCGGCGGTCAAAGTTGATGGCAGACCATAACTTTGGCTGGTACTCCTTAAGTAGCGCGCCGCCGTAAGTGACGATCAGCCAAGTCAAGAACCACGCTGCCACGGCAATAGCCACGCGCTCGTCGGCTGCTCGGTTGTCGAGAAGCAGAGACCAACCGCCAGCTGAAATGAGTGAGACAAAATGCAGCGCCCACTCAGGTGGCCCCTTGATCTTCGATTTGCGCCATGAGATTTTGATGACCTGGGTTGTGCCAAAAATCAGGAATATGACCCACAGTACTGTCAGTGCGTTACTAAGAAGCATGAGGGCGGTGGGTACTAGCCAATCCATGACGCGCACCCACTGTTCGGGTGTGAATAGTGATTTGATGAAGTCCATGTGTCCTCCTAGTTGCCTAGCAGTGAGTAAACCCAAAGTTCCCAGCGATCTTTGCAGTACCACGCGGTACACGTCTTAATTTCAATTGGCAACCACTGCATATTTGCCACACTATCGCACCCGCCACCGCGTGTTGGGTGCTTGGCCCCCATTGAGATGATGTGATCTTTTTGCCAGCCTGGGCATGCACCTGCCGGGAGCTTGGTGGATGGGCACGGGTGAATTCGCTGGAAGGCGTCACGGACGGACGCGCTGCGGATAATATCTCCACGGGCGTCACGCAGTGGCGTGCCGCAGTAGCGTGTCTCGATGCGTGGGTTGTCGAGCACCCCACCCATGGCATACTTCGCCACTACGAACAGCAGTACGATGCTGAGCAGGGTTGCTGTGATCTTGACCCACGGCAGCTTCGCTGGTTCTCTGCTTGGTTCTGGTTGCCTGTGCCTCATCATGCTTCCCCTGTGATGTTTGTTGCCGCCTCGATCAAGCTTTTTGCCAGTGCTGCGCAGGCTGCTTTTCGGCGGGACTGTAAAACTTCCCAGTTGTAGATGAACTCGGGCTCAACAATGATGGCTGGCCGAATTGTTTTTTCGAGCAGTGCGATGATGATGCCGCCGCCCCTGTCGCCCCGGTACCAGCCTTCCTTTGCGCCGCGTGATGGCGGGAACACTCCGCCCAGAGTGGCCTGCACAACGTCAGCAACGGCGCGTCCGATCAGAGAGCCGGGACAGTACAGCGTCTCGCTGCCAGACTGGCGCTTGCTCTCGTCACTGTTGAAGTGGATTTCGCAGATCAGGTGAACCTTTGGCTGCGCGTTGATCCACTTTATTTTCTCGTTGACGTGGCCGGTGGGAACTGTCTCAACCGGCAGGCGTGGCCGAATCAGGTTCACTACGTCTTCTGCCCACAGCACAGCCTCGTCGTGCTCATTGTGGCTGTTGTAGCTGGCGCCCTTGGCGAGTGGGTTGTGGCCGGCAGAGATTAGGATCATTTGTTGTCACCGCCCTTATCGACGCGCCTGATTTCAACATCCACCTCGATGCCGAGTCTTTTCATGATGATCCGCGCTGACAGGTTGGCGCCGGCTAGAGATGTCGAACCGACAACACCCAGTATCAGCCCGATCAAAAACGTGGACTGAATTGACAGCTCAGACGACGTGAACGCGGTAATGACCATGACGCCGGACAGGCCGAAGATCAGGCCGACGAACCCGTATGCTGCCACGAACAGCGCTGTGATGCTTCGGCCTCTCAAGACGTGGTGTGCTGCCACCAGACAGCCGCCAGCGGCACCTGATATGGCAGCCAAAATGTACAGGAATGCGAGAAGGTTGCTGATCTGTTTATCTGGCATTTAAGAAATCCTCTGTTTTTGAAATTCAGCGATAACTTCTTTTGTCCACACGGCCTTTGCAATCGCAATCACCCTGGCATCTTGCCCGGCCAGATCATCGCCGGGAGACAGGCAGTGGCGGTGGTAAGTCTGGCTGAGTTGTACGCCATCCTCGATGATGCGCGTGGCGGTGCGCACCTGAATGGTGTTGTGTTCGGTGACTTCGATTTGGTCGATGACGATTTGTTTGGTGAGCATGTGATTCTCCTATATGAAGTATGTTCCAGATACGATTATGTAGCTGGCGTTTGCGAAATTTGTGTCAGCAAGGTTCGACCTTACCCCGGCCTCTGTTGACTGTTGCAGAAGAGGGGATGTTGAAGCGTCTGGCAGACTTGAGAACATCTGACCTGTAAATGTTATGACGTTCAAATTTCCAATGGTGCATGCTGATTTTTGCGTGCTGCTTGTGAATGGAAGGCCGGTAATCCTAGCCTGCCCAACAGAGCTGCCTTTGACGTTCACGCTCAGTTCTATTAAAAAGGTAACTTCTCTCCCTTTTTTTGTGTAGGCTCCAGCTTGCGCTGAGAAGGTCAGGCCTACCGCAGCCCCACCAAATTGCAATCCCGGAGTAAACGTCCCCTCCTCGTAATCATCCAGCGTGTTTGCGTCGGCCGAGGGGTTCTGCGTGGCGGGGAATTTGATCTGGCCACCTGTTAAATCAATGCTTGGAGCACCAGAGAATACTTCAGAACCGCTATGCGTTTCCGCCAGCGTGTGGGCAAAGGTGGGCACCACGGCGCGCTCGCTGGTGATGATTGAGTTGGCGATCACCGTGGTGCTGATGGCGAGCAACACTCGCGCCACCGCGAGCTTTCCTGCGGTGATCGCGGGGGCAGCTGGCGACGCCGCTTCCACGCCGGTAATAACTGACACCACGCCAGTGATGGAGTCGATGACCACGCGGTCGATGCGTGGGTTGGTTGTTGGGGCCACAATGGTCCCGGTGCTTTGCG
>JAYWDX010000108.1:0-2325 GCA_043779675.1 Tenderia sp. (SeqCode)
CTGCTGGCGGTGCTTGAGATCGAGGCTGCCGAGAACAGTACAATCCACCTTGAGAGCGCCACCGGACCAACGATCAGACTCCTCGATCTGCCCTACCCACTCAGCGCTTGAGTTCCCGTTGTGGACGCCGATAGTTAAAACAAATTAACAAATATCGGGGCAGTACAAGGTGGAATCAGAGGAAAAATTTGTTGCCACATTGATGGCAGACATCACCAAAGGGAAGCTGGTTCTACCCACCCTGCCAGAGGTGGCGTTGAAGATACGCCGAATGGTGGATGACCCGATGGTCAGCTCCGAGAAACTGGCCAAACTGATCGGCACCGATGCAGCCCTATCCGCACGCCTCATCCAGGTGGCCAACAGCCCCTTCTTTCGCGGACTCACATCGGTTGAAAATGTGCGCACCGCAGTGGTCCGCCTCGGCGGTGTCTGTGTTCGCAATGTCATCTCCAGCCTGGTGATGAGTCAGCTCTACCAAGCCAAAGAGGTGGCCCCAATCAAAAAGGAGCTGCATAGTTTATGGGTCCATGGCGCCAAGGTAGCCGCCATCAGCCATGTACTTGCCAAACGTTTTACCAAACTAAACGCCGATGAGGCGATGCTGGCCGGATTGATTCACGACATCGGCACATTGCCTATTCTCAAACGCTCCCTCGACTTTCCCGACATACTGGCCGATAAAGTGGCATTGCAGCGTGTTATCGGCAATTTGCACGCCGACATCGGCAAGCTGATTCTGGAGGAGTGGCACTTCCCAATTGAACTGATTACTGTAGCTGCCGAACATGAAAATCTGCAACGTGATGAAAACGCAGTGGCCGACTACACTGATATCGTCATGATCGCCAATCTCCACAGCCACATGGGGCAGACCAACAACAAATTCGCGGCCATTGACTGGAATACAATTCCAGCCTTTGCCAGACTGGGGCTAACGCCGGAGCAGAGTATCGCCACCATGGCAGAGGCTAGAAAAGAGATTGCCGAAGTGCAAAAACTGTTCATCACTTAATCGCACTACAGGGTTTTGTACTTCAAATAGAGAGGCTAGGTTGTGTCACTGGAAACAGAACTACTGACAAAATTTCTCAACGACATCAACCACAACCGCATCAGCTTGCCGATGCTGCCTGAAATTGCCATGAAGGTGCGCGAGGTAATCGAAGACCCCAACTCCAGCGCCGCCAAAGTCACCATCACCATCGGCGCCGATCCAGCGCTCTCCACCCGCTTATTACAGGTTGCCAACAGCCCGCTCTACCGTGGTGTCACACCGATCGAGAATCTGCAAAACGCCATCACCCGCCTGGGCGCTACGGTGGTACGCAACATTGTCACCGGCATTGTGATGGAGCAACTCTACCAACCTGCCAAAAACGTCATGCTCAACCACAAACTGAAAGCGCTGTGGCTACACAGCACCAAAGTCGCAGCCATTAGCCACGTGATGGCGCGCAAGTACACCAAACTCAAACCAGACCAAGCGATGCTCGGCGGGCTGATTCATGACATCGGCACCATTCCAGTACTCTCAGAAGCCGCCAACATTGCCGAGCTGAAGGATGATGAAGAGCTACTCAACAAAGTTGTTCACAAACTCCACAACCTCATCGGCACCGCCATCCTCGACATGTGGAACTTCCCACAAGAGCTAATCGAAGTGGTATCGGAACATGAAGATCTGCAACGCAATTCAGGCGGCGCCATCGACTATGTCGATGTAGTCACCGTCGCCAATATCCTCAGCTACATCGGCACTCCCCATCACCTCGCCAAAAAGGAGTGGACCGCGATACCCGCCTTCAAAAAATTTGGCCTGACACCCGAGCAGAGCATTGCCGCCATGGAAGAAGCTCAGGAAGAGGTGACACTGATTCAAAATATGTTCAGCAAATGAACTGATAGAAATTTAGTGAATTTGTCTAACCAAAAACAGAGTTAATCAAAATATCCAGCCTACTGTCACACCTGTTTTAACCAACCACCAAACTCTGGCGGCAAAGGTGTAATGTTTCTCGTTCCCACGGTCCTCCGTGGGAACGCATACTGCGGCGTACGAGTACAAAGATACAACCCCAAAGGGCAACAACGCCTATCAATTAAAAGACTCTTCGGAGTGAGCCTGGCCTCATAAAAGCCAGAACCGCCAACTCTGCCCTCAGTTCGTAGGTTTCGCCATACACACGCGATTTTTATCATGTCGCGTGGGCACAGCACAGCCTAAGAGCCTATTCAAAATCTTTTTGCCCTGAAGGGGGGTCGATTAAATTGCATGGATGAGAAAAATCTACCGAAGCGATATCAGCCGAGAGGCCTTTGAAA
>JAYWDX010000109.1:0-18254 GCA_043779675.1 Tenderia sp. (SeqCode)
CGGGAATCTGTTTTGTCGTTTATGATGACAGGGTAAACTCTTATCACCATACGATTGATACTTTGAAAAACAACTCTTGTTTGTCAACCATAGGGGCGAAAATAATAATGAAAAAAACTGTAAAGAAAGCGGTAACCAAGAAAGTGGCTGCACCTAAAAAGGCGGTTGTAAAAAAGGCAGCGGTTGTAAAAAAGACGGCGGTGAAAAAATCAGCTGTGAAAAAAGTGGTAGTTAAGCCTGCCGCTGTTAAGCTTAAGAGTGTTAGCAAGGCTTTCACAAAGTCTGAGTTGTTGAGCACAGTCGCTGAAGCTAGCGGTGTGGCCAAAAAAGATGTCAGCGCAGTGCTTGATGTATTGGCTGCTGTTATTGAGTCTCATCTCAAGAAGGGTGCTGTTGGTCAGTTTACGCTCCCTGGCTTGCTAAAGATTAAAACTATCCGTAAGCCTGCCACAAAGGCACGTAAGGGCATTAACCCATTTTCGGGTGAAGAGACCATGTTCAAAGCCAAGCCGGCCCGTACAGCCGTTAAGATTCTGCCACTGAAGAAGTTAAAAGAGATGGTGTAAGCGCCACACGTTTTACCAGAATCCAAAAGGCCTGACTCTTATGAGTCGGGCCTTTTTTATGCTGAGTGTCACTGAAAACATAACCGCCAGTGCATCCGCGTGGCTTTAAGTTAGATGTTTTTTTGGAAAAAATTATGCGTTTATCTTGACGGAGTTGTCTTTATCTCAATCTGGGGCATACGCATTTTAAACGGGGTGGCGGAGCGCTTTAACCGGTCATCGTAGATGGTGGCGAAGGAAAGCACCTGCTTCACGTAATTGCGCGTCTCCTTGTAGGGGATGTTTTCAATCCAGAGATCGGTTGTTACCTTTTCATCGGGCAGCCAGCTTTTTACCCGCTGGCTACCGGCGTTATAGGCGGCAGTGGCCAGTACGGTATTTTGGTCAAAACGGTTTAGCGCCTTTCTTAGATAGCTGATGCCAAAGCGAATGTTGGTGTCGGTGTCGAGCAGTTGATTGCCGTTGCTTAGGTTCATGGAAAGTTCTTTGGCAATCATCTTGCCGGTGTCGGGCATGATCTGCATTAGCCCCATGGCCCCTTTGGGGGAACGTGCGTCGCTGGCAAAGGCGCTCTCTTGGCGGATGATGGCATAGGCCCAGGAGGGATCGATTTTTTGGAGATTGGCGTTTTCCATGATCTGTTCGCGATAGGCGAGGGGGAAGCGGATATCCATCTCATCCATGTATTTGGCGCGGATCAGGGCAGTGATGGCGCGGTCATGCCAGCCCCACTCATGGGCTACCCGAGCAGCTTTAAGTAGGGTGGTTGTGCTGGCCTGCAGTGTCAGGTAGTGCCATTCGCGGCGGGCATTGCTGACGTCATTCAGGGCGTAGAACTCACGTGTCCGCTGGATGGTGGGGAGTTTGCGCGTAGCCTCCATCTCCTCTTTTGAGAATTGGAGTGTACGGTTTTCAAATTCATAGGCGACGCCGATCCGGTCGGCTGCCATGAAGCCGTAATAGTCACGGTTTTTGGCCGCTGCAATAAATGACTGGAGTGCTTGTTCGGGATTGCCGGTGGCTTCGTAGGCGCGGCCGCGCCAGTATTGCCAGCGTTCATTGTCCTGTTCGGCAGCGGTGAGCTGGTTGATCCAGGTTAGGGCATCACTCCATTTTCCCAGGTTGATAGCTGTGATCACACGCCATTCGCGTACTGCCGCGTTGTCGGCATTGCTGAGACTCGTCAGCCAGCGCATCGCGTTGGGGGCCTTTGTGCGGGCAAGTGTGAGTGCAATATTCGTTTCGACACGGTCGTAATCATCTTTGTTGAAGGTGTAGTCCACAGTCAGTTTGCGCCACGTCTCGGCGGCCATCTGTGGATTGAGGCGGGTTAGGCGCTGCATGCCGTGGGCAAGAATAGTCCGGTTGATTGGGCTGTTCTCTTTCAGTTGCTGGTTGATGAGCATTGTTTCAGGATGTAGATGTACCTCGTGCCAGAGGGCAGCCCAGCGTTGCTGTTCACTACTAAGGTAAGGCTCAAGCGCACGTGCTTCATAGATCTTGCCGCCCTGCATGAGCAGTGTCAGTCGTTTCCATGTCAGCGCCTGGTCAAGCAGACCGGCATCGCGCCAGACCGATATGAGTAAATCGCAATCGTGCGGCAGAGCATCGGCAGTCAGCCAGAGTTCATCCAATCCCTTAAGCGCCGCCTGTTTGTTGTCGGTTTTGTAGAGTGCATAGCGATAGTTGCATTGCAGTCCGACGTCATCATCTGGCGCATAAAAGGCGATAAACTGAGACCACTGCTCCTGCTTGAGCAGCTGCTCAAGCCATCTGTTACGCAAGCGGCTGGCTAGGGGTGTTTCGTTATATTTACTGATAAAACTGTTGATGGCCGAATGGTCACTCTTGGTGATGTCCTGAGTAATTTGCCAATATTCAAGGTAGGGGTAGAGTGGATAGTCGAGCAACTGCTGAGACAGTCTGTTGTACTGTTCTTGACGTCCATTTTTCAAGGCATCGTGTGCCGTTTGAAACAGGGTGCGCTGCTGGCTTAGGCTGGCCTCACTTGCGGCGGCGTGTAACGGCTGTGACGGCAGCAAGAAAAATGTCAGTGCCAGGGCAAACATCCGTGAAACGAGTGCATGGCGCGGGTTGTTGCCAGAGTCATAGTGACGGCTCATTGGTAACAAATACGAGATGATGTTATATGGTCTTATATCGTTGGATTGGGTTGTGTATGTCATGAACGCCAGATTGGTTTGGTGGAGAAAGGGAGTAGGGATTGATCGATGTAAAGCCGCTAAAAATTGGTGTCTCTGCGTGCCTGGTGGGGGAGCTTGTCCGTTATGACGGCGGCCATAAACGTAACCAGATGTTACTGGATTATCTGGCTCTGCGCTATGTTCTGGTGCCGATTTGCCCAGAGGTGGCTGCGGGGTTGGGTGTGCCGCGCCCACCCGTGCAACTGGTGAAGCGGGGTGCAGAAGTCCGGGCGGTAGGGGTGCTGGATGAACGGTTGGATGTGACGCGGCCGTTAATCGAGTATGGCCGTCAGGTAACAGCGACAGCGATGGGGTTGTGTGGTTTTGTCTTTAAAGGCCGTTCGCCCAGCTGTGGTCTGGGCACGACCCCAATCAGGACTGAGGGTGGAGGTCACCATCCTGGTAATGGCTTGTTTGCCGAGCAGATCGTTCAGGCATGGCCAGAGCTGCCAGTGATTGATGAAGAGTTACTCCAGCAGCCGCTGTTGCGGCAGCTATTTTTGCAGCAGGTGGATGCCTATGGCCAGAGAGATTCAGGGGCTGTTTAACCATAATATAGAGTACGACTATGGCATAAACATGTCTATAATTCGGCTGTATTGGCGCTGTGTTGGTTACGGATGACCCTGATGTATGGGGTGAGGCAGAGTCATCGCAATATATAAAAATAACAAAAATGGTTGGGGTCAGACGTGATGTTGCAAGATGGTTATGGCGCGCCGTGCCGGAGTGGTCTGGAGCGTCGTTCAGGCAGCGAGCGCCGCGAATATTCGTTGATCACCGTGGTGCGCGCACTCTCTGGGCAGCGTGCCTTGGGTCGCCGTCGGGCAGATCAGATCGGTGCCTATGTTGACCGTTTTGGGCCGGGTGTCTGGTTGCTTGGTTTTGTCATTGTCAGCCTCTGCTGTGCCGATGCCTTTTTTACCCTCAGTCTGATCAACGCCGGTATTAGCGACGAACTCAATCCGTTGATGCGTTGGGCGATGCAGGAATGTGTCTATTTTTTTCTTACCCTCAAGATCGGTTTTACCACCCTGGCGCTGTTTGTATTGCTGGGGCTGAAGAACTTCTTGGTCTTTAATAGTATTAAGGTCAGTTACATCCTCTACGGCACCTTGATTACGTATGCCCTGCTGATCAACTACGAATTAGTGCTACATCTTGCGTAGTTTGGACCAGGGTACTCTTCCTGGCCTATATTTTAGACGTATCAGAATCAAAACAGCTCGGCATTGATCAGAAAGTGTACCCAGATGCTGGCGGCATAACCCAATGCTATCGCCCAACTCCACTTCAGGTTCAGGTGAGAGAAGAAGGTGTAGATGCCACGTGCCTGCCCCATCAGCGCCATACCCGCAGCCGAACCGATAAGGGCAGTGAGCCACCGACACCGGCTGTCAGTGTCGCCAGCAGCCACTGGCCGTGGCTCATGTCGGGGTTCATGGTCAGGACCGCAAACATCACCGGAATGTTGTCAACGATGGCGGAGATTACCCTGATCAGGATGTTGGCCCAGGTTGGCCTCAGACCGATGTAGAGGCTCTCAGAACCCGTTTGCGATCTCGATCAAGGGATGCAGCGCACCAACCAAAAGTAGGTGCCTCTAGGCGAAGTAGGTACCTCCAGGCGAGGCAAAACTGGCCGAAAAGCGCTGCAAACATGTTGCGCTCCTGTAATACATTGATATAGGTCATCGCGGCCAGCAGGAACAGCATCAGCTCGCCATATTCGAGCAGGTTGTGGCGTACCGCCGCACCCGCAGTGACGTGATCACCGGCAATGGCGTAGGCAATGCCGACCAGCATCCAGATGATGTCAGCGGCGATGATCACCGGTTTCGATTTGCACAGGTGCAGAAACTCCTCGCCGATTACCAGCATGTAGGCCAGCACAAAGACGGCTAGGGCGATGATGCCTAGATGGTATTGGTCAGGTCTAAACTGACAGTGCCGCTCTCGTTGGCTGCGCCGCTGGCAAGGGCCAGGACGGGTAGGAAAGTGAAGAGCGCTGTAAGCAGCACGGCCAGAGGGGTTCTGAATGCCGACATCGTGATGTAGATCCTGCGATTGTGAAAGGCTGCAAAAAGCTGTGCGGCAGATTTCCCCACGATCACGATAGAGGGTCCAATAAAGTATAAAATGTCGTTTTTGCCACCAACGTTGGGATAAAAAATTGTTAGATCTGCTACAACAAATCGCCAGCGGCGCCACCGTGCTCACCGTCAACAGCCGTCTTTCGCGCCATCTAATGGGTGAGTACGAGCAGTGGCAGTTAACTCAGGGGCGCACTCATTGGCCGACACCACAGATTGTGCCGTGGAACGGTTGGGTGCAGCGGCAGTGGCAGGAGCTGGCCTTTGTTGATGCTGATCTGCCAACACTGCTCGCCGAAGAGGCGGTGCTGGCGCTGTGGGAGCGGGTGATTGAATCCTCGCGTTGGGGCGAACTGCTGCTCAATACTCAATCCACCGCCCGTGCCGCCATGCAGGCGTGGCGACTGCTGCGGCAGTGGCAGCTGCAACCCGCTGTGCTTGCCCATGAAGAGGGGGCGGATGTCGAAGCCTTTTATGCCTGGGCCGAGGCGTTTCATAAACGTTGCCGCAAGGAGCGCTGGCTTGATGAGGCGTCATTGCCCAATCAGATCGCCAGCGCGCTCGAAAACGGTCAGCTCAGGACTAGCGCTGAATTTCTCTGGATTGGATTTGATGACCTGACACCTCAACACCAGGCGTTGATGGCGGCGCAGCAGCAGGCCGGTGCCACGGTGGCGCAGCTCGACCTGCCACACAATAGCGCCCAGCCACACACATTGGCCTGTGCCGACAGCAACGCTGAGATTCGCGCCATGGCCGCCTGGTTGCGCCAGCTGCTTGATAGCGGTGAGCAGGGGCCCATCGGTGTGGTGGTGCCGGAGCTGGCAGCGCAGCGTCACAACATCGAACGTATCTTCGACGAGGTGCTGCTGCCCGGCGCGGTGCTTGATCTGAGTCAGCCCCACCCTAAGCCCTACGATATCTCTTTAGGTCATGGTTTGGCCGGTCTGCCAGTAACTCATGCCGCGCTCAACCTGCTGTCGCTGGTGCGCGCCCCAGCGCCACTGCATCAGTGGGGCAGACTGCTGCTCTCACCGTTTATCGCCGGTGGTGAGCAAGAGTTCCTGCTGCGGGCGCAACTCGATGCCACGCTACGCCGTCACGGTGAAAATTCACTGACATTGAAAAATCTGGTCTATCAGGCTGAGCGCCACCACTGCCCGTTGCTGGCCCAATCACTCCAACGTTTTGCCGATAGCTACAACGCCCTGCCACGCCGCCAGAGTCCTGCTGCCTGGGGACGCAGTTTTGAACAGCTGTTGCGGGCTGCCGGTTGGCCCGGCGAACGCAGCCTGGATAGTCACGAATACCAAACAGTAGAGGCGTGGCGCAAACTGCTGGTACGTTTTGCCGCACTCACAGAAGTGTTGCCAGAGCTGAACTACGCCGATGCCCTGAAACAGTTGCGTCAGCTGGCAGGTTCTACGCTCTTCCAGCCGCAGAGTCAGTCACGACCGATTCAGGTGATGGGCGTACTGGAGGCGGTGGGGCTGGAGTTTGCACACTGTTGGGTGATGGGGCTGCATGATGGCGTCTGGCCACCGGCGCCACAACCCAACCCCTTCCTGCCGATCACTCTGCAACGTAGTCTGCAGATGCCACACGCCTCGGCCGAGCGTGAACTGAACTTCGCCACCCAGGTGAGTCGGCGCCTCTTTGCGGCGGCGCCGCAGGTGATCATCAGCTACCCGCAACATGAGGGCGATAGTGAACTGCGCCCCAGTCCCTTGATCACCGACATTAAACCGCTGGTGCCGCCCGACTGGTTGATGTCGCCGCCACCACGTTATCGCAACCAGATATTTGCGGCGCGGGTGCTGGAGCAGTACAGCGATTGGCAGGGACCGGCGTTGGCCGACGATCTGCCCGTCACAGGTGGTACCAGTATTTTCAAGGATCAGGCCGCCTGTCCCTTCCGCGCCTTTGCCCGCCACCGCCTGGGTGCGGAGTCGCTGGAGGAGCCGGGGTCGGGGTCGGGGCTTGGCGCCGCCGAACGTGGCAGTCTGGTGCATAAAGTGTTGGAGGCTTTCTGGAAAGAGACAGGCGATTTACAGACCTTGAACCAACTTGACGGCGAGGCGTTGCAGCAATGCGTCACCGAGATTGTTGTCGCCATCATCGCGACGGAGACGCAAAAATTTCCGCAAATATTCACCGAACGTTTTGCCCATCTCGAACGCAACCGCCTCATCAAACTCACCTGTGCCTGGCTTGAGGTCGAGCGTGGCAGGCCTACGTTTGCGGTGGCGGCGCTGGAGGCAGAGCAGCTGTTTGCCATCGGTGGCATTGAGGTGAAGATGAAGGTGGATCGCATCGACCGGCTGGCATCGGGTGGCGAGATGATCATCGATTATAAGACCGGCAAGACCAGCGTCAACGACTGGTTTGGCGAACGTCCCAACGAGCCACAACTACCACTCTATGCACTGGCGCAGGGCCATGCGGCAGAGGCGATCACCTTTGCCTCGCTGCGTCCTGAGCGTTGCGCCTTTCAGGGGGTGAGCAAGGACGAAGCGGTGGCCAAGGGCATCAGCCAGAGCAAGATTGATTGGGGCGTACAACAGGGGATCTGGCGCGATGCGTTAACAACACTGGCAAAAGAGTTTCGCCAGGGGCGCGCCGTAGTCGATCCCAAGGAGGGAAACAAGAGCTGCCAGTTCTGCGATCTCGGGCCGTTGTGCCGCATCAACGAGCTGAAGGGTGCGGCGCTGGATGAGGTGGAGAGTGAAGATGAATAGAGTGATAGATGCCGCGCAGCGCCAGCAGGCGCTTGAAGCCAGCGGCTCCTTTATCGTTCAGGCCCCCGCCGGTTCGGGCAAGACCGGCCTGATTACGCAACGTTTTCTGGTGCTGTTGGCGCGGGTCAACTCGCCGGAAGAAATCATCGCCATCACCTTCACCCGCAAGGCCGCTGCCGAGATGCGTGACCGTCTGTTAAGTGCATTGCGGCTGGCGACCAAACCGCTGCCTGCGGATGCCGATCCCTATCTTAAACAGACCCGCGACCTCGCCTGCGTGGCGCTGGAACGTGATGCCGAATTGAACTGGCAGCTGCTCACCAATCCGGCGCGGTTGCGTATCCAGACCATCGACTCACTCTGCGCCTCACTGACACGGCAGCTGCCGATCATGGCGCGTTTTGGCGCCCAGCCTGCGATTGCTGATGATCCCAAGAGTCTCTATCGCGAAGCGGCGCAGCAGACCCTTGCCGATCTCGAACACGGTGAGGCGTGGTCGCCCGCCATCGAACATCTGCTGGCCCATCTCGATAACAATCTGGCCGTGGCCGAGTCGATGCTGGTGCAGATGTTGGCCAAGCGTGATCAGTGGCTGCGCCATCTGGTGAGCCTGCGGAATGAAGATGAACGGCGCGAGCTGCTGGAGTTGGCGCTGCAGGGGGTGATTGATGCCGCGCTGCAACGGGCGCGGCAGCTATTTCCCACCGCGCATACTTCCTCACTGTGTGAGGTGATGAACTTTGCCGCCAGCCATGTCAACGACGACCACGCCATGGCCTGCTGTCGTGAGCTGACGCAATTGCCCGATGAGGATGTGGCGCAGTGGCAGGGTGTTATCGAACTGCTGCTAAAACAGGATGGTGATTGGCGCAGCAATGCCAAGGGAGTCACCGCCAAACAGGGTTTCCCGGCACCCTCAAGCACCAAAGATAAAAACGAGGCACAGCTTTTTACCCGAAAAAAAACTGCGTTGGTGGAGCTGACGGCGTTGCTGGGTGAGGTGCCCGATTTACAACAGGCACTCAATGATATTCGCAGCCTGCCCGGCCCAAATTACAGCGAAGATCAGTGGCAGATTGTCGAGGCGATGTGTGAGCTGTTGATGGTGGCGGCGGCCCATCTGCGGGTGGTCTTTGGCAGTCGTGGTCAGGTTGATTTCAGCGAGATACAGCAGTCGGCGCTACAGGCGCTGGGGGATGAGGATAATCCCACCGATCTGGCACTGTCGCTCGATTACCGCATCCAGCATCTGTTAGTGGATGAGTTTCAGGACACCTCGTTTGGTCAATATCTGTTGTTGCAAAGGCTCACCGCCGGCTGGCAGCGCGACGATGGCCGCACCCTGTTTCTGGTCGGTGACCCGATGCAGTCGATCTATCGTTTTCGCGAGGCGGAGGTAGGACTCTACCTGCGCGCCCGCCGTGAAGGGATCGGTGAGATAGCGCTGACGCCACTGACGTTGAGTGTTAATTTTCGCTCCAAGGCCGGCATTGTTGAGTGGGTCAACCAGAGCTTTGCACAAATTTTCCCGCCGCAGGAGGATGCCACCATCGGTGCGGTTAGTTACAGCGATTCAGTCGCCTTTCACGATCACGCCCAAGATCAGGGCGGTGCAGCGGTGCAGATCCATGCGGCACTTGACCACGATATCGAAGGCGAGGCAAAACAGCTGGTGCAGCTGGTAGCGCAGGCGTTGCAGCAAGATCCCAAAGGGACGGTTGCCGTGTTGGTGCGGGCGCGCAGCCATCTGGTCATGGTGGTGGCGGCGCTGAAACGTGCCGGTCTGCGTTATCGCGCCATCGAGATCGAGGCGCTGGGGCAGCGTCCAGTGGTGCAGGATCTCTATGCGCTGACACGGGCGCTGTTGCATCCCGCCGATCGTGTCGCCTGGCTGGCGCTGTTGCGGGCGCCGTGGTGTGGGCTGTCGCTGGCTGATCTTGCGGCACTCACCAACGCACCACGACGAGCGGCGGTCTGGGGGCTGATGCAGGACGGGGCACAGCTCTCCATTGATGGCCAACAGCGTATGCAGCAGTTGCGAACAGTATTGGCGCAGGCGCTGCAAACCCGTGGCCGTCACCGTCTGCGGCGCTGGGTGGAGTCGGTCTGGATTCAGCTCGGCGGCCCAGCTTGTGTTGAGAACGCCACCGATCTTGAAGATGCCGATGTTTTTTTCGATCTGCTGGACAAACTCGACAGCGCCAGTGGTCTGGATGAGCTGAAGCAGCTCGATGAGTCGCTGGCGCAGCTCTACGCCCTGCCCGATATCGATGCCGATGAGCGGATTCAGGTGATGACCATTCACAAGTCTAAGGGGCTGGAGTTTGATACGGTGATCCTGCCCGGCCTTGGCCGCAAGGCACCGCCCGGTGATAGCCCGATGCTGGTATGGCAGGAGCGCTGGTCTGAGGGTGGCAGTGAACTGCTGCTGGCGCCGGTGCGCGCCACCGGTGATGAACATGACGCCATCTATCGTTATGTGCAAAAGATAGCGGCGCAAAAAGGGGAGTACGAAACCGGGCGGGTGCTCTATGTCGCCGCCACCCGCGCCAAACGTCAGCTGCATCTGCTGGGTCATACCACAGTCAGTGAAAATGAGCTGTGCGAACCGCAGAAGAGTTCTTTGCTGCGGTTGTTGTGGCCGGTGGTGGAGTCACATTTCGGTGAGTTGCAGCGTGTAGAGTCGCCGCCGCAACAGGCTGCGCCGCTATTGTCGGCGCCTGTGCCGGTTCTGCGGCGGCTGGTCTCGGATTGGCAGTTACCCCCACCAGGCGCAGCAGTGGCCGTTGCCAATGTCGTGGCTGTGGCGGATGTATCACTTGATGCGGACTATCTGTGGGCTGGTGAGAGTGCGCGTCATATCGGCACTGTGGTGCATGAGTTGCTGCAGCGCATCGGCCAGGATGGGGTGGGGCGGTGGAATGCGGCACGCATTGAATCACTGCGTCCTTATTATCGAGTTGCGTTGTCACGTATGGGGGTTGTCGGCGACGAGTTGCCCACATCGGTATTACGGGTAGAGCAGGCGCTGATGCAAACGCTGAATGATAAACGTGGCCGCTGGCTGTTTGACGATACACATCGAGAGAGCCGTTGTGAGTATGCAGTGAGTGGGTTGTTGAATGGTCAGGTGGTACGCAGTGTAATTGACCGTACCTTTATTGATGCGGAGGGGAGACGCTGGATTGTCGACTATAAAACGGCCAGCCATGAGGGTGATGATGTGGATGATTTTATTGCCGCTGAAGCGCTGCGCTATCGTCCGCAGTTGGAGCGTTACGCGCAGATGATTGCACTTGAAGATGAGCACCCCATCGAACTTGGACTCTATTTTCCACTGCTGCAAGCATGGCATAGCTGGTCTTATGCAAAGGTTGTAGATAATAAGTAGAAGCTGGGTTTGTTGTGCTGAATGAGGGGGTGGCAAGGTACTTTTTATAGTGTTTTGATGCTTGCGTGGTTGCCGTGCAAATGTATAATGCATCTCACAATTTAACCTCTGCCAGAAACGTATAAGCGTTTTTGTGACGTGTATCGCTGAGTAGCATTGAAGTATCTGAAGGGGGGACCGGCATGTCTCTGGGGAGGGGTTGTCAGGAGCATGCTTCTGACAGTTAATGTCGGCGTTAGTCCTGGGGAGGGACGCCATGGATGGCATAATAATAACAATAATCGTAAAATTGGCCATCGTTGGGGGTCTTGACTTAGGGTGGTTGGTATAAGGAGTAAATCTCCATGTGCCACTTGAGGGTGTAGGTCAACCAATTGAAGTGGCGGCTTAGTCTGAATTCAAGCCGCCCGGTTTTTTCTGTAGTAACTTCCATGCCAGCCTCTGTCTGCGGCTGTTTCTGAATTAGCAATTTCCGTTTTACTATCATGGTGTGATGTTGGCTGTTGCGCCAATTTTTCTGCCAGCCTGCGGTTCCTCCACAGAATATTGACCTATGGTTCCAATCGACTATCTTGGCTGTTGCAGAAAGCATCCCTTCTGCGGTGGGTTTGCTAGAATAGCCTCCTTTACCTCCCCAGCCATGAATTTAAGGGATTGAGATGACGGTACGTACCCGCTTTGCCCCCAGCCCAACGGGCTATCTGCACATTGGTGGTGCCCGCACGGCGCTCTTTTCCTGGCTTTATGCGCGTAAACATGGCGGCCGTTTTGTCCTGCGCATCGAGGATACCGACCTGGAGCGCTCCTCCGCCGAGTCGGTCAATGCGATCCTGGAGGGCATGACCTGGCTGGGGCTGGAGTATGACGAAGGGCCGTTTTATCAGACCAAACGTTTTGATCGTTATAAAGAGGTGATCCAGCAGTTGCTTGAGCAGGGCCACGCCTATCACTGTTATTGTTCGCGTGAGGAGCTGGATACAATGCGCGAACAGCAGATGGCCAACAAGGAGAAGCCACGTTATGACGGTCGCTGCCGCCATAGCAGTGTGCCGCGCCCTGGTGTGGAGCCGGTGGTGCGTTTCAAAAATCCGGTTGATGGCGATGTGGTGATCGATGATCTGGTCAAGGGCCAAATTGTCATCAGCAACACTGAACTGGATGACCTGATTATTGCCCGTTCTGACGGTACACCGACCTACAATTTCTGCGTAGTGGTGGATGATGCCGACATGACAATCGACTATGTCATCCGTGGCGATGACCACATCAATAATACTCCGCGCCAGATCAACATCCTTAAGGCGCTGGGTGTTGAACCACCCAAGTATGCCCACCTGCCGATGATCCTTGGCGGCGATGGTCAACGGCTTTCCAAGCGCCACGGCGCGGTGAGTGTGATGCAGTACCGTGAAGAGGGATTTCTGCCCGAGGCGCTGCTTAACTATCTGGTGCGCCAGGGGTGGTCGCATGGCGATCAGGAGATTTTTTCTCTTGACGAGATGATCGAACTCTTTGCGTTGGAAGGGTGTAATCGCGCCGCCTCGGTCTTTAATCGTGACAAACTGCTCTGGCTCAACCATCAGTACATCATGAACAGCGATCCTGCCCACGTATTTCATCATCTGAGTTATCACCTTGGCTCACTGGAGATCGATCCGGCCACCGGTCCTGACATCATTGAGGTGATCAAGGCGCAGCGTGAAAAGGCCAAGACATTGGTCGATCTGGCTAAGGTGTGTGAATTTTATTACCGCGACCCACAAGCGTATGACGAGAAGGCGGCTAAAAAGGCCTTTAATACCGAGGCGGCAGTAGCGCTGGCTAAATTGCGTGAGGCGCTGGCCGTTATCAACGAGTGGAGTCGCGAGGAAATTCATACAGTGTTGCAACAGGTGGTGGACCAGTTGGCTGTTGGTTTTGGTCAGGTCGGCATGCCAGCACGTCTGGCTATCACGGGTGGAGCGCCATCGCCCGATCTGGATCTGGTGATCCAGTTGGTTGGTAGGGAAGCCGCCCTGCGCCGTTTCGATAAGGCGATTGAGTTTATCAACACGTCAATATAGGAATTAAGGTGGCCCGGGTGTAGCGTAGCGTAATCCGGGGCTGTCTCCCTGGATTACATTTTGTTACATCCGGGCTACATATCTAGGAAATTTCAGGATGAGCGAAACACCCAATACTCCAACCAATTTCATTCGCCAGATCATTGATGAAGATCTGCGCAGTGGTAAGCGTACCAACGTAGTGACGCGCTTTCCGCCCGAACCTAACGGCTATCTGCACATCGGCCATGCCAAATCGATTGTTTTGAACTTCGGCATCGCCGAGGATTACAACGGCAGCTGCAATCTGCGCTTCGACGATACCAATCCCAGCAAGGAGAACATGGAGTTTGTCGAGGCGATTCAGCGTGACGTGAAGTGGCTCGGTTATAGCTGGGGTGACCGGCTCTACTACGCCTCCAACTATTTCCAGAATCTGTATGAGTTTGCGCTGGAGTTGATTAAAAACGGCAAGGCCTATGTCTGCGAACTCAATGCCGAGCAGACCCGTGAGTATCGTGGCACCTTGAAAGAGCCAGGCAAGGACAGTCCTTATCGGAGCCGTTCTGTTGAAGAGAACCTCGATCTGTTTGAACGCATGAAGAGTGGTGAGTTTGAAGATGGCGCCAAGGTATTGCGTGCCAAAATCGACATGAGCTCTCCCAATATCAACATGCGCGATCCGGTGCTCTACCGTATCCGTCATGGCGTCATTCACCATCAGACCGGTGCTGAGTGGTGTATCTATCCGATGTACGATTACACCCACCCTATCAGTGATGCGCTGGAGGGGATTACCCACTCACTCTGCACCTTGGAATTTGAGGATCATCGCCCCTTCTACGATTGGGTGCTCAACAATACCTCCGTCGGTTGTCATCCACAGCAGATTGAATTCTCACGCCTCAATCTTGAATACACCGTGATGAGTAAACGCAAACTCACGCAGCTGGTGAGCGAGGGGTTTGTGCATGGCTGGGATGACCCACGCATGCCGACCCTGGCGGGTATCCGTCGTCGTGGTTACACCGCTACGGCAATGCGTCTCTTTTGCCAACGCATCGGTGTTACCAAAAGCGAAGGCACGGTGGAGATGGAGCTTCTGGAAAATTGTGTACGCGACGATCTGAATATTGTTGCGCCACGCCGCATGGCAGTGCTTGACCCACTCAAGGTGGTGATCACTAACTATCCTGTCGATCAGGTGGAGCAGTTAACGTTGCCCAACCATCCTCAGGATGAGTCCATGGGCACACGTTTAGTACCTTTCTGCAATGAGATCTATATTGAGCAAGAGGATTTTCTTGAAGAGGCCGGCAAGAAATATAAGCGGCTGGTGAAGGGTGACTGCGTACGGTTGCGTAACTCCTATATTATTCAGTGTGACGAAGTGATGAAGGATGATTACGATAATATTGTAGAAATCCACTGTAGTTATATTCCAGGTTCTATCGGTAGCAACCCTGAGGGGATTAAGCCACGTGGTGTGATCCACTGGGTCTCGGCGCGTCACGGCGTCGTGGCTGAAGCGCGGCTCTATGACCGTCTCTTTACCGTGGCATCGCCCGATGCGGCGGCAAGCAAGGCAGACAAGCCGTTTACCGACTATCTTAGCCTCGACTCCTTGCGCACCCTGACGCATTGCGTCGTTGAGCCGAGTTTGGCTGATGCTGAACCAGGGCAGCCCTATCAGTTTGAACGTCAGGCTTATTTCTGTGCTGACCTTGATCATGCCAACGGCAAAGTGGTCTTTAATCGTACCGTGACACTGCGTGATACCTGGGCCAAAATTGAGCAGAAAGGTAGATAGAAGATGAGGCAAGCGGGATTTTTGAAAACGGTCACAATTCCCACTTGACGAGGTGATGAGTGCCGCTTAAAATGCGCATCTCGTTTAGATACGGGGCTATAGCTCAGCTGGGAGAGCGCTTGCATGGCATGCAAGAGGTCGGCGGTTCGATCCCGCCTAGCTCCACCAAATTTTTAATTTTAAAAGTTTGCGTGTCCCCATCGTCTAGAGGCCTAGGACATCGCCCTTTCACGGCGGTAACCGGGGTTCGAACCCCCGTGGGGACGCCACTAAGTACCGAGGTCCACTGTGAAAGCGTGGGCTGTTTTAATGAGAATCTCCGGCGCTGTATTAATTTAGGCCAATTTACCGGAGCAAACTCAGTGATACACAAGTTTTTAAAGTTTGTGTGTCCCCATCGTCTAGAGGCCTAGGACATCGCCCTTTCACGGCGGTAACCGGGGTTCGAACCCCCGTGGGGACGCCATTTAGTACCAAGGCCCACAGTGAAAGCGTGGGCCTTTTTTTCGTCTGTAACTTCGCTTTAATCCCCGCCCGTTCTTCTCTAGAAATTAAAAATAATATTTGCACCGCTCATCGTGATGGCGTTCCCGTGCGCGAGTTGTTCGCTGTATTGGCTTATGTTTGAGCCATTGAAAATTACGGCGTAGCTTTTGATGTAGAGAGCAACGTCGATGGGGGCGTGGCGCATAGAGGTCTTAATACCAACTGCACCATATACATCAATGGGCTCCATTTTTGAGGTTTCATTATTGTTGTGGTTGGTATCGGAGTCGTTGTTTATCTCATGTTGCAGATAGTCGCCGAGATCGACGCCGATCTCGACATAGGGGGCGATGGTGGTGGGCAGCGCGAGTTTGGCAAAGGCGTAGACGGGATAGGTGGTTGTCCTGTCATGACGCTCTAATGGTTTGTTTGAGGTGATCTTGTTGGTGCTGATGCCCAGGCCCATACCACGACTGTGGGTGGTGAATGAGACGCCGGAGGCGCGGTTGCCATCGCGCTGCTCATGGTGCACGGAAGCATAACTGCCTTTGGTTGTTGCCAAGCAGGGCAGTGCAACTGTGGCGATGGCGATACCTACAACCGTTGATCCAATAAACGACTTCATCATTTAATCTTTACCACTGTGCGGCCGTGGCTCTTGCCCGCCAGCATGGCTTCAAAGGCAACGGGCAGCCCATCGAGAGAGATGGTTCTATTTATAATATTATTGAGATGCTGTGGTTTGAGTTCATTGCCAAGTCTTTTCCATATCTTGCGTCGTAACGTGGCAGGACAGTTGGCGGAGCCAATGCCGAGCAGATTGATATTGCGCAAGATGAATGGCATTACCGTGGTATTGAATTCTGCCCCTGCCACCAGGCCGATTACGGCGATGTTGCCACACTCCTTGGTGGTGCGGGTTAGCCATGCGAGGGTATCGTCGCCAACAGTATCCACGGCGCCACCCCATAGCCCTTTTTCTAACGGTGCTTTGCCCATCTCTAATTCGCTGCGTAATAGCACTTGGTTGGCCCCCAGCTGCCGGAGCTGCTCGGTATGCTCTTTTTTGCCGGTGAGGGCGACCATCTCGTAACCACGGGTGGCGAATATATCTATTGCCAACATGCCAACACCGCCAGTGGCCCCCGTGACCACGATGGGGCCGCGACTGGGATTCTGGCGATTCTCCTCCATGCGATGCAGGGCCAGCGCTGCGGTAAAGGCAGGCGTGCCCATTGCCATCGCTTCGAACTGGGTGAGCCCCTTGGGCAGTGGCACTACACATTCACTCTTTACACGTACATACTCGGAATAGCCGCCATCGTAGATTTCACTCAGCCCAGCGCCAGTGACCAGCACTTCATCACCCACTTGGAACTCATCACTACTAGATTCGACCACCACACCTGCGACATCAATGCCGCCCACCAGCGGTGATTGGCGCAGGATCTTGCCCCTGCCTGTCCCGGCCAATGCATCTTTATAGTTAACACTGGACCAAGCCGCCTCAATTATTACATCACCTGCTGTCAGGTCATCCAGCGTGAGCTGTTCCAGTCCGGCACGAGTAATGCCGTTGTCACTGTGGATTCGGAAGGCGCGGAAACTCATGTTCTCTCTCTCCTGTAGCGGCAAGGGTTTGACATACTACCCCCACTTTGGGTGGGGTGGCCAGCATGCAGACTTAGTCGAATTCTAATGTCGGAATATTTCTGAAAAGCTCGAGTGCCTCCGGGTTGGCCAGCGCCTCGATGTTGGTAACGGGACGGTTGTGGATCACATTACGTACCGCCAGCTCGACAATCTTGCCGCTGCGGGTGCGCGGAATGTCGTTCACTTGAATCACCTTGGCCGGCACATGACGTGGTGTGGTGTGGCTGCGGATGGTGGTTTTTATCTTGGTGATCAACGAATCATCAAGCACCACACCGTCACGCAGTTTCACAAACAGGATGATGCGCACATCATCGCGCCACTGCTGGCCGATGGCGATGCTCTCCAATACCTCTGGCAGTTGCTCTACCTGGCGGTAGATCTCCGCCGTGCCGATGCGCACACCGCCGGGGTTTAATACGGCATCAGAACGACCATAGATGATCAGCCCGTCATGCCGTGTCAACTCGGCGTAATCACCGTGTGCCCAGATGTTGGCAAAACGTTCGAAGTAGGCGGCGTGGTAACGTGCACCATCGGCATCATTCCAAAAATAGATCGGCATGCAGGGGGCCGGTGCCTCGCACACCAGTTCGCCCTGCTGTTGGCGCACACTGCTGCCTTGCTCATCGTAGATAGCCATCTTCATGCCCAGACCACGACACTGCAATTCACCTTTGTAAACGGGCAGCAGCGGATTGCCCAACGCAAAACAGGAGACGATATCAGTACCGCCAGAGATCGAGCTGAGCAGCAGATCCTGCTTGATATCGTGATAGACATATTCAAACGACTCCGGCAGCAGCGGTGAGCCGGTGCTGAGCATTGTTTTGAGTGATGAGAGATCGTGACTCATCTTAGGTTTCGCGCCACTCTTCTCCAGCGCAGCAAGATACTTGGCGCTGGTGCCAAAGATAGTGATTCGCTCAGCCTCGGCGTAATCAAACAAAATCTCAGCAGTAGGATGAAACGGCGAGCCATCGTAGAGTAGCAGTGTTGCTCCCGTCGCCAGCGAACTCACCAGCCAGTTCCACATCATCCAACCGCAGGTTGTGAAGTAGAAGATGCGATCTGACTCTTTCACGTCGGTGTGCAGCACCAGCTCTTTCAAATGTTGCAGCAGTGTCCCGCCCGCACCGTGCACGATGCACTTTGGCAGACCGGTTGTCCCGGAGGTGTAGAGGATGTAAACAGGGTGGTCAAAGGGGAGCTGCGCAAACTCTATTTCAATCACGCTGTTATTGCTGAAGTCACGCCAGTGAATGGCATGCG
>JAYWDX010000110.1:0-2031 GCA_043779675.1 Tenderia sp. (SeqCode)
TGGCGCGGCGCTCCTGCCAGACGGCGATGTATCACATCATCGAGGCGATGACACGCTGGCTGGCACCGATCCTCTCCTTTACCGCTGAGGAGATCTGGGGCAATATCCCCGGTGCCCGTGGCGAGTCGGTCTTTCTCGATACCTGGTATGCACTGCCAACAGTGACCGATGAGGTGTTTGGCGCTGCCTTCTGGGAGCGGGTATTGCAGGTGCGTGAAGTGGTGAAAAAAGAGCTGGAGAGGCTGCGTGTCGCCGGTGGCATCGGTGGTTCACTTGATGCCGAGGTCGAACTCTTCTGCGGCAGTGAACTCAAGTCGCAGCTGGAACAGCTCGGCGATGAGCTGCGTTTTGTGCTCATCACCTCTGCCGCGCGTGTTCATGGTACTACGGTAGTGGCTGATGAAGCGGTGCATTACACCTTGGAGTCGAACGACGAGCTGTGGGTTGCGGTCTCATCCTCGGCACATATCAAGTGTGTGCGCTGCTGGCACCATCGTGATGATATTGGTAGCAACAGCGACCATCCTGAACTGTGTGGTCGTTGTGTTGAAAATGTGGAAGGTACAGGTGAGCAGCGTCGTTATGCCTAAAATTGAGGTTTCTATGTTGCGTTGGGTGTGGCTCTCCGTGGTGGTGATTGCGTTGGACCAGATCACCAAATATTGGGCCGATAGCCAGTTGCAGCTCTACTGGCCACGTGAGGTAGTGGCGGGGTTTAATCTCACCCTCTCATACAATACCGGCGCTGCGTTCAGCTTTCTGGCCGATGCCGGTGGCTGGCAGCGCTGGTTCTTTATCACCCTGGCGTCGGGAGTGGCGGTGTTTATTATCAGCTGGCTGTTGCGCCTTAAGCAGGGTGAACGCTGGATGGCCATTGCGCTAACACTGATCCTGGGCGGTGCCGTTGGCAACGTCATTGACCGTGTCTATTTTGGCCATGTGATCGATTTTATCGACATCTACTTTCGTGGCTGGCACTGGCCTGCTTTTAATATTGCCGACTCTGCTATCTGCATTGGTGCCGTGATGATGGTCATCGATGGATTGCGTGGCCATAAAAAGGCCGCGCCCTGAACCACTACACTGGAGTTTTTGTATGACTGTTGTGCTTGCCAATCCCCGCGGCTTTTGTGCCGGTGTTGATCGCGCCATCGGCATTGTTGAACGCGCCCTCGAACTCTTTGGTGCCCCTATCTACGTGCGTCATGAAGTGGTGCACAACAAATTTGTGGTGGATGGGCTGCGCGCACGTGGTGCCGTCTTTGTTGATGAGCTGGACGACGTGCCGGACGACGCCACCATAATCTTCAGCGCCCACGGCGTCTCCAAGGCGGTCTGGGAGGAGGCGCAGCGGCGCAAGCTCAAGATCTTCGACGCCACCTGTCCATTGGTAACCAAGGTCCATCTCGAAGTCGCCCGCTTTGCCAGGGATGGTCGTGAGGTGGTGCTGATCGGCCACGCCGGCCACCCCGAGGTGGAAGGCACCATGGGACAGTATCGCAATGCGGGGGATAGCGGCGGTGTCTATCTGGTGGAGACACCTGTCGATGTAGCGCAGTTGCAGGTCAAGGATCCGCAGCGGCTTGCCTTTGTCACCCAGACTACCCTTTCGGTGGATGAGACTCAGGACGTCATCATTGCCCTGAAAATGTGCTTCCCTGCCATCGAAGGGCCGCGTAAGGATGATATCTGTTACGCCACGCAGAACCGCCAGGACGCGGTGAAGGCACTGGCGGCGCGCTGCGAGTTGATCCTGGTGGTGGGTTCGCCCAATAGCTCCAACTCCAACCGCTTGAGTGAGAGCGCCGAAAAGTGCGGAGCCAAGGCCTACCTAATCGACAACGCCAGCCAGATTCAGCGCAGCTGGCTGGAAGGTGTTACTACGGTGGGCGTAACCGCCGGTGCCTCCGCCCCCGAAGTGCTGGTCAGCGAAGTGGTGGCGCAACTGCAAGCCTGGGGTGTCGGCAACGTCGAACAGGCCCAAGGGCGTGAAGAGAACGTGGTATTTGCGCTGCCCAAGGGGTTGCAGTA
>JAYWDX010000111.1:0-2280 GCA_043779675.1 Tenderia sp. (SeqCode)
CTGCTCCAGCAATGCGCCAGCAGCAGCGCGTACATTCTCAGTGATGTTGCGGCGTGGCACCGGATTGATTGCCGGGCCACCGACTTCAAGTCCGAGTCCTCGCATGGTGATAAGACCAATACCGTCGCCACCCTTGAGCACTACTGCATCGGGTGAAGCGGCAAGCAAGCAGACATCAACGGTGAGATGGGCACCGTGTGTACAATCCGGATCATCGCCCGCATCCTTAATGACCACAGCATGGGCGCAGTGGCCATCTACGCGTCCTTCGGTGATAGTGAAAGTGACCTGCTGACCGTTGGGCAGCAGACACTCGATGCTCTCAGGGACTGCGCCATGCACCAGACCCAAGGTAGCGGCGCGGGCCGCCGCCGCAACGCAGGCACCGGTGGTGAAGCCGGTGCGTGTCCCTCTGGGTTTTTTCTCCATCATGGCTACATGGCTCCCTGTGTTACTTCTTTGCCAAAGAGTTTTGCTGCGCTTCGGCTAATGCCAGCAGCGCATGAATGGCGGCGACGACCAGCGTCGAACCACCCTTACGACCGTGAGTGATGATCCATGGAATGTCATTCAGCTCGCTGACGATCTGCTTTGATTCGGCAGCAGAGACAAACCCCACGGGCATGCCGATGATCAGCGCCGGACGCACCTGCCCTTCATTGATCAGCCGCACAACTTCCAGCAGCGCCGTGGGCGCATTGCCGATGGCAACGATGGCACCGTCGAGCAGCCCCTGCCGCTGCGCCTTGCGCATCGCCTGTACGGCGCGGGTGCTGTTGACGGCATGCGCCGCTTCGATCACATCCTGGTCACTGATGAATTGATGCAGTTCAACACCGAAGTGGGCGAGACGTGGCCGCGACACACCGACGCAGATCATCTCGACATCGGCGACGATCGGCTTGCCGTTGAGCATGGCGGCGACACCCGCTTCGATAGCGCCGGGATGAAAGCGTGTCAGGCCGTTGAACTCGAAGTCCGCAGTGGCGTGAATCATGCGCCGCACGAGCGGCCATTGATCAGCGCTGTAATGGTGTTCACCTACTTCCTGATCGACGATGGCGAAGGAGTCGTGTTCGATCTGTTGCCCTGCCTGGGTCAGCTGTTCGGTGACGATGTTGTTCATGCGCAACGCCCCTTGCTCTCGTGTGTATGAGGATGGTCGTGATCATGATCATGATCGTGGTGGCAGTGCTCATGTTCATCATGCTCATCATGATGGTGTTGGTCAGGGTCATCGTGATGGTGCCCATGATTACTCTCTTCAGCCAGGGCGCGATATTGACAACCGTCACACTCCATCATGGTCATGCTCTTCTCACCATTAGTTGCTTCGCCACACGCTTCCAGCACGCGGTTGTTGAGCGTCGCATAAATCTCTTTTTCAAAACCGAAGTAATCGCCGTGGGCAATGGTCAGCTGCGGATACTGCGCCTGCAAGCGTGCCACCTGCCGTTTGATGCGTTCGATCAAGGTGCCGGTGAAAAGATAGTAGGGCAACACGGCGATCTGGGTCATGCCCAGTTTTGCCTGGCGCTGCACCACGCTCTCCAAGCGTGGATGGGTAATACCGGTGAAGGCGATGTCGACCAGTTCATGGTCGCTCCCCTCGAAAATCCAGCGCGCCATCTTGGCTACTTCGCCATTGGCGATCCGATCGGAGGAGCCGCGCCCCAGCAGGATGACGCCGGTGGTTTTAGGATCGGGCATATCCATCTTGGCCAGCACTTTGCGCAGGTTACGTTTGAGGATGGTAAGAATCGCGTCGGTCGCGCCGATGTGACGGGCGTAGATAAACTTAATCTCGGGATGACGTTGGCGCGCCTTGTCGATGTGGTGCGGGATCTCCATCTTGACGTGGCCCGCCGCATTGAGGATCAGCGGAATGACGATGACCTGTTCTGAATCGTTGGCAGCGGTGTCGAGTCCCTGGTCGAGCAGCACATCGGCAAATTCGATGAAGCAGGTTTCGATACGCCACTGCGGATTCTTCTTGGCCCACTGTGCCGCGAACTCATTAATCTCGACATTGCCGGGTGTGTGGCGTGAGCCGTGGCCCACTAACAGGATGGTGCTATTCATGACTCGTTACCTGGCTCGTTACTTGATTCGTTAATGGCAGGGGTTTTCGCTTTACGAAAGCGATGGCTAAATGTTTTGTCGTAGAGTTTTGATTTCTTTAACTCTGGCCAGTGGCGTGCACCCAGTGCCGGGCTGACGATGATCATCGCCTGGCTGGTGATCTTTTCGGCGATGCATCTGTCACGGATGTCGTTGAGT
>JAYWDX010000112.1:0-3886 GCA_043779675.1 Tenderia sp. (SeqCode)
CATTTAATGACAACATATCCACATTGTTGTCGGATATATTTTGGTAACGATCCCAGCCGCCACGCACGGCGAGGTTTTTACCCATAAGCACTTTTATGCCTAAGCCGAGGGTTACACTGGTGCCGCTGTCGTTGGCGGCAAGGTTGTCATTAAGATCCCAGTTGTAAAACCCGAAGCTACCGTAACCGTACACACCCCTACTAATAAACAGCTCACCCATGACATTAAGTTGGGCGCCGTCAACTGTATGGTTATTACTGCCACTCCCCTTCTGTTTGAAACGCCCGAGATCAACGTAGGCCAACTCCACACCAAAGCCTTCGGCCTGTGCACCAGCAAAGAGTTTATAGCTGCCCGCATTGTCATAACCGCTTTGATTGGTGCTGGTAGTACCAATACCACCGCCGACGTAAACACCTGGTTCAGCGGCCTCGACAAGGCCAGCTGTCGCCAGCATGGTGCACAGCAGCATGGATTTCAGAACTGGTTGTTTCACGTGTAGCTCCTTCAAGAGTGTTGGTGAGGAAAAACCCTATCATACCAAGTATAGACAACGTAAATACCCCCTCTCCCATCCTGATGTCAGGGATTATCAACGGCATTACGATTATTGAAACCAGAACCGATAACATCATCAATGGATAAACAGTGAGTTATCAGATAAATCGTGGCAATTGCTCCTCACCTGTCTTATGTTGGCATCTGCATTAGGCGATGATTCGCACCGGACTGTGGCCCTTGTCGCGCGGGAAAATAAGGAGATATCTAATCATCCTTAGTTTCCCGGCGCTGCTGGGCGTGACCCTCCCCGAGCAATGGGACATCACTAACCACTTTTTTAATCAAATGCGCTTTGTGTCAGACAGTGAGCTATGGGGCGTTAATGATTACTGGGCGACTCCGGTAGAGTTCCTCATTGCCTGCGGCGGGGATTGCGAAGTCGGTGACCAGTTTATCAAGCCGGCCGCCATGCGCCTCAGGGATCTGATTCCAACCGATGAAAACATTCTGTTAGTCCGGCTGACAGGGGGCGACTTTGCTGTATTAACCAAGCATGTGACTGATGCCAAAACAGAACAACTAGCTACGCATATTACACATCAACTAGCCCAGCTATACCCCGATGGACTGGCATACAGCCAGAATGTAGTGCAGGCAGGTGTGGCTATGTATAAACAAGGCGATGAGCTGCATGAGCTACTCGCCCAAGCCGACACGGCGCTGCGCTCAGCCCAGGATACTACCTCCAATGGCTGGACCCGCTTTCAACGCACAGCTGATTCAAGCCACCAGAGCATGGGACGGCAGGAGTGGATTTTGCGGCTTAAGCAGGCCATAGAGAAGAATTTTTCTGTTCTTTATGCACAGCAAGCGATAGCGCTGAAGCCACCACAACACCCGTTACATTATGAATGTATTACTCCGCCTACCTAATGAGGATGGAAAACTTTTTACTGCTAATAAATTTATGCCATTTACTACACAATTAGGACTGATTAAAGAGATCGATTATCTAGTCATTGAAAATGTCATATCGCATCTTTTTCACAAGCGTCCCGCCTCCCCAATAGCCATCAACTTCTCCTTGGCCGCAATGAAGGACGAAGTATTCATTGAAAAACGCTGGAGATGTTACGTCACTGCAAGGCCACCCTGATCTTCGAGGTATTGGAATTTATTGCCGTGCGTGAATTAGAACATGTAATACGCTTCGCAAAGCAAATTCACGCTCTGGGTCATCTATCAGCTTTTCGCCAGACTCATTTTTAATTATGTCGAGGGCAAATATAAGATCGCCCTTATGCAGGATTCGTTTTATTCCATCTGGAGAGATCGCGACCGCGCAGAACCAGAGATAGTTTTTACGAGGCCAACACGCATTGCCATAACATACACCCCAGATGATCAGATAGAAAAAACGCTCACACCGAACAACCGCACTGCCAAACCGGACTAGATGATATCACCCTCATCTATTAACGGGTTATAACCAGATACTTTTTGACGCAGCAGTTGCCGCCCCAAGACATTAGGAAGATCATAAGCTGCGATAATCTTCCGGTTTGCATCTCTTGAAACAAATAGCATGGTTGCTTTTCGACATTACAAAAAACGTAAAAAAGAACATCAAGCCATGGCAGATTCAACCCCGAAGTGCATAACCACCTAAGCTGCAATTGCAGCCATATGTTCCGCCACTAATTTAGCTGGCGTTTTATACCCTAGTTTTTTTCTTGGTCGATCGTTAAGTTCAATGATAACGGCAGACACATCATTCGCTGAGATTTTTTTGAAGTCCGTATTTTTCGGCCAGTATTGTCGTAAAAGGCCATTGGTGTTTTCATTCAATCCACGCTGCCAAGCACTGTAAGGGTCTGCGAAGTAGACCTGCGCACCCAGCGCCTGAGTTATCAGCTCATGGTACGCGAACTCTTTGCCATTATCGGCCGTGATTGTTAACACCATATCTTTGAGTGGCATTAACAAGGCGATGGTTGCCATCGTTACCGTATGCGCTGATTTGTCATTAATTTGCTTTGATACAGTGAAACTTGTTGCACGTTCAACAATGGTCACCAGTGCGCCACTGTGGCCTTTACCAATGACAAGATCAATCTCCCAATCACCTACACGCCGCTTTTCATCAACAATCGTTGGGCGCTCATCAATGCTGACGCGATTCCTTATATGGCCGCGTCCTGCCTGGTCTTTGCTGCGCGGCTGGTAGGCTTTGCCTTTGCGGCGAAGCACGTTATACAAGTCGCCACCAGCGGCCTTACCTGCCCAAATATGCAAATAAATGGTTTCGTGGCTAAGCAATTCTTTCCGTTCTTCCAGCAGCCAGCCCGATATTTGTTCTGGACTCCACTTCAGTCGTGGTTTTGACTCGACAAGCTTAATCATCTTGGGCGTCATTTTGATTGCCTTAACCGCTCGCATACGGCGGTCTTCGCTCATTTGCTGGGCTTGTTTGTGGCGATAGCCACGTTCACCTGCATTGCGCCTGAGCTCTCGATTAATGGTGGACTGAGTCACTCCAATGGCATCTGCGATATCCTGTTGGCTCATACCACTTTTCTTTAGCGCATAAATGCCCAAAGCACTTCGTGCCCAAAGCGCTACGCGGGGCAGGCCCTGGGGCAGGCTCTCTGGCATCGTTGTTCGTAGGTCAGTTGCTCATAGCTCATATTCGTCGCATCTCTTGCCGGAGAAAAAACGATCAGACTACAGGCAGCTGACCTTTTCTTCTACTCTGTTCAAGTTATGCACTTATTGATTGAATCCAAGACTTGCGTATGACACCCTCTTGGAAGAGAAGAATAATGATGAGATTAAAAAGAAAAAAGATGTATGGATCGGTGCGATGTTGATCCATGTCAGGCGTTGAATTGTATTCCGAAAGAATGGTGCAAAGGTGATGGTGCTGGTGGAGGCTGTGATCTGCCTTGCGATTGCTCCCTCTGGTTTGGAATTGATTCATGTCAGGGATGCGTTGTGCCCAAAACGCTTCGCGGGGCAGGCCCTACGCACCATTCCAATCTTATAACTACTCAACTTAAGGGCAGATAAAAATATTCAAAAAAATCATCACAACCACTTGCATCATCGCCTCACTTTCAATCGGCTGCGCCTTGCCGCTGCATCCGTTTCCAGAGTTGACGCCACTCCCGGCGTAATGATCGAGGCGAGTGCTGTAAATCAGGAGCAATCCACAGTGATCGTCAAGCTCATGGCCGAGTCGGGCATGGACAGGATAATCGAGTAGCCTCCGCTGGCGGCCATGGAGAGCGAAGCGAGGGCTGCTAGTCTCGGATAGGCTACGCCGTCTGCCCTTTCGTAGTTGGGAGCGCTAGCGAGTGACGGATAAATGCAGGAGTGGCTTTAG
>JAYWDX010000113.1:0-2150 GCA_043779675.1 Tenderia sp. (SeqCode)
AAAATTATAATTAATTCACGTACCGGAACGGTGGTGATTGGTCGCCATGTACGTGTGACGTCGGCGGCTGTGACTCACGGCAGTTTAACGGTGACAATCACTGAAAAACCCAATGTCAGTCAACCAGGACCATTGGCGGGTGGCAGCACAGTAGTCGTGCCCGCCTCTAATATAAAAGTGTCTCAGGATGCAAACAAAATGTTTCTTTTTGAACCAGGCACATCACTCGGAGATATTGTTCAGGCAATTAATAATGTCGGTGCTGCACCGGGTGATTTAGTCGCCATACTGGAAGCATTGAAAGAGGCGGGTGCCTTGCGTGCTGAGCTGGTAATTATTTAATGACTATACCTACCAACAGTGGTGACATTTACACGGATGTAAGTTCGCTACGCAACCTTAAGCGTGATGCCGCACAAGGCTCGCCAGCAGCGCTGGAGAAGACCGCAGAACAGTTTGAAGCGCTGTTCCTGCAGATGATGCTTAAGTCAATGCGCCAGAGTTCAAGTGGCGAGGGCATGTTTGAGAGTGATCAAACCCGTTTTTATCAGCAAATGTTTGATCAGCAGATTGCAATCGACATGGCCAAAAAACGGCAGTTGGGGATCGCTGACATATTGGTAAAGCAGTTAGGCAATAAAGAGCAGGCAGGGCAGATGGAGTCGCTGAGTCTATCTAAAGTTGATGTTGAGAGATTGCGTCTAGCTAAATTCAAACCAGAAGGTTTAACCCCAGTGTCAACGTTGCCAGCATCTAAACCTATCTTAGCGTCAGTGCCAATATCAGTAACAGAAGCAGTATCAAAACCAGTAACCGAATCAGACACGACAAAACCTTCAGTGATCAGCCCTAGCCGTTTTGAATCCCCGAGCGATTTTGTAGAGAAGCTTATGCCACTGGCGGAAAAATATGGCACCGAATTGGGTGTTGATCCCAAAGTGCTGCTTGCACAAGCGGCGCTGGAGACCGGGTGGGGGAAAAAGGTCAGCCGTGGCGCCAACGGTGTGAGTAGCCATAATCTCTTTAATATTAAGGCGGATCAACGTTGGTCTGGAGGGCAGGTAATGGTCGCCACGCTGGAGTATGAACGTGGCCAACCCAGGCAGCAGCAGGCGGCATTTCGTGCCTATCCCGATTTTGAAGCAAGTTTTAAAGATTATGTTGGATTTCTGAAATCCAATCCGCGTTATCAACTGGCGTTGACCAGGGCTGACGATGGCCCCACATTTGTGCGCTCTCTGCATGAGGCCGGATATGCTACCGATCCAAGATATGCAGCCAAAATCACCACCATAATGAAGAGTGATGTTTTTGGTAATAGCTCCCGGCAGCTGTAGAAATTGGTGCACTGGCCGTTAACGTGGCTATGGGGTTTTGTATCAAATGGTCAGCTGCTGTCACTGTGGCGATCATGTAAAGACAAATGAGGCAGGACTATGGCATCAGGTATGTTGGGTGTGGGTGTTTCTGGACTGCTTGCGTACCAACGCAGCCTGCAGACGGTGAGCCATAACATCGCCAATGCCAATACGGAAGGTTATAGCCGTCAGCGTGTCGATCTTGGCACCCAGTTGCCGCAGCGTGTGGGCCCCAACTTTATCGGTAACGGCGTCACTATTACGGGGGTCACCCGGATCTACGACAGCTTTCTCACGGATCAGGTCCGTACCTACACCTCCAGTTATAACCAGGCCGATATTTACGCACAACATGCCGGCATGATCGATGAGTTGCTGGCTGATCCCCAGGTGGGCCTTATGCCAACCATGGAAGGGTTTTTTAGCGCGGTTCAGGGAGTTGCCAACGATCCTTCTGCAATACCAGGACGGCAGGCGTTGATTACTCAGGCTGAGACCATGGTAGACCGTTTTAAGTATCTTGATAAACGCTATGAGGATACTCGTTCTCAAGTAAATCAGCAGATCAGCGGCACAGTTGCAGAGATCAACGGTTTTGCCAAGGCGATTGGTGATATCAATCGCGAGATTGTTTTGAGTCCTAGCGGAAGTCCACCCAATGATCTGCTCGATAGTCGCGATATTCTGCTTACCAAACTTGCAGCGCGGGTTTCGGTCACCACCTTATTGCAAGACAATGGCGCGATAAATGTCTTTATCGGTAAAGGCCAGACACTGGTGCTTAATTTTGAT
>JAYWDX010000114.1:0-25808 GCA_043779675.1 Tenderia sp. (SeqCode)
TTTTAGCGCGATCATCGATCATGAACGACTCCTTCCCCGCCACTTTCCTGGCTACCAGCCTTACAATCCATGGATGGATATTTCTGCTCTTGCTACTCCAGTTTCAAGGTACGGTTAGTAGTAACTTCACAGAACCATCTACCAGTTTGCTATCTATATAACCCAAACCAGCAGGATTTTTTGCTACCCAGGCCTTGATGTCAGCATCGCTATCGAGCGCCTGAGGCGGTGTGCCCTTGCCGGCAAATATCAATTTCGACCAATATGACTTGATTTCAGAAGGATCTTTTTGGGTGATTTTCATATAAAACTCAGCTCTTGATGGACTGCCATCTTTTTGGTCCACAGGTGTGGCTTTATGCCCCGCAGGAAAGGTTCCCGTCTTGCCAAGAAATATCTGTTTCACCTGTTCGTTTGTCAAAGATTTTTCAGGGTTACCCGGGTGGCCAATCAATGCAATTTCGGCGTAGGCGACATTGACATTCATCATCAGGATGATTCCTGACAGGGCCGAAATAGTTTTTATAAGTGATCTCATTTGGCTCTCCTTTTAAAATGTCAAGTCAATACCAAAACTTAGCATGTTCACCGTGCTATCGTTAGGCATGGTCTCAAATAATCCGGCGGGCTGTGCACTCGGTTCACCCAATTCACGCGATGGCAGGGCTGTGGTGCGTTGTGTTGGTGTAATTCCCTGCCATTCAATTTTAATGGAAGTAAATGAATTAACCTCCCGCCGCAGGCCTACGTAAGTCGATTTTTGCGCTAGGCCGCTGTCTTGCTCAAACTCGGCATACGTGACATAGGGTAGATATTTCCCGATTTTATAGCCTAGGGTGGCGTAGCCCGCATCCGTATCAAACTCGGAAAATTCGGAAATTGACGACTGCCCATACTCGAGATAGCCTATTATATTTTTATAATTTAAGGTGCTTCCTAGTGTCCACGTCTTGAGATCTTCGCCAGTCAAATCATACCTGTAAGTGCTGTCAGGAATCTGCAGCATCCCCTGGAAATAAGCGGCCTGTACAGTAAAGGCTTCGCTCCCTGCGCTACCCTTGACACCCATTACTTTTTTTAACTGTCCAGATTCAGCTGGCAGGTCGCTAATGCCCATAAATGGCTGGATCGCATATTCAATATTATTTGATGTGGTCCTGAGGGATACACTGGCACCATTAATGGCGTCTATTGACATATTAGGTCCCAAAGACTGGATGCTATAAAATTCCTGTGGTGGACGTATCCACGGATAGGCATATCCAACATGGTAATATTCCGAGACTATGCTGTTCATGAACTTTTGTTTGCCCAGCGATATTTTCACATTATCATTGACTTGATAGTTGACCAGTCCCCAATGGAGCACTATCTGCTCTTCACCTTCATGCGCAATAAGCAAGGCCGCTGCATTCCAGTCTTCATCCAGTTGTTTTGACATGGATAGACCCAAACGATAATCACGGACACCACCATTTTCATTGATATCTTCTAAGTAAGTTGTCTCTGTATCACTTATTGCCGCTACTGCCGATATAAATCCATGCCAGTGAATACCCTCATCCTCGGCCGCAACTGTGGTTTGCGACCAGACTAACGTTAACGCAATCGTTAGCGCCCAGTTCTTTTTATTCAACATAACAATATATCTCCTATGTTTCACCGTTAGTATTCATACCAAACAGCATAGACAACTCATGCATGTATTATTATCGGTTAGGGGGTTTTTTTATTGAGGATATTTTTTACGGATACTTGGGTGACATGCAAAACACGCAGGCGGAATTGCCAAGAGCTTGTTCAATATTTTGTTTAAGGGATGCAATCTCCTGGTATTTGTTGGCGATGCCCATACGATTGGTTGAAGTCAGTGCCAATCGGTCACGCTGCGCCCACGTATGGCATGCAGAGAAAATCAAGCTTGATGAGTTTGTCATTATTTATAACCGCCAGTGGCGTCACTCGTGCATCGGCAATGTTCCGCCTGCATTGTTCGCTGAAAATTTCAGCAAACAACCACAGGCGGCCTAAAACAAGAGCGTCAGCTATTGGCAGTACACCCCAGTGAGATTGGGAGCAGGTTTGGTTGCCGAGGAGGTCAAACGCCGCCAGGAAAATTTGGACTGAACCGCAACCGCCCACGTGTTGGTTAATGGCGGATTGAAGCTGTCTATAGGCAGACGATGCGATTCATCGTTGAAGAACATATCCTTGGCATGTACCGAGCGCGGGTGGTGCGCACAGAGCCGTGCGGCAGTTATGTGTGTATGTCTATCCTGGTTTTTTGAATATCCATAACATCTTCCTGAATTCGCTTGGCGGGGATGGGCTGCCTGCTTAAAGTTTAGGCGCCTACCAAAGACTTCTACCAAAGATTTTATGTCAACGCTAAATAGGAATGTCCGCTTTTCTGAAAAGTAGAAATGTCCGTTTTCCCCTGTTTTTCTTTTGCTACGGGGTAGTGCACTGCCTATCGTGTGCGGACTTGCCGACGGGCATGTTTCTCCAGTGATGATTCGGTGCGGGCTTGTGCCCCGTGTTGCGCCGTGCCATCTTGCGCATTGACCGATTTGCCGTCAGCCACCGGTGATTGCCGCTGCGGTTTGTCCATCACGCTATAGGTCAGTTTGCGCTTCTTCCAGAGCAGTTCCTGGCTGCCGTCAAAGTGTTCGTGCACCGTCACTTTTGCGCCCCGCAACCCCAGCCCTGTGCCGCTGGTGGCGATTTGTAGCAGGTGGTTTTCATGCTGGCAAGAAAGGTTTTTTGACAGCGTTTTTGTCACGTGAACCGACAGGGTGCGTACCAGTGCTGCCGGAGTGTCCGGATAGGCCAAATGCGCGTCAGACGGGCCTTTAGGCACCTCTAGGCGAAACGCCGGTTGTAATCCGCAATATAACCCGGCAGCCAGGCGTTGGCGCTGTCCATATCGTCAATGCCGGCCAGGCGCAACCCTTGAGCCCATGTCAGCAAGGTCTGGTTGGCGCGCTCGCCTTCGCCTTCGCCTGCGGCTGTGGCTGTGGGCGTGGATGCACCCGATCCCGAGTTCCCTCGCTGCCCGCGAGAACTGGGTTTCGGCTTCGGGATAGGTCTCTTTGGCGTTGATGCGGAAGATGCTGTTATAAAAAAGTGGTTTGATTGGGACGTGGGCGGGCGCAAGAGAGCGCCCGCCCGTGTGAGATGTTGCGGTTAGGGCGTCAGGGGGCAGGCGCTGAGCTGCTCTGGTGTTAGTGGTTGGTTCTGGCAGCCGCTATCGGTGCAGCTAAGGTTGTCCCAATTTACATCAGGATTGTCGCTGGTTAGGCCTTTTATCCACTCCAGGAAGGTGGCGCCGCCGACGGTCTGCGTTGAATACATCGCGTTCGAACGCACTATCGTATGTACGCAACCTGGGGCGATGTAGTAGCGGTAGTTGGGTGAGGCCGCTTCGGCGTAAGCGTTGGCCAACATGCCGCCGGTCCAGGTGGCGAAGAGTGATGGTGTGAGGTTGTTCCACTGACTGATGTCGTTGCTGTTGAGCATGATGTTGTAGAACAGGGTCTGGGTCAGATCATGTACGGTTGTATATTGCGAAAACTTGTCTTTGGGATAGTGGTTGGCCAGTGCTGAGTAGACGGCAGGTGTGAAGCTGCTGGCGTTGAGTGAGGTAGTGGTGGCTAAGCCGGGCACTGACTGGGCCAGATTGGCGTCGAAATTCCAGGCGGAGTTGGGTCCACGCATGGCCTCCTGCATCATGCTGTCGGTGAATACACCACTGCCGCCATCGGCGAGCAGATAGCCCCTGGCATTGGGAAACGCCTCTTTGATGTAAGGGTAGTTGAGTACCGCACCGTAGGCGCCAGCACTGGAGCCAGCCACCAGGATTTGCTTTAGACCTTTATCTTTATCACGTCTGTTTTCATGTTGGTGTTTGTGACTATGTTTATCTTCAAGACGCTCTTTGAGCCACTCTCTGGCGTAGAGGAAGTTGTCGAAGCCGTGGTGGCGAATGGTTTTGGTGACGCCGGGGGCAACTGGATAGGCAGTATCTTTCGAACCGAAATGGACGTCGCCAGTGCAGTAAGGGAGAAAGGCGATGTTCCAGTCTTTGTAAGGGTTGTCGGGGTTGGTCAGGCTCAATACGCCATCCTGTAACAGAGGGTTGCTGTTTGGAAACTCATCGGACGGAACATAGGCAGGTGCGGGTGATTTCAGCGAGGCCAGACAAGTAGTGCTGTTCCAGCAGGCACCACCGCCGTTGAATAATATGACCAATTTGTCGCTCTTGCCCTTTTTGAAATAGAAGGAGTAGTCATCACCGGCAAAGGCGCAGCCGGGATGGATTTCGCGGTCGACGCCATCAAGCTTGATGGTGGCGTGTTGTGGTGCATTGATGCGTTGCCAGTTGTTGCTATTCTCATTAGCGGCGGCGGTGGGTAAAAAAAGAGTGGCATAGAGCGTGGTGAGGCTGGCGGCTATCGTAAGTTTCATCATGTGGAGTTGTCCTTTCTCATTGTCGTTGGGTGTGGTGCTGAACGCCCGGGCAAGCGTGGCATTGCCGGGGAACTTTAGCATGAATAAGATCGGCATAACCGTCACTTGCATCAATGTGGGGGTTATTGTGTTTTTTATATATAATTCAATGTGATATCAGGTTTTATTCTGTTTTTGTTGTGTTGGAAATATCGACGGTCGTTGCTGAAGCGGTGGGGGGGCTCCCTGTGGCGAAGGCGATGCCTAGGATTTGCTCGCAGGGTTCTGCCTGTATGGTCTTCAATAATGCCGCGCCGATCGGGGGTGATTTGAGGTGGTCAGGGGTTAAATTTTTTAGCCAGGACGAGTAGTGGTCGACGTTGGCAGTGATTGCGCCATGGCAGGAGAGGGGGCATGGCATCTCAACTTGAGATGATGGACGCTTGTTGTTATGTTCAATTAAATTAAATGAGGGGGCTACATGTTGCGATCGGTTGTTGTGTGGGGTCTGTTGTCTATTTTTATACCTATGGGTGTAGGCGTGGCGGCAGAGAGTGGCGAGTCCGTCACGATCACCTCGGCCATGGGCACTGCCCTGCAAGGGTATGTGGCCGGGCCGGAGGATGCTGGCCGGGCCATTTTGCTGCTTCACGATCGCTGGGGGTTTAATGAGACCATGCGTCAGTGGGCGGATCAATGGGCGACTAAGGGCTATCGTGTGTTGGCTATAGATGTTTTTGACGGCCGTGCTTCAGACAATATGAAGTTGGCAACCGAGATTATGGGCAGTGTCGATCCTGAATGGATCAAGCAAGATGTATTAGCCGGGCTGAAATATTTGGCAGCGCCGCGGCGTGCTATCGCCACTATTGGCGCCGGATTGGGTGGCTGGCAGTCATTTCAGGCCGCACTGTTGGCGCCGGAACAAGTGGCGGCGACTGTGGTGCTATATGGTGAAATGAGCCTTGTGGCCAAGGACGTTAATAGAGTCCGCGCGCCGGTATTGGCGATTTTTGCTGCCAACGACCCCGAAATCAGCGTTGGTATGGTGGAGCAGTACCAGCTTGCGTTGAAAAAATCCGACGCAATCAATCGCTTTGTTACAGTTGATGCCGGTCATGGCTTCATGGATGCGCGCTACCCTGGTTACAATCAGGCTCAAGCACAAGAAACCTGGGGACAGGTTGAGCGCTTTTTGTCGGCCAATATCGGCGATATCTAACGCTTAAAAGGTTTCGCCGTTCCAGCCCCAGAGGTGATTGGCGGGGCTGGAGAACTCGATGTAAATGCGCTCTTGGTCGATCTCCAACTGCTGTTCGATGAGACCGCAGAGGGTTCGGGAAAGTGCTGGCGTCATAGTGCCTGGCAATCCCAGGCTTTTCAGTTCTATATAGGCGGTGGGTTCATCACTGCCAGCAAAAAACATCGGTCGACCATCATCCAGCGCCACCATGACGTAGCTTTCCGGCTTCCCCAGTGCCTTGGCGACTGCGGTTGACAGGTTCTTCAGCAGCGCATTGGCACTGTCTAAAGGGATTTCAATATTGGTTTGCAACATGAGGTAGGGCATGGACTTTCCATTCAAGGTTAAATAGCGTCATTATAGTGGCATAGAATTTCTGGGCTGGTCGTTTTTCCGGAACTTCTGCTATACTTGAACCCTTGTTTTTCATGTTTTAACTAGGCCTGAGCAAGATTTATATCTAAGTACTTCCTGGCTTTAAATGGTAAAAATATACTGTGTCCATAAAGGTGCCGTGTAACGGGGTCTTTTCCTGTCAAGAACAGGACTTTTTTAGGAGATGTATAAGTGGAACTGACTGGTGCCGAGATCTTCACTCATTGTTTAAAGGATGAAGGTGTCGAATACGTGTTTGGCTACCCCGGCGGAGCCGTGCTGCATATATACGATGCATTGTATCGGCAGGATGCAGTGAAGCACGTGTTGGTGCGTCATGAGCAGGCGGCCACTCATGCTGCAGATGGATATGCTCGTTCATCTGGCAAGCCCGGAGTGGTGCTGGTCACCTCTGGCCCTGGAGCCACCAACGCGGTAACGGGTATCGCTACTGCTTACATGGACTCCATTCCAATGGTGGTCTTTACCGGTCAGGTGCCCACCGACATGATCGGCAATGATGCCTTTCAGGAAGTTGATTCCATCGGCATTACCCGTCCTTGCGTTAAACATAATTTCCTGGTTAAGGATGTCACGCTGCTGGCGGAGACCATCAAAAAGGCGTTTTATATCGCCACTACAGGTCGTCCCGGCCCCGTTGTGGTTGATATTCCTAAGGATGTCACGGCAGCCAAGTGTGAATATAGTTATCCCAAGCGTGTCAAAATGCGTTCCTACAATCCTGTAGAGAAAGGCAATAAGCGGCAGATACAAAAGGCGGTAGAGCTGATGCTCTCAGCCAAGCGCCCAATGGTCTACACTGGCGGCGGCGTAATCCTCGATCGTGGTGCTAAGCCATTGACAGAGATAGTTCGTAAGCTTGGTTACCCAATTACCAACACACTAATGGGACTGGGTGGTTACCCTGCCACGGATAAACAGTTTCTTGGCATGTTGGGCATGCATGGCAATTACGAAGCAAACATGGCCATGCATCACTGTGATGTTTTGATTGCCATTGGTGCCCGTTTTGATGATCGTGTTACCGGCAATATCGAGAAGTTTTGCCCTACCGCTCGAATCATTCACGTTGATATCGATCCGGCCTCCATCTCCAAAAATGTAAAGGTCGACGTGCCTATTGTTGGCGGTGTTAGCAGCGTCATTAAAGATATGCTGGCACTCCTGGCGGAGTCTGGCGACAAGCCAGATAAAGCAGCACTTGCTGAGTGGTGGCAGCAGATAGAGGAGTGGCGCGCCGTCGATTGCCTGAAATTTGATCGGACCAGCGATACCATTAAACCTCAGTATGTGGTCGAGAGTCTCTACAAAGTAACCAAGGGGGACGCTTTTGTTACTTCGGATGTTGGGCAGCATCAGATGTGGGCTGCTCAGTTCTATAAGTTCGATAAGCCCTATCGCTGGATCAATTCTGGTGGTCTCGGTACAATGGGATTTGGTCTGCCAGCAGCGATGGGAGCCCAGTTTGCAAACCCAGGTGCCACGGTTGTCTGTATCACGGGAGAGGGCAGTATTCAGATGTGCATTCAGGAGCTATCTACCTGTCTCCAGTATGGTTTGCCAATCAAGATTATTTGTTTGAACAACCGCGTCCTCGGCATGGTGCGGCAGTGGCAGGAGTTTTTCTACCAGGGACGTTATGCCATGTCCTATATGGAAGCATTGCCCGATTTCGTCAAATTGACGGAGGCCTATGGCCATATTGGTATTCGCGTCGAAAAAAATGAAGACGTGATACCTGCCCTTGAAGATGCGATGGGTAAATACAAGGATCGTCTGGTATTTATCGATTTTGTTACTGATCAGACTGAAAATGTCTACCCGATGATTCCCCACGGTGCGGGTTTGAACGAAATGATTCTGGTGTAATTTGATGCGTCATATAATCTCAATTCTGATGGAAAATGAAGCAGGTGCCCTGTCACGTGTGGCGGGCCTTTTTTCTGCGCGTGGCTATAATATTGAGTCGCTGACAGTGGCCCCGACCGAAGATCCGACGCTGTCGCGGATGACCATCGTGACCCGTGGTTCCGATCAGATCATCGAGCAGATCATCAAACAGCTCAACAAGTTGATTGATGTGGTGAAGTTGATCGACTTGACTGAGGGTCCGCACATCGAGCGGGAAATGATGATGGTTAAGGTAAAAGCGACTGATAGTGAGTCGCGTAACGAGATTAAGCGCTTAGCTGATATTTTTCGTGGTCACATTATCGACGTTACTACCAGTACCTATACCATCGAGTTGACGGGTACCGGTGATAAGCTTGATGCCTTTATCGAGGCCATCAGTCGTGATGCGATTCTGGAGACAGTCCGTTCCGGCGTCTCCGGTATTTCTCGTGGCGAGAAGAGTCTCACCCTGTAGCCTGTCCCGATTGAGTTTTTTGACTCCAGTGCTGACATTAAAATAGTGTAAGAAGGAATATAGCGAATGAATATTTATTACGATAAAGATTGTAACCTCTCCATCATTCAGGGCATGAAGGTTGCCGTCATTGGTTACGGCTCTCAGGGCCATGCCCATGCCAATAACCTGAAAGATTCTGGTGTTGACGTCACCGTTGGGCTGCGTAAGGGCTCTGCCTCAGCCATCAAGGCTGAAAATTGCGGCCTGAAAGTGAGCGCGGTTGTTGATGCCGTTAAGACGGCTGATCTGGTAATGATCCTGACGCCGGATGAGTTTCAGTCGCAGCTCTACAAGGCTGAGATCGAACCAAATCTGAAGCAGGGTGCTGTGTTGGCCTTTGCTCACGGTTTTGCCATCCTTTACAACCAAGTCGTTCCGCGTGCCGACCTGGATGTCATCATGATCGCTCCTAAGGCCCCAGGTCACACCGTGCGTACTGAGTTTGTTAAGGGTGGCGGCATTCCTGATCTGATCGCCATCCATCAGGATGCCTCTGGCAAGGCTAAGGAGATCGCCCTTTCTTACGCTTGTGGCGTAGGGGGTGGGCGTACCGGCATCATTGAAACCACTTTCAAGGACGAGACTGAAACCGATCTGTTTGGTGAGCAGGCCGTTCTGTGTGGTGGTGCAGTTGAGCTGGTCAAGGCCGGGTTTGAAACACTGGTTGAAGCTGGTTATGCACCTGAAATGGCCTACTTTGAGTGTCTGCACGAGCTTAAGTTAATCGTGGATCTCATGTACGAGGGCGGCATTGCCAACATGAATTACTCCATCTCTAACAATGCTGAGTATGGTGAGTACGTAACCGGTCCTAAAATAATCAACGAAGAGAGTCGCGGGGCTATGCGTCAGGCGCTTAAAGATATTCAGGAAGGCAAGTATGCCAAGCAGTTCATCTTGGAAGGGCAATCTAACTATCCAGAGATGACCGCTATGCGTCGTATCAATGCAGCTCACCCGATTGAACAGGTGGGTGAGCGTCTGCGTGCATTGATGCCTTGGATCGGCGCCAATAAGATCGTTGACAAGACTAAGAATTAACTCTGTCTTGTTTGTAGGTCTCAGCAGGGACGGGTGCACAGGCGCACTCGTCCCTGCTTGCTATCAGCGGTATGTAAATACAGCATCACCTATTTGACGCAGCGATATTCTGTTTCGAGTAAACATTCGCTAAATGGTATGAACAGTTGTACTGGAATCATGTTTTATTGTCATTCTACGACTGCGCGTCTCCTCAATAAGTTGAATAGTTACAACGTAAAAATGTGATGAGTGCAAGGGAGTAACGGAATCGATGGAAACAGAAAAAAAGCGTAATCGTGGCATCTATTTGTTGCCCAACCTGTTTACAACCGCAGGGTTGTTTGCGGGTTTCTACGCCATCATTGCCGCCATGAATGGTCGCTTTGAAGCGGCGGCCATTGCCATCTTTATTGCCATGTTTATGGATGGTATGGACGGTCGTTTGGCGCGCATGACAAATACTCAAAGTGATTTTGGCAAGGAATACGATAGTCTCGCTGATATGGTCTCCTTTGGTGTGGCTCCAGCACTGGTGATGTATACTTGGGCGCTGGCACCGTTAGGTAAGGTGGGATTTGCCGCCGCTTTTATGTATGCCGCTGGCGCTGCCTTGCGCCTAGCCCGTTTTAATACCCAGGTCGGCATTGTAGATAAACGCTATTTCCAGGGGTTGGCCAGCCCTGCTGCTGCTGCCCTGTTGGTGAGTTTTGTCTGGTGGGGTGATGACGCCGGTTGGTCACGTCAGGATCTCTCCTGGATTGCTGCTGTTCTCTCGGTTTTTGCGGGGATTTTAATGGTAAGCACGGTTCGTTACTCCAGCTTTAAAGACCTGGACCTTAAGGGTAAGGTACCGTTTTTTAAAATGTTGCTGGTGGTGGCTGTTTTTGTGCTGATCGCGATGGATCCGCCGCGTATGATTTTTTTGATTGTGTTTGGTTATTCTGCTTTTGGTATTGGCATGACCTTATTCCAGTTGCGTCGTCACCGTGCCGAACGCAAGTTGCACGCGGAACAGGAGAAAGAGCGTGATTCGAACGGTGATTGAGATGAGCGGCTCTTTCATTGGCATTGTTACTCTGGTTGCTCTGGTTGCTCTGGTTGCTCTGGTTGGAACGGATGGCAAAATGTAACTGCTGCTTGGTCTGCCACTGCGTCAGGGCGGATAGCTACTCTTTTGCCCTTTGTGGCTGTCTTGTATCAAATTGAATTCCCACCACTTTTGTTGATACAAGGTCAGTCATCAGGCTCTCCGCCATGGCTGTTTGCGGCTGGTGTAGCGCTGCTGTTAACATCGGGGCATGGATCGGAGCGGAAAAATGAGCAACAAATTAATTATATTTGATACCACCTTGCGCGATGGTGAGCAGAGTCCTGGTGCCTCCATGACCAAGGATGAGAAGGTTCGTATTGCCAAGGCATTGGAGAAGATGCGTGTTGATGTTATCGAGGCTGGTTTTCCGATCGCCAGCCAGGGTGATTTTGAGGCGGTACGAGCAGTGGCAAAGGCGGTTAAGGACAGCACTGTTTGTGGTCTGGCCCGCGCCCTTGATAAAGATATCGATCGTGCTGGTGAAGCGCTCAAGGGGGCCAACTCTGGACGTATTCACACCTTCATAGCGACTTCGCCGATTCACATGCAGATGAAATTGCGCATGACCCCTGACCAGGTGGTGGAGCAGGCGGTTAAGGCGGTAAAGCGCGCCCGTCAACATACCGACAATGTCGAGTTTTCCCCCGAGGATGCGGGGCGTTCTGAGTTGGATTTCCTCTGCCGTGTGCTGGAGGCGGTGATCGATGCCGGTGCCACCACCATCAATATCCCCGATACAGTGGGTTACAACCTGCCACACCAATTTGGTGAGCTGGTTAAACAGTTGATCGAACGTGTTCCCAACTCTGACAAGGTGGTCTTTTCGGTTCACTGCCATAACGACCTCGGCCTTGCCGTGGCCAATTCGCTGGCAGCGGTGCTGAATGGCGCGCGGCAGGTGGAGTGCACCATTAATGGTCTGGGCGAGCGTGCTGGTAATGCCGCGCTTGAAGAGATCGTGATGGCGGTGCGGACCCGTCAGGACCTCTTCAGCTGTGATACCACCCTTGATGCCACTCAGATTGTCACTTGTAGTCGTCTGGTCTCCGGCATCACTGGCTTTCCGGTGCAACCCAATAAGGCGATTGTGGGCGCCAATGCCTTTGCCCATGAATCGGGCATTCATCAGGATGGCGTGCTCAAGAGTCGTGAGACCTATGAAATCATGCGCGCCCAGGATGTGGGCTGGAGTGACAACCGCATGGTGCTGGGTAAACATTCGGGGCGCAACGCCTTCCGCACCCGTTTGCAGGAGCTCAGTATTAGTTTTGCTACCGAAGATGAACTTAACGCTGCCTTTGCCCGCTTTAAAGAATTGGCTGACAAGAAACATGAAATCTTTGACGAAGATCTGCAAGCGCTGGTCTCTGATGCCAGCACCGGGGCGGATAATGAACATATCAAACTGGTGGCGCTGAAGGTCTGCTCGGAGACCGGTGAAATCCCAGTGGCTAACGTCACCCTTTGGGTTGATGGTAAAGAGCGGCAGGCTCAGTCTGAAGGCGGCGGTCCAGTGGACGCCTCCTATAAAGCCATCGAGGCCATCACCAATAGTGGCGCCACGCTGCAACTCTACTCCGTCAACAACATCACCAGTGGCACCGACGCGCAGGGTGAGGTGACGGTACGGTTGGAGAAGGATGGTCGTATTGTTAACGGTCAGGGGGCGGATATCGACATTGTCATCGCCTCTGCCAAGGCCTACATTAACGCCCTGAACAAACTCTTGACCGCCGCCGAGCGGGCCCATCCACAGCTGTAACCATGGGCGATAAAGAGTGGGCTGCTACACATCACGCTTACCTGGATGCCATGGGCATTCAGGTGTGGCAAAGGCGGCATGCCGCTCAACCCGTATCGCAAGTACCAGCGTCACTTCCACTTCAGGAACTGGAATCTGTGGCTGCTCCAGTGGATATTCCAGCCCCAATTGCCGTGATGCAGCCGCTCAGCGATTGGGCGGCGTTGGAGGCGGAGGTTGTCAGTTGCAGCAGCTGTGAACTGCATCAACAGCGTACCAATGCCGTCTTTGGCGCAGGCAGCCGCAACGCGGCCTGGATGTTCATCGGTGAAGCCCCGGGTGCTGACGAAGATGAGCAAGGTGAACCTTTTGTGGGCAAGGCGGGACAGCTCTTCAACCTAATGCTCAACTCCGTGGGGCTGGCGCGGCAAGAGGTTTACATTACCAACATCGTCAAATGTCGGCCGTCAGGTAATCGTGACCCGCATCTAGATGAGGCGGCTTGTTGTGAACAATACCTCAAGCGCCAGATTGCGCTGATCAAACCACGTATCATCATCGCTGTTGGTCGTATCGCCGCTCATAACCTACTCAAAAATGACCACGCCGTAGGTGTTCTGCGCGGCACGCAACATAGTTATGGCGATAGCAATATCCCTGTTGTTGTCACCTATCATCCCGCCTACCTGTTGCGTGCGCCGCAGGAGAAACGCAAGGCGTGGGAAGATCTGCTCTTTGCCCGCAAGCTTGTCGACGCCAGTTAGAATGTCATACCGTTCTATGCACGAGGCAGATCTGTCTGTTGTGATGGCGATTGAGAAAATCTCATATCCCTTTCCCTGGAGCCTGGGCAACTTTCGCGGCTGCCTCGACGATAGGCATCGTTGTCGCATCTTTGAAATCGACAGTGTGATACAGGGCTACTCACTGGTCTCGATGGGGGCGGGGGAGGCGCATATACTCAATCTCTGTATCCATCCTGCACTCCGTGGCAAGGGTTATGGTCGTCTGTTGTTGCAGGAGCAGTTGGATGCACTGGCTGAGTGCGATGTTGACATGGTGTTGCTGGAGGTGCGGCCATCCAATAACAGCGCCATCTGTCTTTACGACGCGTTGGGTTTTAATGAGCTGGGACGGCGTAAAGGTTACTATCCCGCCGCGCACGGGTGCGAGGATGCGTTAATCATGGCACGACAGCTCTTTAGAACCTGTTTACGATCTTGATCAAGGGATGCAGCGCACCAACCAAAAGTAGGTGCCTCTAGGCGAAGTAGGCGCCTCCAGGCGAGGCGGAAACGGGCGAAAAAGCGCAGTGTACACGTAGTACATGAGCATTTTGAGCCCGTTTCCCCTCGGTGCCCCCTTGAGGGATGAACGCGGCGATGCGCCCTTCAGCGAGATCGTAAACAGGTTCTTAGCGCTGGCTGGCCGCCAGCGTTATAAGCCTGGGAGCGATCCGCTTGCCGATTCAAAGGCGGCGTTAAACAGAAGGATCAGCGTGTAACGTACCTTAACTTCAGCGCCATCTATCCGATAGAGTCAGCATGTATAAGCCACGCAAAACCTCATTTTATTTTTCGGCAATAACAGTTGCGCTGTCACTGTTCATTTTATTGTTGCGCCCCGTTGCCGCTGCGGAGTCACTCAAGGTTTATGACAAGTGGGGCGGCGACTTCACATTGACTGATCAGAACGGTATTCCGATTAGCCTTGCCGATTTTCGTGGCAAGGTGGTGCTGCTGAGTTTTGGTTATACCCACTGCCCCGATATCTGTCCCACCACCATGCTGACCATGCAGCGGTTACTCAAACTATTGGGTGATGAGGCTGACAAGGTGCAGGTGCTCTTTATCACCCTTGATCCTGAGCGTGACAGCCCGGAGCGACTGCGTGCCTACATGGACTATTTCAACCCCGGTTTTATCGCCTTTAGCGGTAGCCTTGATGATATTGGCAAGGTGGCTAAACAGTACGGTACCCGTTTCGAAAAAGAGGCTGTTAATGACAAGGGGGAGTACAGTATTGCCCACACGGGAGTCATCTACCTGCTCGATCAAAAGGGGCGTATTCGCGCCTTTTTCAAGGTTATCGCCGGACCTAAAGAGATTCTTCCCGATGTAAGGCGGCTGCTGGCAGGGGAGTGAGTTTTGATTTTAACGGGCTGTTGAAAAAGCAAAGCCAACCCCGCTCGGTTTTTCATTTTTCGTCGAAAATATAGGCAAAAAATCGCAGACTCATCACATAATTTGAGAGTAATAGCCGATCTGTCCGGGCAGGTTCCGCCCAACCAGACGGATTACTCCTGTAAGTTGCGTATTCACGTCAGGTTCCAACCGATAAAGGTCAGGTTGAATACCGCACTGGCTCGCGCTAGTCCGCGCACTTTGACTTGGCGATAAGGCCAGTGGTCTTTCCCTCTAGCCAAAGCCTTCTTCGATCCGTTTGCGTATTCTCTAGCTAACCCTGTAGCCTTGGTGACGACTGGTGCTGCCATCAATGGCTGAACCGCTACGTCTTATCGTTACGTGCCAGGATACGCCGCTACACACTCACGCATGTCATAGTCCTTGTCCGCACCGAGGGTTTTATGGCGGTCGCTGTTGAGCGCGGAGACCATCACGATGGAGGTCTCACGTTCGGCCCGGCCAGCGGCAAGACTGGCTTGAGCTTTGATGATAAGTCCGTTGCGATTCTCCATCAGCGTATGGCCGAGATAGACCATCTTTGCCGTCCGCCATGGCAACAGTTGGCGCGGACTCAGGGTGGTCGCAAAGACTGTCTGAATAAGCCCGTCTTCCATATGGGCGCCTCTAATAATTACCTTTTATGCGGCAAATTCCACTGTAACCAATTGACTTTCATGAACGACGATTGGCGAATTTTGAATTAATAGAGGCGCCCATATGGCCACCGCATGTTTTTTATACCCAACTGATGAGGTTGTTATAGAACTTTCAGTTCTGATAGCACATCAGCAATCACGCCTTCCCAGTTACGAGTCCTGTTTTGCCTGAAAAGCCTAGATGTAGGATACCAGGGGCTATCGCTTCTTATGGTCATCCAGCGAAAGTCCGGCACATAGGGCAACAAAACCCAGACATCTTTACCTAAAGCGCCAGCCAAATGAGCAACAGAAGTATCTACGGTGATAACCAAATCCATCTCGGCGATCAAAGCTGCTGTATAGGAGAAGTCAATCAAATCGCATTCATGAGAGTGGATTTGAGTATGCTCAGCCAGGAGCATCTTGTCTTCTGGCCTAACTTCTTTGTGCAATGAATGGTATTCGAAATCCAAATCCAACAAGGGTTTTAGAATGCTTAGCGGTATGGTGCGGTTGTGGTCATTCAGGTGGCTTGGATTTCCTGACCACATCAACCCCACCCGTGGTTTAACTCTTGCTCCAAGCCGTTTACTCATTTCAGACTGCTTATGGAGCTCGGCGCTGAGATAAGGTATTTGTGATGGTATGGTGTCGACAGTAGTCCTGAATGCCAGCGGCAAACTCATGATAGGACAGTGTAAATCGAAAGCCGGAAGTTTTTCACCTTTTGCGATCAGCGCAAATGTGGTTTTGAGTGTGCGAAGCAGCAACACAAGTGATTTTGGAGCCTCCAAAACAACTTTGGCCCCAAGCGCCTCCAACATGGGAACATAACGAACCATCTGGATAACATCACCAAACCCCTGTTCTGCATGCACTAGGATGATTTTGCCTGATACTGGCTGATTACCCAGCCATAAATCCTGTTTGAAATGTCGGAGATGATCCTTTAGTTGATCAGTTTTCCAACGCCACTCATAGAGCGGCCAGCCCGTCTCATAATCTTCCAGCAGCAACTTGAGAAGCGCATTATTGTAGTTGGCATCGACATGGTCTGGCCTTATGTTGATTGCCCTATCATAGTTTGTCAAAGCGCCCTCATATTGGCCCATTTCGCTTAGAAGATGCGCCCGATTGTAAATGGCATCGACATAGTCGGGTCTTATACGAATTGCCCCATCATAACTTGCCAAAGCATGAGCATATTGTCCCATTGCTTTGAGCAAAAGAGCCCGATTATAGTATGCATCGGCAAAGCCGGGTTTTAATGCAATCGCTTTATTAAAACTGGCCAGGGCTTCATCGTAGCGTTTAAATGCTCCATGCAAAACAGCGCCACGATTATTATAGGCATTAGCATAATTTTCATTACAGGCGATTGCCTTGTCGAAGCTGACCAGGGCCTCATCGTGTCGCTTGAGGTTATTAAGGACGCTTCCACGACTACCATAGGCTTCGGAAAATTTTGGATTGAGCGACACAGCCTTATTAAAATTGATTAAAGCATCTTCATAGCGCCCAAGCTCTTTTAGAGCAGTCCCGCAGTTGAAATAAACCGCAAACTCCTCGGGTCGTACGATGCTGGCCATTGAAAAATAGTTTAGAGCCTCCTCAAATCGCCCCATTTGACCAAACAGGAATCCCATGCCTTCTAGTGCTGAATAATTATAGGGGTCAATAGCCAATACTTGCTGAAACATCCACTGAGCTTTTTGTAGATTTCCCTGATGTTGCCAGGAAATGGCCTGCTTAAGCTGCGTTGCGACATGGTTGTTGGGTTTGGAAGTCTTCATCGTGTAACTTTCTCGGTATAACATCCATGCACTTACTAATGGGGCACCCTAAATGGATACAATTGCCAACAAAACATCTTGTTTATAGTTTATAGGCTCGAAACACAAGGACACAAGGACAGACATTCATTAATACCGACTTTTTAATATATGGCTGTCCGTGCAGCGAATAGCATGTAAGTGTTTATTAGGCTAAGTCTAGTTGCCACGGATGCTTGGTGCATAAGGATTTGTAGTTTTGAAACGGATTTATTGTCCATCACAAGGTTAAAACCACCGGCTTTAGCATGATGTATTTTTAAGGAGTGGTGTTGAGGCGTGTTCGTTGACCATGTCACTGTGCATCGCTGATCGATCAAGCATCTCGATAATATTGTGGAGCAAGATCGCCGGGCGCTCAAGCGAATGAGGAGAGAGATGCGGGGATTTAAGTCGACTCGTTGCGCGTCCATTATCCTGGCCGGCATCGAGACCGTTAGCCCCAATAGTAATGTCCGCTTGTGATTAAACTCACAGCCATTAAAAACAGTGGCGGATATTTTGAAGATGGATAAAGTGATGAGCCACAAAGAAGTGAAACGCGCTCAGGTATTAGATCTGAGGTATCCTGTCAATAACGGACACACCCACTTCAAGCGCTGGCCTGTTGTTTGATGAAATTGTTCGTAAACACAGCCAGGGCAACATAACCAAGGCGCGAGTGGCGCCGTTGGCGGTTATAAAAAATATCGATGTACTCCTGGGTCAAAGTCTCCGCCTCGGCGCGGATGGCGTAACGGCGGTGGTGTACCAGTTCATTTTTCAGGCTGCCCCAGAAGCTCTCCATGGGTGCATTATGCCCAAAGCGCTTCGCGGGGCAGGCCCTCATGGTAGTTGCCGCGCCATGATATAGAAACCTGCATCCCAAACTGTTCCACCATCAGGCGGTAGTCGTGGGCGCAATACTGACTGCCTCGATCAGAGTGGCGGATCAACCCGGCCTCTGGCCGTTTGTTCTTTACTGCACGGAAGAGCGCCTGCCTCACGAAGTGCTTTGGGCATCGCGATCTTCAATTGTTCGCTCGCTTGGGCGCGTGCCGAGGGTTTGCGCTTGAGCCGGTCGTAGTAGCCGCTCCGCGATACCTCAAATACCCGGCTCATCGTCTCGATGGAAATTGGAGTCGCCACTCTTTCATGAACGCGTGCCTGGCAGTGACTCCCTTGCAAAATACGCCGTGCCCAAAGCGCTACGCGGGGCAGTAACCGTGTTTCAAGTCAAGCTATTTCAGGGTTCCACGGAGCATTGTTTTTCAACATAGAGTTCATGATGGTTAACAGCTTTCTCATGCAAGCAACAATCACGACTTTAGGTGGTTTACCCGCCTTTTTCAGTCGCTCCGCGAATGCCTTGATTGTGTCGTTGCACCGTAGGCCCTGCCCCAGGGCCTGCCCCGCGAAGTGCTTTGGGCATTGCGGAGATGGCCGCCATGTATAAAATCGCACGCACATCAGCTCGCCCGCCACAAATGAAGCGCTTCCCACGATGTTTGCCGCTGTCATTGGCCAGCGGCGCAACATTGGTTCAGACGGCGATCTCGCGGCGATTCAGCATTCCAAGATCGGGGCATTTTGCCAGCATAGTCAGGGGGTGCCGTCCCCACGCCAGGAATGCCACGCAACAGATTGTCCTTGGCTCGCCATACATCTGATCTACGTAAGCGTTTGGTCAAATCGGCATCAATCTCGGTAATACCCAAAGCGCTTGCCCAAAGCACTACGTACCCAAAACGCTTCGCGGGGTAGGCTCTGGGGCAGGCTCTCGCTGGGTAGGCTCTCTGTTTATCCAGCCAAGCGATAGGTTTGTTCAGACTTTTTTCCAGTGGTCTGGATGCCGCCGTGCCGAGCCAGACAAAATTAACAAAAACTAACCCCTGTCCAGCAAAACGAAACATACAAGGCTCTTTGTGGTGGCTTGTTGAGCCATGAATGGAGCACTTCACGATCAATGTATTTCGTTAACAGCCCTTCGACGGGGCGAACGAACCTATTCAGTGATTCCTTAGTTTTACGCTAAGGAAGTTTTTACCAGACAGACTCAATTTCTCAGTTCTCAACATACCCCGCGCTGTTTGTTGATAATACTTGCCTATGTGTCGTTTGCGTGTGTACTATCGGCAAAAAATGGCATGGCGTGGTTAGTCCATGTACAAAAGTAGTAACACTCAAGGGGTTGAGTAGGATGAGTAGTTCTGGCGAAGTTGCCGGGCCAGATTCTGGTCTGGTATGTCTGGTTATGTTGGGTCGTTTTCACGGCGTGGCCGCAGAGGCCGATCAACTGCGCCACCAGTTTGGTCAGGTCGAACAGCCATTCGGTCCCACCGAAATCCTCCGCGCCACCAAGCTGCTGGGCCTCAAGGCCAGACAGATTAAATCAGACATCTCTCGCCTCGACCGCATTCAACTCCCCGCCATCGCTCGTCACAGCGATGGCCACTACTTCATCATCGCGGGTCTCAAGGAAGAGAACGGCGTCGCCTCGGTCCTGATTCAAGACCCGCTCGAACAGCGGCCGCAGATCCTGGCGCGTGATGCTTTTGAGAAGCAGTGGTCTGGCGAACTGATCCTCATCACCAAACGCGCCAGCTTGCTGAGTGGTGACCGCACCTTCAATTTCAAATGGTTCATCCCCGCAATTTTCAAATACCGCAAGCTCTTTGGCGAGGTGTTGCTGGCCTCGTTCTTCATCCAGCTGCTGGCGTTGGTGACGCCGCTCTTTTTCCAGGTCGTTATTGATAAAGTGCTGGTGCACAAGGGGCTCACTACCCTCGATGTGCTCGCCTTTGGTTTGATCGTGGTCTCACTCTTTGAGGTGGTGCTCACCGGCCTGCGCACCTATCTTTTTTCACACACAGCGCAACGCATCGACGTCGGCCTCGGCGCAAAACTCTTCAACCATCTGTTGGCGTTGCCGATCAGCTATTTTGAAGCCAGACGGGTCGGTGATACCGTCGCCCGAGTACGTGAGCTGGAGAATATCCGCAGCTTCCTCACCGGCTCGGCACTAACACTGGTGATCGATCTCTTCTTCACCGTCGTCTTCCTCGCGGTGATGTACTACTACAGCCCGACACTCACTTACATCGTACTCGGCTCGATCCCGTTCTACATTGTTCTTTCACTGATCGTCACCCCGATCCTGCGTCATCGCGTCGAAGAGAAATTCAATCGCGGCGCCGAGAATCAGGCCTTCCTGGTTGAGACGGTCAACGGCGTAGAGACAGTGAAGGCGATGGCTGTTGAACCACAACTGCAACGCCAGTGGGAAGAGCAGCTCGCCGGGTATGTGGGCGCCAGTCAAGGCCACCACCCTCGGCAACATCGCCAGCCAGAGCGCCTCCTTCATCAACAAGGTAGTGGTTGTTCTAACGCTGTGGTTTGGTGCGTGGCTGGTGATTGAGGGAGAACTCAGCGTCGGTCAGCTCATTGCCTTCAACATGCTCGCCGCCCGTGTCAGCGGCCCCATCCTGCGTCTGGTACAGCTGTGGCAAGAGTTTCAGCAGGTCGGTATCTCGGTGCAACGCCTCGGCGATGTGCTCAACGCCCCGCGTGAACCCGGCCACAATCCTAATCGTGCCAGCCTGCCCGCGCTGCAAGGGCGTGTCACTTTCGACCATGTCACCTTCCGCTATCGCCCCGATCGCCCCGAAGTGCTCAAACGCATCAACCTTGATGTCCCCGCCGGGCAGGTCATCGGCATCGTCGGCCGCTCAGGCTCCGGCAAAAGCACCCTCACCAAACTCGTACAGCGTATGCACGTCCCCGAAAGTGGCAGAGTATTGGTGGATGGTGTTGATCTGGCCATGATCGACCCCACCTGGCTCAGAAGACAAGTCGGCGTCGTCCTGCAAGATAACGTGCTCTTTAACCGCAGCGTGCGCGCCAACATCGCCCTCAGCGACCCCGGCCTGCCGATGGAGCGTGTCATCCACGCCGCCAAACTCGCCGGCGCCCACGACTTCATCTTCGAACTTTCCGAAGGGTACGACTCCCTGGTCGGTGAACACGGCAGCAACCTCTCCGGTGGCCAACGCCAACGCATCGCCATCGCCATCGCCCGCGCCCTCACACCAACCCGCGCATCCTGATCTTTGACGAGGCCACCAGCGCCCTCGACTACGAATCCGAACGCATCATCCAAGACAACATGCAGCACATCTGCAAAGAGAGAACCGTCTTCATCATCGCCCACCGCCTAAGCGCCGTGCGCAATGCCGATCGCATCATCGTGATTGATCACGGCCAGATCGTCGAAGAGGGCACCCACGCCGAACTCATCAACCTGCATGGCCACTACGCCAAGCTCCATCAATATCAACTGGGTGATGCGCGGGATGGAATATCTGTCGTGGGTTAGCAATACGAATCAAATGTAGGGTGGGTTAGCGTTTTTTGCGTAACCCACCAAGCGCGCGAAGCACACAACCTATTTTTTAAAAGATTGCCTCGCGGAATAAACAGAGATAAATCAATCTATGACCAAAGAACGCAATCACCACGAACTCCAATTCCTGCCCGCAGCGCTGGAGATCCAGGAGACACCGCCATCCCCCATTGGCCGCGCCATCACCTGGAGCATCGTAATTCTTTTTACCATCGCCATCCTCTGGGCCTGCTTTGGCAAGATCGATATCGTCGCCACCGCCCAAGGCAAAGTTATCCCCAGCGACCGCACCAAAATCATTCAACCGCTGGAGATCGGCAGGGTCAACATCATCCATGTACGAGAAGGGCAAAGCGTAAAAAAGGGCGATCCACTCATCGAACTCGACACCACCGGCACCCAAGCCGACGCCACCCGTCTGGGCAGTGAATACAGCACCACTCAAGCAGAACTGGCCCGCGCAATAGCCCTGGTCCACGCTATGCAAACCCAACGTACCCCCATCGCCCACTGGCCAAAGTCCATCAGCAGCGACGTGCTCGAACCGCAGAAACAGCTGCTCACCAGCCAGTGGCAACAGCATCAAGCCACCCTTAGCAGTCTGGATAACGAAAAACTCCGCCGCCAGGCCGAACTCATCGGCACCGAAGAGCAGCTTAAAAAACTCGAAGCCACCCTACCACTCATCACCGAACGCGCCGAATCATTAAAAATACTCGCCGACAAACAACTTGCCCCCCGCCACACCTATCTCGAACTCGAACAACAACGCATCGAACAGAGCCAGGAACTTGCCATACAAAAACAGCGCCGTCAGGAACTCATCGCCAACCTCGCCCAACTCAAAGAACAGCGCAACGCCGAAGAGGCCAACGCACTCAACAAAGCACTCGCCGAACTCACCGACGCCAAGCGCCGAGGCCAAGGGCTGAACCAGGAATCAATCAAAGCCGACCAGCGCAACAACCTGCTGCGGCTCATCTCCCCCGTCGATGGCATCGTGCAACAACTCGCCGTGCACACCATCGGCGGTGTAGTTACCCCGGCGCAACAACTCATGGTCATCGTCCCTCAGGATGAGGGCATCGAAGTCGAAGCCATCATCGCCAACAAAGACATCGGCTTTGTGCGTGAAGGCCAAACAGCCGAAGTGAAAGTAGATGCCTTCCCTTACACCCGATATGGCGTCATCGAAGCCAAACTGGTCAGCGTCTCCAGCGACGCCATTCAGGATGAGAAACTTGGGCTACTTTTTACTGCAAGAGTATCGCTTGAAAAAAACACCATGCGTATTGAAGATAAACTTATCCACTTAACACCTGGCATGGCGGTGACGGTGGAGGTGAAAACGGGAAAGCGCAGATTGATTGAGTATGTGCTGAGTCCGTTGATGCAGTATGCGAGTGAGAGTGGGCGGGAAAGATGATTTTGGCTACAAATATAAGACACACGGGATCACCTCAACTTGCAGCAGTGTGTGGTTCTGATAAATATGCAGGTTATGGTGATTCCATCGAAAGGAGAATGGTATGAGCAACGGACGTTTTATGTTGAAGGCATTCAAAGCAATCGGATCGATCTTGATACTGGGGGTAAGCATGAGCGCGGATGCGGGGTTGTTTGGATTTGGTGAAAAAAGCTGGAAAGAAGAGATGCTGCTGCATGATGGCAGGAAAATTATTGTGGAACGCTCGCAGAGTTATGGTGGACGGCACGAAATCGGGCAGAAGCCGCCAATCAAAGAACAATCCATCACTTTCACTGTGCCTGGCACAAATAAGGCCATCGCTTGGAAAAGTGAATATGGCGAAGACATCGGTCGATCTAATTTTATTTTACTAGCTCTGCATATTTTGAAAGACACACCCTATATTGTGGCATCCCCGAACTTGTGCCTATCGTATAACAAATGGGGACGGCCGAATCCCCCCTACGTGTTATTCAAGTACGACGGCAAGGCTTGGCAACGTATTTCACTAGCTGAGTTTCCTGCCGAATTCAAAGAAATCAATGTGGTTGTCAGTACAAAAGCAGAAGAGGAGACAATCACAGCTAACCCTCTTATTTCAGCGGGGCTCGTTAGGAAGATTAATGGAAGCTTGGAACAACCCGAATACAAAAGCATCCTGAGGGGGCCAATGAAGGGCGGGGCGGCGGGGTGCATGGAAGAGGTTCGTACAGGAGATGGTTGGATGTCGCTAGATTGGTTTTCTTCACAGAAGACTTATGATGCTTGTTTGAAATTATGTGAACGTGAAAAAGTGTCTGCTCAGAATTGTCCATGCAACAAATTATTTAAGGGGAAATAACATGACTACAGCAATTGATACGCATTGATGGCGGGCGCTTCTTACATTGATACACGCGCTCTTGTTAACCGATTTCCAGCGCCTGAAGGGTGGTTAATGAGCAACCACCAATCGAAATCTAGTGGCTTCGAGGCAGTGTCCTTCACTAAAGGCACCGACATAGTCATTTCTTATGCGGGCACTGATGATGGTGATTATTTAGGCGACATAGCGACAGATATTAGCCTCGTCATTGGACTGGGCTCATCGCAGTTACTGCAAGCTGCCGAATATTATCTCCAGGTCAAGGCTGCCAATCCCACTGCCAATATAACCTTCACCGGCCACTCACTGGGTGGCGGATTGGCCGCCTTGATGGGCGTGTTTTTTAACAAGACGGCATTTACCTTTGATCAGGCCCCGTTTAGCAGTTCGGCAACAGCACTTGTTGCAGCCGATCTGCTTCTAAAGTTGAGGATGGTATTTCCAGCGAGCAGTTATCCCCAGATTTCAGATTGGCTTAGCCCACTGGAAAACTTCATCCAGAGTGGGGTGGGCGCAAGAGAAGGCAATGTCACCAACATCAATGTTCAGGGTGAATTTCTGTCTGTGCCCCCCGCCACCCTGTATGACAGGATCGGTGTAGAAACGACAATTCCTAACAGCGCAGCCGGTGTATCCGGGATAGATCTTCATTCACAAGCCCTGCTCACTGCCTTCTTGCAGAGCATCCAGACGGCAGCGCTGCAGCAGACGCTGAATGACGTAACGTTCAAGTTGCCAGACTTGCTCAGTATGGTCTTTGACAAAAAGCTATTTGCAAACCCGACTGATACCGATAAGCGTAATTTCCTCGAACACCTCGTCCGCCACGAAGCGGGCGTGTAAGGCGCGTTTGCCGCCGATGGCATGGTCACCCGCTTTACCACTGACTTATGGAAAATCGCCCAGAACGGTGGTTTAACGCTGACGAATACCGACATCAGCAAAACCCTGATCGCCTTCGCCATGCAGATGTATTACGAAAACGCCAGCGCGGCGGATATCAATAAACATCTTTTTACCGGTGTCACCGGCGGCATTCACTTCGACCGCAGCGATGTCGCCGCTACTCTCTCTGCCGCCAAGGGCTATACCCAGTACTTCATGAACTATCTGGCCAGTTTACCCAGCGCTGAACGGCAAGCCATCACCCAGAATCTCCCCAACTTGATGGACTGGTATATCCAGGCGGGCAGCAGTGGAATGTCGGCGACGGCGGATGTTCAACGCGCCTTCATGCTGGGCGGTGATGGCGATGACAGCCTGACTGGCAGCAGCCTGGCCGACGTGCTGGTGGGCAATGCAGGGGCTGACACAGTTAATGGGGGCAGCGGCGACGATAGTCTCATCGGTGGCGCGGGTAATGACATATTAAATGGTGGCGCAGGCTACGACACTTATCTGATTAATGGCAATGACACGATTCGTGATTCTGATGGCAAGGGGACCATTAGAGACAATGCAGGCAATGTCATCACCGGCCTTATCGAAAAACGCCAGGATGGATCGTATGTATTTCAGACAAATCTCGCCATTAGCGTCACCTATGGCGCCAATCTCACGCTGACGCTGACGCTGACGCTGACGCTGACGTTGACGTTGGCGGACGGGAGCCGCATCACTATTGAAAACTTTACGGATGGGAATTTTGGTATTCAACTGTTGGATATTTCACAGGACGGGCCAATCGTCAATGTAATCAACGGTACCGCCAACTCAGATCGCGTGGCAGGCCCCGACAGTGACCCGATGCTCAGCGGCGGCATGGGAGCCATTTCCGGTACCGCAATGAATGACAGTATCCTTGCGCTGGGTGGTAATGATGATGTGTACGCTGGGGCGGATCGGGTTAATGGTGGCGCGGGCAGGGATCTCATCATGGGTGGTTATGGCAATGACATTCTGGAAGGGGCGGCCGGGAACGACATACTGGCGGGGAATGATGGCAACGACCGGATCTACAGCGATGTGCAGATCGACATCAGCAATGCGATTACCGAAGGCAGCGGCTTGGGTAGCGGCCAGCAAGGCGAATGGCTGGCGGGTGGCAGCGGTCAGGATGTTTTGATTGGGGGTGTCGGCAACGATG
>JAYWDX010000115.1:0-23665 GCA_043779675.1 Tenderia sp. (SeqCode)
AAGACGTAACCGGCGGGCTTGATGAACTCAACTTTGTAATCACCGGGGACGAGGTTGCTGAACAGGTAGTAGCCGGGGTTGCCGACGCTGTCGTTGGCGGTGCTGGTGGTGGCGACGAGGCTGCCGTCACCTTTGTACAGGTTGACCACGACGCCGTTGAGGCCGGTGGCTACTTCGTTCTGCTGGCCGTCGTTGTTGCTGTCGACCCAGACGTAGTCGCCAAGGCGGGCGGTCGGCTCAGGCGGTTTGTTGTACCCAAAGTCCAGAGTAAGGTCATCATTGCCTGAGGTGAGCAGTACAGGAGTTGTGCTTGTGGGTGAGGCATTGCTATCCAGCGCTGCGGAGCCTTGACCGACAGGACTAGCGACGTAACCATCAAGCGCTCCGCCTGAGACGAAATTGCTGGCAGCAACCGATACCTGATAGGTACCGGGAGTAAGGTTGGCAAACAGGTAACTACCATCGGCAGCCGTAGTTGTGGTGAGCAGAACAGACACACCGCTGCCAGTAGTACCAGTCAGTGTCAGGGCGACACCTCCAAGTCCTGTGGCGCCGTCATTCTGGACACCATCTTTGTTAGCGTCGTTCCAGACGTAGTTGCCCACTGAAACATTTTTATAAAACCCGGAGTCAACCGTTTTGTTGCATTCACCCGCTGCCAAAACGATAACATCAGACACCTGCCCATCGCTGTTGGCGCCGGAAGTGGCGCTGCCATCTGCTTGGCGCGGGCTGGTGGCATCGTAGCCTGCTGGAGTGAAGAATTGAACCTGATAAGCGGCGCCAGGGGCTAGGCCCGTGAAGAGATAGTTACCACTGGAATCGGTGGTTGCCGTCTGCAGAACTTCGCTGACGTCGAGGAAGTCTCCGTCATTATTTGCGTCGCGAACCAGATGGACCACTGCGCCAGCGATACCCATCTCACCCCCATCCTGAATGCCGTTGGCGTTGCTGTCTTCCCAGACGCTATCGCCCAAGGCTGCGGATTTAACTCGAATAATGAAGGGTTGCTGAACAGTATCGCCAGTATCCATCACGCCATTTTTATTACCATCAATGAAAGTCGCCAGCACGACCGAAATATCACCTGTGGCGGCGCAACCTACCACGTTGCCTTGACTGTCCAATATGTCTTCAACACCAAACACCGGGGTATAACCGTTATTAGCGTGAGCCAGATTGACTAGCGCTGTGACCTTGGCTAGATCGGGCGTACCAATTGAAGTAGTGGTTGACCAGTCATCGCCCATCAACGTCCAAGCAGCTGCCTGGACTTCTCCAAAAGTGTAGCCGTTGATAGAAAAATCCTGTCTGAGCAGCCAATCGAGCTCATCCAGATTTCCCCAGCTTTGAGGATTGGGAAATAGAGCGTCGAATGAAATGGTCGATTCGTTTATGGAGTAAACCGAGGTTTGGAGAGTGCCGGAATAGTAGCCCAACCCGGTATCAGTCACATCCAGAGCAGCATTCCTGTCTATGCACCATGCGTTGTAAGCACCAACACCGAAGGGTGAGGCACCAAGAAACTGAACATCAAGAAAGCTTGGGATCAAACCCGCGTCTATGATGGAGCCGCTTGTGGTGTAGTTGGCCTTGATCGTGAATACTGGTGGCAGTGACATTCCGGCATCTCCTTAATTTGCCGCCTAACATGAGGCAGCATAGTTTTTTTAATTTAGTCATCTCTGAATAGAGGGATTACAAGCGGATTACTGTTTTTTCAAACAGTGAGACTCGCTTTTCAATGCTTAACTGCATGATAAAAATCAATTTTATAAAAAATATCCATGCTCACTAAAGCATGTCACAACCTGACAATAAGCAAAAAACTCAGAGTGAGGCGCCGAGTCGGCACCTCACCCCGAAGGCAAAGGCGATTATTTTTTACGACGGCCCGCAACCAACATGGCGGCAGCGCCAATGGCAAGCAGCGCAAGTGATTCAGGTTCTGGCACAACGTTAATATTAGCAAACGCTGGGACTGATGCTGACATCAAAACGGCAATAGATAGTAATAGACGCATTATTAACTCCTCAAAAAAACATCCCATAAAGGGGCAAAACAACAATCTTGGCATCTGCTTAATCAAAACAATGTTGCTACCCACAACATCAGGCAGGTCCATTTACATTTAATAAAACATCCAAGCACCACACGACCACCAAGCCAGGATGGCCATCCAAAAAAACAGCTACTTACGATTACGCACAAACAACAAGGCGGCCACGCCTATAGCAAAAAGAGCCAACGACTCAGGCTCAGGAATTACGTTAGGAACCGCAAATGCCGATGCAGAAGCAAACATCAAAACCATTAACGACAGTAAGTTGCGCATGATTCACTCCTTAAAAATAGAACGTCCCTAAAACCAGCAACGACGGCGTCATACATGGGCAGAATCCACTGCCACAGTCATGAAATATGCAAAAAACAAGCCATACGTATATATTGGCCATATTTCATATAGTTAAAATAATTTCAACGGACTAATTTAGCGTCCATGTAAGAAAAACCGACATCACTACGCTGAGTTCAGCCACGCCAACGTCGTTATAAAAACTTCCATTTCACACCAATCTTTTACAGGTAGTTACTTTTATAGAGTGGTGCCCTTTGGCAGAGCGCTTATTTAATACACCCTGGCAATTTATGAGAGAGCACACATCCTGAAAATATGGGCTTTCCATCCCTGCTCGCTTCATCTGCCCCAAAACAGGCTGACGCCTTACTTCCATTCTTTTATACTGGGCACCTTTACTTACTAGGCAGGCCAGAGAGACATGAGCAATAACAGAGACGATAGAAGGTACGTCGGTATCTTCAATGACCACGAAGGTGGCATGACCGACTCCGGCAAGATCATCCGCGACGCCTGGGTCTTCGGCCTGATCCCCGAGACAGAAACCTGCGAAGGGTGGATGGTTCAGGGCATTCAGACACTCTGGGAGAAGATTGATAATGAGTGGGAAAAGTATGGCTTTCTGGTCAACAACCTGCCCCCAGAACTGCGCGAGCGCTTCGATCGCATCCAAAGTGATGCGCTCGTCCGCGCCAGAAAACTCGGCTGGGATCCCAACCATGCCCTCGACAACGAAGCGTAACGCCCTCCGCGCCGCCCTCCAAACCCGCCCTCGAGCGGGTTTTTTATGCCACACGATTAGAGAACGGCATGCCGGGGAGCCGATGAACAGATATAGCTAAATCCAGGGCGGAAGGCACTGCGGTTTTCCACCCGACATGACGATAAGGTGTCATGGAGGTGAGAGATCACCACCCCCGACCAGACACTGGAATCTAGCCACCATGCCCCAGTCCAGCGCAGCAGCACCACTCGTCTTCCAGCAGATCCATATCGATGCTGCACGCAACTCTAGCGATGATTTCAACCTGTTTCATGACAGAAACAAGTGGGGGCGGATTCATGGCAATCCGTTTGGTGGGCCGATCGCCCTTGGTTTCCAGCTGGAGTGCCTGGTCGAGGATCAGCTGCGGAGCTATCGTGAGCAGAACAACGAAACCAACCTGATTGAAGGCAACAGACTACGCTTCAGCAACTACCAATTCACCTTTGCCAGTGTGGTGAAACCGGGTGAGGCTGTTCAGGTCGAGATCAAGAAGTCGCAATTTAAACCAGGCGATAATCCAACCCTCAGCAATCGGATTGCGATCAAGGGAGAGCACGGCATTGTGATCTTCGGCTTTAAGAGGGAGTCACAGGCGCCACTCCTCCTGGGTGACAGCAATCTCTCTGCCCTGCCCGATCTAACCCATCAACCCGACCGCAGTTACATTAATGACACCGGGTTTTTTTATAAACGAAAATTCATGAGTACCGGTAATGCCAAGAACTTTCTCTCCGGTTCGCTGGCGGATCAATCGGCCTATTTCGATGAGCTTGATGAAAAAGTCAGCTTCCCGGAGACCTACCCCGCCGGGCTGATCTCCTGCGCCCTGCTAGAGCGCGCCCGCCACAACCACCATGATTTTGAAAATGAACCAATGGTCTACACCTCTCACAACATCTCCATCGACCGCGAACTGATACACGGGCTGCGCAGCAATGATGTGCTGCACCTACTGGTCGATGAACCGACGGCGCTAACAACGGAGAAAGGTGTCAGCCAGTATCTGCACCACTGTTTTGGCCTGCTGCACAATGGCGCGGTGCTGTTCCGAGCTGAGATCACCATGATGCCGCTGGCGGCAATTCTGAAGGTAGCACCATAGGCGACGGCGCTGATACAAGGCGCGTCTCCTTTCCTCGCAAACTTTTCCATTTCACAATGCTGCCATCATCATCGGTAGGGTTTTCACTCCTAGTCTGATGAGGTATCCCGTTCACCATGTCCCCTACCACTGAGACAACTCCTACCGCTTGGCACTCGCTGCCTGCCACTGAGGCGTTGGCACGGCTGGAGGTTGATGCTGCTATCGGATTGAGTCAGGCGCAGGTCACCTCCCGCAGCCATGAACATGGCCCAAACCGCTTGGTCGAGGCGCCGCCACGTTCGCTGTTTAAGATCTATCTGTCGCAATTCAAGAGTGCCTAGATGCTGACGCTCTTCATCGCCGCGCTGGTGGCAGGAGCGGTGGGCAACATCAAGGATGCACTGGTCATTCTGACGGTGGTGATAATCAACTCTGTGCTCGGTTTTTACCAGGAGTATCGCGCCGAACGTAGTCTGCTGGCACTAAAAAACATGCTGCCACACCAGGCGCGGGGGCGTCGTGAGGGAGCGGCACTGGAGCTGCTGCCGGGCGACATCGTGTTGCTGGAGGCGGGCGAGCGTATCCCTGCCGATGGCCGGGTGATCATGGCGGCAACGCTGCAGATCGATGAGTCGGGGCTGACGGGCGAGTCACAACCGGTCACCAAGGAGAGCACGCTTGCCCTCGCGGCAGAGACACCACTCGCAGAGCGCGCCACCACGCTCTACATGAACACCATGGTGACCCGCGGCCGGGGCGAAATGGTGGTGACTGCCACCGGCATGCAAAGCGAGATGGGAAGGCTCTCCGCCGAACAGCCGCCCAGCCCGTTACAGATTCAACTTGACCGGGTCGGCAAACGGCTCGGCATCGTCACTGTGGTGCTGGTGCTGATCCTTTTCACCTTGGCGATCCGCTGGTGCATGTACTGATGGAGTCGATTTCGCTGGCGGTGGCGGCAATCCCGGAGGGGCTGCCCGCTGTGGTCACGGTCACACTGGCACTCGGCATGCGCCGCATGGCGCGCAAACGCGCCATCATCAAACGGCTGGCAAGTGTCGAGACCCTCGGCTGCGCCACGGTGATCTGCTCCGACAAGACCGGCACACTCACCCTCAACCAGATGACCGTGCGCGCCCTGCTCTTTGGCACACACTCCTACAACGTGACCGGCGAGGGTTACCGCGCTGATGGCAAAATCGAGGCACCGGCCGGGGTAACAGATTCCGATCTAACACCACTACTGCGTGCCGCAGTGCTCTGCAACGACAGCCGCCTGCGCGACGGCACGCTGATCGGCGACCCCACCGAAGGGGCGCTGCTGGCACTGGCGCTGAAGGGCAACGTCGAACGTGACAAGATCGAACGGCAGCTGCCACGTATCGCCGAGATCCCCTTCGACTCGGCCCACAAGTTCATGGCCACCTTTCATCACGATGGTGCTCAGGTACAAATTTTCATCAAGGGCGCGCCTGATCTGCTGCTGTCACACTGTAGCCACTGCCTGCGCGACAACAACGCCGTGCCCTTTGATGAGGCACTACAACAACTCACACGTAATAGCTATCAGGAGTACGCCAGTCAGGGTCTGCGTGGTCTGGTGGTGGCATCACGCACCCTCACCGCCGAGGAGTTCAACCCCGCCAGCAATCTGCACAGTTACACACTGCTGGGGTTGATCGGCATCATGGGCCCACCCCGGCCAGAGGCCAAAGCGGCTATTCACGCCTGTGGTGAAGCGGGCATCATGGTGAAGATGATGACCAGTGATGGCGTCAACGATGCACCCGCACTCAAGAGACATCGGCGTGGCGATGGGCATAAACGGCACCGAGGTGGCCAAAGAGGCCGCCACCATGATCCTCACCGATGACAACTTCGCCACCATCGTCGCGGCAGTGCACGAGGGGCGCACCCTCTACGACAACATCCTTAAGTTCATCCGCTTTCAACTCTCTACCACCATGGGGGCGCTGATGACCGTCTTCTTTGCGCCACTGGTCGGCCTGCCTTCACCCTTCACCGCCGTGCAGATCCTCTGGGTAGCAATCATCATGGATGGACCACCGGCGGTAGCGCTCGCCCTCGACCGCCCCCACCCCGAGATCATGCAGCGACCACCGCGCAGCCCCAACGAGACAATGCTAACCGCGCGCCGCATCGGCCAGACCATCGGCTTTGGCGCCATCATGACCATCGGTACCCTCACCGTGCTCCACTACGCCCTGCAATACGGCAGTAGTGAAAAGACGCTAACACTCGCCTTCACCACCTTGGTACTGTTCCATGTATGCAACGTTTTCAATGCCCGCGTCGAACTTGGCACCACCTTTCGCAGCGGTTTCTTCAACAGCCGCATGTTATGGCTGTCGCTTACAGGTGTAGTGACATTGCAGGTCATCGCCGTGCACTGGCCGCCAGCACAGACAATCTTTAACACTGTGACGCTTACCGCCAGCGGTAGCCGCGTCAATCGTGATGCTGGAGGAGCTGAGGAAGCGGGTGATGCAGCGGTAGATACCCTCTACCCGGCACCTCTCCCACAAACAAAAAAGCCACACTTTGTGGGCGTGGCTTTTATTTAGGTAACCGTTGTTACGGTTGAATCAATGTTTCTTGTGAGTCAACCAGTCACCAACCGCAAACAGCAGGCCAGAGATCACAAAGGTCAGGTGGATGCCTACTTTCCAGGCCATCTGCTCATTGGTAAAGGTGTCCACATTCACAAATGCCTTCAGCAGCTCAATACCCGAGATGGCGACGATGGAACCGATCAACTTCATCTTCAGGTCAGCAAAACTGACGTGGCCCATCCAGTCCGGGCGATCCTCGTGGCCGCCGGTGTCAATCTTGGAGACGAAGTTTTCATAGCCGGCAAAGATTATAATAATCAGTAGGTTGGCAAGCAGAACCACGTCAATCAACGTCAGCAGGCCGATCACCACATCGTTGCTGCTGCCGGTAAAGACGATATCCACGAAGTTCAGAAACTCCTTGCCGAATTTCACCAGCAGCAGGCCGATACAGGCGGCCAGGCCAAGGTAAAAAGGGACCAGCAGCCAGCGGCTGGCGAAGATCAGCTCTTCCACAAAGGTCTCAATTCTTTTCACACAACACTCCTATAAATAATACGGGTAAATAACTGGCGGCTATTGTCCGGCTTCATCCCGGCGCTGGCAAGGGCTGACGGGGAATTTTTACATTGGGGTGTCATCTGCGGGCCGCACCCGGAATACACCCACATCAATCGACGCCACCACCACCTTGGTTCCGGCCTCGATCTGCCCAACCGCCGCGCTATCGTCGATCTCAACCCGCCACTCAACACCCGAATATTGGGTCTTGCCTGGGGCGACGTGGCTGATGGTCTGGCCAAGGCGGAACTCATGGCCGATAAAGTCGCTGCTCAGGTCATGGGCGGGGCGCACTCTCCCATTTTGCAATTTCAGTAACGGTTTCCACAACAGCATGGCGGAAAGCGCGGAGCAGAGGCCAAAGCTGCCGATACCAGCGCCCCAACTGGCAGGCAACAAGCCGATCCAGATCAAAGCGCCCGTCACCAGTGCGCCAATCGCGGCAAACAGCAGTACGCCAGAGGTAAAACCAAAGGCCAGCGCCTCGACTACCAGCAGCGCAAAACCGGCGCTGAACCAGAAGGTATGTGGATTGGCGTTGAAAAATTCGATCATGTCTATCTACCTGCCGGACTTAAAGGCATCGCTGTTGTTCATGGCAGCCACAATCGCCACCGCCTCCGCCACCATGTTACCGGCGCCGCTCGACTTGTCATCCATCAAGACAATGGTGGACTCCTTGGCGATCATCTTTTTGGCTTCAATGGCGAGGGTAGCAAGATCAAGCTGAATCGCCTTCTGCCCCGCCGGGGTGATGGCACTCTCACCGATAGTACGAATCGCCGCCGCCTTGGCCTGCGCCACCAGCTCGATCGCCTTGGCCTCGCCCTCGGCATTAAGGATCTGTTCGGCGCGCGCCGCTTCGGCCGCCAGCACTTGCGACTGTTTCTGTCCCTCGGCAATGTTGATGGCCGCCTGCCGCTCCCCCTCTGACTCAAGGATCGAGGCGCGTTTATCACGCTCCGCCTTCATCTGCCGCTCCATCGCCTCCAGCACACTGCGTGGTGGTGTGAGATCCTTGATCTCATAACGCATCACCTGCACACCCCAGGGTTCAGCCGCCAGATTGATGGAGTTAACGATGGCGATGTTAAGGGTGTCGCGCTCTTCAAAGGTGCGATCAAGATCAAGCTTGCCGATCTCGGAGCGCATGGTGGTCTGCGCCAGCTGGGTGACCGCGTAGGTGTAATCCTCAACGCCGTAACACGCCTTACTCGGCTCGATCACCTTGAGGTAGAGCACGCCATCTACCGCCAGACCAATGTTGTCCTTAGTGATGGCACTCTGGCTCGGCACATCAATCGCCTGCTCCTTGAGTGTGCGTTCATAGGCGATACGATCTACAAACGGGATCACAAAATTCAACCCACCCACCAAAGTAAATTGGTATTTACCAAAACGTTCGATGATGTAGGCACTATTCTGCGGCACAAATTTGACCGAGGTTTTAAGAATCACGATCAAAACGATTGCCAGACCGCCCCAAAAGCTGAAGAGGATATTAAAGAGGCCGAAAGCTTGATCCATGGAGATATCCTTTACTGTTAGGGAGTGAGCGCGCAACGGCGCCAGAGAACAGGCTAACGCATGGGATGGGGAATGGGTAGGATAGCTACGTTTTTTGTGTCCCTAGGCACACTCCGACTCATCAACACGATGCCCGGCGTGGAACTGTGCCACCTCGTTTTTGCCCATATATTTAGCGAGGGTCTTTGGTTCGGTCTGGAGCAGATCGAGCATGATCAGGCCATCAAGGGCGTTGTTAAACTGATCATCAACATTGAACTCAAGGATCTGGCCACCGAGCTTTAGATACTGCCGCAGCAGAATGGGGATGCCCTTATTGTCAGGCTCGATCTCAGCAATCAGGTCAGAGACCTCCTCATAGGTACGCATACGCAGATAGTCGATCAACGCCGCCTCACCCTCGATCTCTTTCAGGCGGTTCCAGGGCTGCACCGCGCCAATGCGGATCGGAATGGTGGTATTGGCCTTGTTGATCAACTCACGCGGCAGCATGGCAGTGCGCAGCCGTGGGTGCATAAACCCGGCAAGCTGGAACAACAGACTGTTGGCGCCGTGAAAATAGGCTGGCTGCACCGGTGCCTGGGCAATCTGAACCAAACGACCAATCGTATGGCTCCACGGCGAATCCTCAACCGCTCTTTTAAAAGGGTTGAGATGTGACACCTCACCCGCGGGAAAGACCAGCAGCAGGCCGCCCTGCTTCAACCAACGCAGCGCCTCCTTCATCGGGCCGATATTGCTGCGGGTTGCCCCGTTGCCACCAAACGGATCAACGGCGATAAAGAGATCACGCACCTCGGGAATACGCTTGAGCAGGAAGTTGGCCATGATCTTCACATCAGGACGTACCCGGCGCAGCATGGCGGCCATGACCACCCCCTCAACACAACCAAAAGGATGGTTGGCGACAATGACCAACGGCCCAATTTTGGGAATGCGCGCCAGCTCAGCCTCAGCAACCTGATAATTGATATTGAAGGTATCAAACAGCTGCTGCAAAAACTCCCCCTCATCACGGCTCGGCGCCAGGCCCTTGTAGAGCCGGGCGAGCTTCTTCAAGGAAAAAAATCGTTCCAGCAACGACTCCAGCGGGCGGTTGTTGAGTGTCCCGGCAAGATAAAAAGGGGTTTCAGGTGAGCGGCTGTACATGACCATCACATCCATCAGATTACGATGACGAGAAAGTAGCCAGCCTTAATGACAGCGATGTAACCCAGCGGTAAAGGTTTTGTTACAGATACCTGGAGAGTGAGGCCAGATCTAATAACACCATGAAACAGAAGTGATTAAATTCTACTATTCCAGCAACAGCCGTTAAACCTTAGCCGTTAAACCTTTTACCCCTCTGAACGCTAACCAGCTCATCACCTGAAATAAAAATGGAAACGTTTCACCATGGCAATGTGGTCTCTCGCTGGAAAAAAGATCCTCGTCATTGATGATTATGGCGAGATGCGTGCGATTCTGCGCAAGATGCTCAGTAACTTTGGCGCCGACGACATCACCACCATCACCACCGGCGAAGAGGCCATTGTCGCCATTGGCGAAAAACGGTTTGACATCATCCTCTGCGACTACAACCTGGGAGATGGCAAGGATGGTCAGCAGGTTCTGGAGGAGGTCAAACATTGTGGTTACATCAGTTACTCCACCATTTTCATCATGATCACTGCCGAAAGTACCGCCTTCATGGTGATGGGGGCGCTGGAGTACCAGCCCGATGAGTATCTTTCCAAACCGGTCACTGCGATAGTGCTGCGGACACGTTTGCAAAAACTGATGGAGAAGAAAGACGAACTTCTCACCCTCTCCCGGATACTTGAAAGTAAGGACTACGCCAAAGCGATCGAAGAGTGTGATCAGCAGATCGCCGCCAACCCTCGTTACCGTTTTGAACTGCTGAAACTCAAATGTGAACAGCAGCTGGAACTCAGACAGTTCGACGCCGCCCGCGAGCTATGCAACAAGGTATTGATCGATCGCAACATCCCCTGGGCCAACATGGCGCTGGGCAAAATCCATTTTTACAACAACGAGTATGACGCGGCGCAGAAATGGTTCGAGAGGGTCATCGCCGATAACGAGGCCTATGTCGCTGCCTATGACTGGCTGGCCCGTACTCATCTGCAACTCAACGATCACCAGGCATCCCAAAAAATTCTACAGCAGGCGGTGGCGTGGTCACCCAAATCGGTACAGCGCCAACGCGCCCTGGCAGAAGTATCGGAACGTAACAACGACTACAGAACCGCCGAAGAGGCACACAAAAGAGTTGTCCGTATCGGCAAAAATTCAGCGATGCGTCAGGCCAGCGACTACGCCAATCTGGCCAAGGCCATGGTTAAAAACGACAATAACAAGGAGGCCTTCCGTTATATCGATCTGATCAAACATGAGTTCAAGGGTAACGCCGAAGCGGGGCTCACCGCCGCCCTGACAAAAGAGAACATCTATCGCGACAACGGCCAGGAAAGCAAAAGCGTTGAAGCCACTCAGGAGGCGCTGACACTCTTCGCCCAAATACCGCTCATCTCCTCCAGCAAACTGGCTATGGAGCTGACCGCCACCTGCCTTGCCCACGGCAAGCTCGAAGAGGCTGGCCGCGTGGTGCAGCAGCTCGTCAATAACAACCACGATGATGAGACGGTCCTGCAACAGATCGGCACCATCTACAAAGAGTCAGGCCAGGAACAGGCCGCCACCACGCTGCTTGCCCAGCTGCGTAAAGATATGATGGGTACCAATAACCAGGGGGTCAAACTCCTCAACAACGGCCAGGTGGAAGAGTCGATTGGCTTCTTTGAAGAGGCGCTTAGCAATGCCCCCAACAATCCCGCACTCAACATCAATACCGCCCAGGCCTATCTGACGCTGCTAAAAAAACGTGGCAAAAACACAGATCTATTGCAGAAGACCCGCCACTGCCTCGATCTGGTACGTAGCGAAACCAAACTTCACGAACGTTACCAGCTGCTCGATCGACTCTACTGGAACCTTGCCAATAATTAGTGGCAATGAGGAGATGACCATGAACAGCAAAAGCACCAGTCCTAGCATCGACTTAACCACCCTGCTCGCCAGCGCCGTACATGACATAAAAAACTCACTGGCGGTCATCATCAATACCATCGACGAGCTGTGCGATCAGCCGTCAACGGACGGCCAGCAGAGACAGCGGCAACTCCAGCAGCTGCGCCATGAGGGCAAACGACTCAACAACGAATTCATCCAGATGCTGGCGCTCTACCGCATCGACAGCGGCCAGTACTTCGCCAGCATCGACGACACCAGCATCCATGATCTGCTGGAGCAGGCCTGGCTTGAAAACCGCGACACCCTGGCGGTTCGCAACATCGAACTGAGCTTTAACTGCGACGACGGGCTGATGTGGTTCTGCGACCGAGCCCTGCTGCTTGGCGCCCTCAACACCATTATCAACAACGCCTATAAGTTCGCCCGCCGCCAGATTCGGCTCAGCGCCACGATCACCAACAACGGACTCAGCCTATGCATTGATGATGATGGCCCCGGCTATCCCGAGACGCTGTTGATTGCCGACTCCAGCCAACAGCAACAAATCGACTTCCACAGCGGCAGCACCGGGCTGGGCATCTACTTTGCGACCGTAATCGCCCGCCTGCACCAGACCAAAAACCAGCAGGGCCACATCGCCCTTAGCAACAACGGCATCAACGGCGGCGGCCGCTTCAGCCTCTGGCTGCCATAAAAACCATCAATAACAACCACAACAACCACAACAAAAACTAAAGGCCAGGCCAGAGTCTGCCGCTCTTCTAAAGTAAGTGTAGTGACGGAGAAGTGATCATGATGTGGCGACTACGAGAAATGCCCCGCTATTCAACTGCCGACAGCAGCGTTAGCCCGCACCACTATAACCAGCTGCGCCTGGCGCTACGGCGTCTACCCGGCCCCATCCGCCTCACCCTCAACGGCATACCCAATATCGACATGATCATCGACAATGACTCTTGGGTCTGTGTTGATACCAGCATCAACGACCTGCCCGTGCTCGCCTGGACCGATTTTGCCAGCCAGTCACGCCAGGGGCTGCATGAACCGGTTGCCTGCAAACTGCACTACTTTCACTACCGTGCCGGTATGCTGGTGCTCAGGGCGCTCAACATCACAGCAGCGCTGTTGGCCGAACAGATATCGCAACTGCCCAGCTACCAGCCGCGCCGTCCCGGCCCCGCCCGCCGGCACAGCAACCGTGGCGGGCTGCACGTTGTAAATTAAAAAATATAGTGGCCAACGGCGCCACTGGCCCGCCAGCCGGTCCGCCACACCACCACATCAATGGTAGAATTGCCCCCATTTGTCGATGGGTTGTAGGAAACGTCCGCCATGAATTACCGCCTGTTCAGTAAAACCAACCTGCTAGCCGCCCTGCTATGCCTCGCCACCCTATTGCCCAGCGCCGCCCACGCTGCGGGCGAGGGCATTAATGGCTCCCCCGATAACTGCCCATTGCTAACAAACCCCGACCAGAAGAACTGGGATGGTGACCTATGGGTCATCAATAAACCGGATACCGGCGGCGACCTCTGTGACGAAGATGACGACAATGATGGTCGTAAAGACACAACAGACCTCTTCCCCCACAACGCCGCCGAATGGGCCGACAACGACAAGGATGGCCTCGGCGACAACGCCGACCCTGATGACGACAATGACGGCGTTTTCGACTTTGTCGCTGGCACCATACTCGACAACTGCCAGTTCATTGCCAATCCTAACCAGCTGGACACCAATAGCGACGGCGAGGGCAACGTCTGTGACAACGATGACGACGGCGATGACCGCCTCGACATCAACGACGCCTTTCCACTCAACATCGAAGAGTGGTCTGACCGCGATGGCGACCTCATTGGCGACAAGGCTGATGACGATAATGACAATGACGGCAGCAAGGATGATGTAGATCTCGATGACGATAACGACAAGATAAATGACGTCGACGACAACTGCCAGTACATCTCCAACCCCGGCCAGTTAAATACCGATGTCAATGTACTATTGGTTGGTGACAACAATGGCAACGCCTGCGACAACGATGATGATGCTGACGGGGTTCCCGACATAACTGACGCCTTTCCACTGGACATCAATGAGCAGGTTGATTTCGATCGTGACGGTGTGGGTGACAATGGCGACAAGTTCCCCTCCGACTCAACCGAGTCGGCTGACAACGACAACGACGGCGTCGGTGATAACCGTGACCCCGACGATGACAATGACGGCATCCCTGACCTTATCGAAGTCAAATATGGCATGGACCGAAAGAATGCTGCCGATGCACTGCTCAACCCAGACGGAGATGCGGACCCACTGCCACCATACAGCGCCTATACCAACCTGGATGAGTATCTTGCTGGCACCGACAGGAACAATGTTGCCGACAACCCCGCCACCCGCAAACCACGTCAATACAAAATGGTCACTGACCTTGGTACCGCTGGCGACAGCCTCGGCTCTGCCGTTGCCCTGCTCGGCGGCAGCGCCATTGTTGGCAGTCCCAACGGCCAACTCAGCGCCACGTACCGTGGCGGCGCACACCTCTTTACCAGCACCGACAGCGGCGGCACTTGGCAGCAGAACGCAAAATTCATCCCTACCAGCAGCGCCCATGCTCGCCTAGGCAAGGCCGTGGCCCTCGCCAACGGCGGCAATGACCTGCTGATTAGCGCTGATGGCGACAACAACGCCGGGGTAGTCTATCTCTATACCCTCAGTGGCGGCATCTGGACCAACAGCCAAATTATCACTGCCGATAAATGCAACACCACCGACAACCCAGCCCTCTGCCCCACCAACCAACGCTTCGGCAACAGCATCGTTGTTTCCGGCGATACCGCGCTGATCAGCGCCCCCGGCACTAACCCACTCAGCGGCAGCGGCAGCTTTGCAGGCGCTGTTTATGTCTATGTTCGTAACAACACCACCAAAAAATGGGACTACCGGACCACACTGCGCGGCGGTGACACCGCCGCCCAGCACTTCTTTGGCAGCAGCATTGCCCTACAGAACGGCAGGGCCGTCATCGGCGCCAGCGGTGTTAGCAACAAAGGCGCCAACAGCGGCAAGGTCTATGTATTTGAGGACAGTGGCGCGAACTGGCCCCAGACCGCCAGCTTCCAGGGCGGCGATACCACGGCAGGCCACTACTTTGGTGGCAGCGTTGCGCTCAGCGGCGACACCCTGGTGGTGGGGGCCAGCGGAGTTAGCGGCAGTGGCTCCAACTCCGGCGCGGCCTATGTTTTCAAACTTGGCAGTGGCTGGACGCAGCAGGCCAAACTCACCGCCCCCGCCCCTGACGCCGCCGCCCAGCTCTTCTTCGGCTATAGCGCCCTTATGATCGACAACCAGACCGTCATGATCGGCACCCCCTATGCCAATAGCCGTGGCAAGAGCAGTACCGGCGGCATCTACATCTACCGTCTTGTTGGTGGCAACTGGGACTTCAACGGCAAGATGCAGAGCCACGACCGCCAGTCCGGCGACTCTTACGGCATCAGCCTTGCCTACAGCCTCATCAATACCACGCAAACACTGATCGTTGGCGCCCCCGGCGTTGATGACAACGGCGACGGCGCCGGTGCCGCCTACAGCGTCAACCTTACCGGCATCAATGTCGACAGCGATGGCGATAAGATCGCCAACGCCTTTGATAACTGCCCTGTCAGCAACCCCAATCAGGAGAATCTTGATGGTGATGCCAAGGGTGACGCCTGCGACGACGATATTGATGGTGATGGCGCCCTCAACGGTGCCGACGCCTTCCCTCTCGACGGCAATGAGACGCTGGACACCGATGGCGACGGCATGGGTAACAACATCGACCCCGATGCTGATGGCGATGGCATTCCTGATCGTATTGAGGTTGCCTTGGGACTGAATCCGCTTGATCCTGCCGATGCGCTGCTCAATCCAGACGGAGACAAAGATCCACTAACCAACACCCCCTATACCAACCTAGCCGAATACCTCGCCGGCACGGATATAAACAATGCCGCCGATAATCCAGGCACACTTAAAGCCACCTATCAAAAACTGATCAGCAAAGACGGCACCCTCAACGACAACTTCGGCAACAGCGCCGCCATCGCTGGCGACTACGCCATCATCGGTGCCGTCAATGGCAAGAGTAATGGCAGCAGCAGTGGCGCTGCCTACATCTTCGAAAAAGATGATGCGGGCAAATGGTCACAAAAAGCCAAGTTGGTGGCCAGTGACGCTGCCAATCTGGCCAAATTTGGCAGCAGTGTTGCCATTTTTGACAATGTCGCTGTGGTCGGTGCACCGGGGGCCAGTCACAGTGGCTTTACCAACGCTGGCGCGATCTACATTTTTAAACGCACCCTCGATCCCGTCAGCAATAAGTGGGAATGGCCCCAGCAGGACATACTCACCGCCACCCAACCGGGCACCAACCACTACTTCGGTAGCAGTGTTGCCATCAACAGCACCAGCCGCGTGGTGGTTGGCGCGCCGGGGGCGCATAAAAACAGCCGCATCACCAATACCGGCGCTGCCTATGTTTTTGAATTTGATGGCAGCAACTGGCAACAGCGCAAACTGACCGCCTTTGACAGCAAGGGCAACGATGGCTTTGGCAGCAGCGTGGCGGTGACGGGCGACTTGGTGATGGCAGGCTCGCCCCTGGCCGACAGCAGCAACTACGCCACCGGCGCGGTCTACCTGTTCCGGCTCGATGGCAGTGACAGCTGGAGTGAAAAGAGAAAACTGGTCGCCAGCAACGGCCTCAATGGCGACCAGTTTGGCAGCAGCATCGCCTTCAGCACACTCACCCAGACAGTCACCGCCACCCCCACCCCCACCCACTTTGGCACGCTTGCCGTTGGTGCGCCGGGACGTGATGACAACGGGGCCAGCTCCGGCGCTGCCTACGTCTTCAGCTACAGTTCAACCATCGGTTTTAACGATGACCGCGTCTGGAGCCAGGATACCGCCCTGTTCAAAGCCAGGGATGGCGCAAAGTCCGACAGCCTCGGCGCCAGCGTGGCGCTCACCTTCAGCGTCGATGGCGTCGGCAAGCGCAGCGCCACCGTAGTGGCAGGCGCCAAGTTGCGCGACAGCAAAAACATCGACAGCGGCGCCGTCTACCTTTTCACCCAATCAGCCGGTAACAGCTGGGTGCAGCAGACCCCGCTGGCGGCCAACAATAGCAAGAGTTACGACTATTTTGGCAGCAGCGTGGCCATCAACAGCAACAAACAACTGTTGGTCGGCGCCAACGGCAACGACGATAACGACATTGAGGCGGGCGCTGCCTTTATTGTCAGCTACAGCGAAACCGATAACCCCGACGAAATCGACACGGTCACCGGGCTGAAGGGGCCTGATGGTATCTACGATGCATTTGATAACTGCGTTGCTATCGCCAATCCCGACCAACTCAATACCGACCAAAACTTCACCACTGGTGACCCCAGCGGGAATGCCTGCGATGAGAACGACGATGGCGACGTTGATAAAATAACTGGCCTCGCCGTCAATGATGTCAGTGACGCCTTCCCGCTCGACCCCAATGAGCAGTACGACACTGATGGCGATGGCATTGGCAACAATACCGAAGAGGATGACGACAACGATGGCATTCCCGATGTGGTTGAAAAAGCCAACGGCATGGATTCACTGCTCGCCAGCGATGCCAACAAAGACAACGATAGTGACGGCCTAAGCAATCTCAAGGAGTACCAGCTCAATGCAAACCCGGACAATAAAAATATCAGCAACCCAGACTCTGACGGTGATGGTTACAACGATGGTGTAGAGAACTACTACGGCACCAGCCCAAACAGTGCGGCGGAAACACCGGCCACCATCATCGCCCTGACGCCGCTGAAGCCAGTGATCAAGCCGATTGCCTTCCCACTGCCGCTGACGGTGCGCAGCTTTGATGCCGAACCCTTTAAAGACGCGGGCGACAACAAGCCGGACAGCGGTAAAAAGGATTATCTGACCGAGAGTGAATGGGAGATCAACTCGTTTATTACCTTTGCCGACAACGGCCGCATCCTGCGCCGCAATTTAAGGGGTGTCACCTCCGCCGCCGAGGAGGAGAAGGTACGCAAACTTACCATCGTCGACGCCATTTTGCTGCCCGGCGACCACTACTGGATCCGCACCCGTCACCGCGACGATACCTACTGGTCGGAGTGGTCAGAGCCGGTGGAGATCAGCGTCTCCACCGAGGGCAGCCACGACAGCGACCTGAACGGCGTGGATGACCGCTACGATGCCGGGCGCGGTTTTGATGCCGATGGTGATGGCAAGATTGACCCTGAAAGCGCCGAGCCTGGCATCATCAGCCTACGTAATACCGGCGACAACACCATCCTCGGCGTGCAGCTATCGAGCACGGCCACCTTTGGTCAGCTCACCGCTATCGCCTACAGCACCCTGCCAACCAGTCTCACCGCTAATGGCAAAATGCCCTATGGCCTGTTTAACTTCCGTATCGAAGGTTTGGTCGCCAGCGATGCCAGTCCGGCTCAAGTCACTATCTCCTTTTACCTGCCCACGGCGCCGCCAGCAGGGGCCAAGTGGTACAAATACAACCCCAGCAACAACACCCTGGCAGATATGACAACCCGGGTCGAGATCACTGAAAAGAAGGTCAGTCTGACCCTGCAAGATGGCAGTGAGCTGGATGCCGATGGCGTCGTTAACGGCGTGGTGGTCGATCCAAGTGGTCTCTACGTCACTATCACCGACGAAGAAAAACTGAGTGGCTACAAGGCGGGGGCAACCTCACCCCTGCTACTGCTGGGGCTGCTGCTGTGCTGGCCGTTACGACGCCTGAGTCACCGGAGTCGTAAACAGTCGCGCCAAAAACCAGTTATTTAAATTAGAAAGGAGCACGCCCGGGCAGATCAGCCCGGGCGCAGACCCACAGCTCCACCCGCTCCACCCCGGCGCGTTTCAACGCCTTGGCCAGCAGCTCGGCAGTGCTGCCGGTAGTCATCACGTCATCCACAACCACCACACTCTTTATATTAATCAGCGCAGCGACGGCAAACACCCCTTTAAGATTGCGACGCCGCGCCCGGGCGTCCTGCCCCAGCTGCGGCGCAGTATCACGCAACCGCTGGCAGAGTTGGGGCAACAGCGGTGCCTTCAGCGCCTGGGCCAGAGGTCGCGCCAGTTCCAGCGCCTGATTAAAACCGCGCTGCCGCAACCGCGCCGAGTGGAGTGGTACCGGCACAATGGCATCGGGTTTAAAACCTGCTGTCGGCACCAGCCGCTCCGCCATCAACTCCCCCAACAGCCGGGCGTTGTGCAGTTTGCCGCTGAACTTCAACCCCTTAATCAACTGATCCAGCGGTTCCCGATAGTGAAACAGCGCCCGCGCCGCATCAAAGCTAGGCGGCGACTGCTGGCACTGACCACACACCCCGGTCTGTGACAGTGGAATGGCGCAGCGTTCACAGGCAGCACTGATATAAGGCAACTCCGCCGCGCAGCCGCCGCAGAGGTCACGCCCCGCCACCCCGGCCCGATCACAGAGGATGCAGGTGGCAGGCAGGAACCAGTTGTGAGCAATTTTTAGCCAGTCGTTAACCATGGGCAATATTTGAGTTGACAGTGGTGGCGCAGCCGTTAAGATCAGCGCCAACGAATTAATAGCGAATATCGCTGAATATATCCCAGAATCTGTACAGGAATATAAGGAACCAACCCCATGGACAATACCATCTTCACCCGCATCGACACACTTACCCAACGCGCCCTCAACGGCGGCGAAGTGACTGCCGCCGAAGGGCGCTGGCTGATCGGCCTGGATGACGACTACACCCCGTGGCTGATGGCCGGTGCCGACCGCATCCGCAAGACCTTCCGTGGCAACGAGATCGAAGTCTGCGCCATCTCCAACGTACGCTCCGGCAACTGCTCTGAAAACTGCTCCTTCTGTTCGCAGTCGGGCCACAGCAAAACCGCCGCGCCAGCCTACGACTACATCCCCAAAGAGCAACTGCTGGAACAGGCGCGCCAGGCGCGTGAGTGGGGCGCGGCTGACTTTGGCATCGTCTCCAAGGGGTGGGGCGTGCGCTCAGAAAAAGAGAAGGCCAAGCTGCAAGAGTATTTCACCGCGATGGATGGAGACTCCGATATCGGCCGCTGTGCCAGCCTCGGTGCGCTCGACAAAGAGACCGCCGTGATGCTGAAAGGCATGGGGCTGGAGAACTACCACCACAACCTCGAATCCGCCGAGAGCTTTTTTGACAAGGTCTGCACCAGCCACACCTATCAAGAGAACATCGACACCATCAAACACGCCCGCGACGCCGGTCTGCGCGTCTGCGCCGGTGGCATCCTCGGCATGGGTGAATCGCTCGACCAGCGCATCGAGCTGGCCGAAACACTGCGTAAACTCGGTGTTGAATCGGTACCGATGAACTTCCTCAACCCCGTTGCCGGCACCCCCATGGCCAACGTCGAACCGATGCAGCCTTACGCCATTCTGCGCGCCATCGCCACCTACCGCTATCTCATGCCCAAGGCCGAGATCCGCATCGCCGGTGGCCGCCAGTTCCTCGGCGACATGCAGGCGATGATCTTCATGGCCGGTGCCTCTGGCGTGATGATCGGCGACTACCTCACCACCAAGGGGCGCAGTGTCCAGGACGACCTGAAGATGATTCGTGATCTGAAGCTGGAGGTGCGTGGTGATACCCAGCAGCGCCGTGAACAGCGCATCGAATTCGCAACCGCCTAAACAGCATTGATGTGGGAGCGGCATTCCTGCCGCGATGGGTTTCAACAAACCACCTGGCGCGACAGGAATGTCGCTCCCACACATCACTCATCTCCGTGAAAAATCTGCACACCGAACTCATCCGCCTGCAAGAGGCGAACCTCTACCGCCGTCGCCACATCAGCGCCAGCGCTACGGGTACTCGTGTTTTTATTGATGGCAGAGAACTGCTCGCCTTTTGCAGCAACGACTATCTCGGCCTTGCCAACCACCCCGAGGTGATCAAAGCGATGCAGAAGGGCGCGGCACGCTGGGGCGTCGGCAGCGGCGCGTCCCACCTGGTCAACGGCCACAGCTCCGCGCATCACGCCCTCGAAGAGGAGCTGGCGGCATTCACGCAGCGGCCACGTGCACTGCTGTTTTCAACCGGCTACATGGCCAACATGGGTGTGATCGCGGCGCTCTGTGGGCGCGGTGATTCTGTCTTTGAAGATCGACTCAACCACGCCTCACTGCTCGATGGTGGTTTGCTGTCACAGGCACGTCTGCAACGTTACACCCACAACGATGCTGAGTCGTTGAATCAAAAACTGAACGCACATAAAGGCGGAGAAAAGCTGGTAGTCACAGATGGTCTCTTCAGCATGGATGGCGACATCGCCGCCTTGCCCGAGCTGTGCAAAGTCACACAGCAGCACCAGGCATGGCTGATGGTGGACGACGCCCACGGCTTTGGTGTGCTGGGTAAAACTGGCGGCGGTTGCGTCGAGCAGTTTGGTTTGAACATCGATGAGGTGCCAATCCTCATCGGCACGTTGGGCAAGGCGTTTGGCACCTTCGGCGCCTTTGTGGCGGGCAGTGAAGATTTAATCGAATTCCTGATTCAAAAGGCACGTCCCTACATCTATACCACCGCCCTGCCACCCGCCGTGGCCGAGGCGAGCCGCGCCAGCCTGCGGCTGTTGCAAACAGAAAGCTGGCGGCGCGAAAAATTACAGAGCCTGATTCAGCAGTTTCGCAACGGCGCAGAACAACTGGGCCTGCCACTAATGGATTCACAAACACCGATCCAGCCACTGTTGATTGGTGACAATGGCAAGGCGATGGCAATGAGCGCAGCACTGCAACAACAGGGCATCCTCATCACTGCCATCCGCCCGCCGACTGTGCCCGATGGCACGGCACGTTTACGTATCACGCTCAGCGCCGATCACAGCGAAGCCGATGTGGCACAACTACTGAACACTCTGGAACAGATCAGATGACTCTTCTCCACACCGAAACCTTCGGCCAAGGCCCCGACCTCGTGTTCATCCACGGCTGGGGGCTGCATGGCGGCATCTGGCAACCTGTTATCGATGCATTGCAAGATCGCTATCGCCTCACCGTCATCGACCTGCCCGGCCACGGCCACAGCGCCATGCCTGCTGGTGGTTTTGATCTCAATCGTCTTTCACACATGCTGATTGACTCTGCACCCGCCCATGCAACCTGGATCGGCTGGTCACTCGGTGGCATGGCCGCACTCAACGCCGCGCTGCACTGGCCGCAGCAGATCAACAAGGTGGTGATGGTGGCGGCGCAACCACAATTCATCAAAACAGATGACTGGCCCCACGCCACCCCCGGCAACAGTCTGGCCGCCTTTAGCGACAGCCTGGTCAACCATACCGAACAGACATTGAAACGTTTTCTGAGTCTGCAAGTGCGTGATAGCAGTGATGAGAAGGAGATGCTGCGGCGAGTACGCAGCATCGTTGATGAACGGCCCTTGCCACAGGGTGAGGCGTTGCGACTGGGGTTGGATATTTTAAAAACCACCAATCTGCGGCCACAACTGCAACAGCTGCAATGCCCAATACAGTTCATCCTTGGTGAGCGCGACATGCTGGTGCCAGTGCAGTGTGCAATGTCTATTCACGCACTCATGCCCAAGGTACTCATCGAGATCATGCCCGGCGTTGGCCACATCCCCTTCCTCTCGCATACAGCAGAGTTTCTGCAACTGCTTGTGCCTTTCATAGAACAGCGATAATGGACAACACTCCTTACCAACTCAATAAACGTCTGGTACGCGAATCGTTTGATCGCGCCGCCGCAGGTTATGATGATGTGGCGCTGCTGCAACAGACTATCGCCCAGCGCCTGCTGGAACGTCTTGATCTAATCAAGCTGCAACCACAACGTATCCTTGATGTTGGCGCTGGCACGGGCCAACTCACCTTGCAGCTGACACGCCGTTATAAAAACTGCGAGGTGATTGCCCTCGACCTTGCACCCGCCATGCTCAAACTGGCGCGACAACGGTTAGGCATGCTCGACAAGTGGTTTGGCAAACAGCGTTTTATCTGCGGTGATGCCGACCAGTTGCCGCTGGCCGACAACAGCGTTGACATGATCATCTCCAACCTCGCCATCCAGTGGTGTAGCGATCTCGATCAGACGTTTGCTGAATTCCAACGGGTGCTCAAACCCAACGGCCTGCTGCTCTTCACCACCTTTGGCCCTGACACCCTGAAGGAGCTACGCCAGGCGTGGCGCACGGTGGATGATGCCATCCACGTCAACAGCTTTATCGATATGCACGACATCGGCGACGCCATGATGCGGGCAAAATTTTCCGATCCAGTGATGGATACCGAACGCCTTACCCTCACCTACAAAGATGGCATGGCGGTGATGCGCGACCTTAAGGCGATGGGAGCGCACAACGTCAGCGCCGGACGCAGCCATGCGCTCACCGGCAAACAAAAGCTGAAACAGATGCTCAACGCCTACGACAAATTCAAAGACGACAATGGCCTGTTGCCTGCCACCTATGAGGTAATCTACGGCCACGCCTGGGGTACAGCCCCCATCCCCCGGCGCCACCAAGGTGAAGTACACATCCCCATCAGCCAAATCGGCCACCGTTAGGGTGAGGCGCTGCCACAGCGCCTCACCACCCCACGTCTCAGAACCCGTTTACGATCTCGCTGAAGGGCGCATCGCGGCGTTCACCCCTCAAGGGGGTACCGAGGAAAACTGGCCTCAAAATGCTCACATACTACCTGT